>CAXBDR010000025.1:0-28663 GCA_963974265.1 uncultured Rhodoferax sp.
CGTCAGCACCGGCGTCCACAACAACGGCGACCACCAGTACTCCCGCTCCACGCTTCGAAAGTGCTCGAAGGCGAACTCGCACATCCAGGTGAAGAGCACCACGGTCAGGCCGGCCATGCTGGCAAAAGTCAGCACCACGGCACGCGCCGTCCACAACCGCCAGTCGTACAACTCCCCCTGCAACGACGTGATGAAATGGGGGTGCTGTTTCGAGTCTGACATGGGGGATGCGGGGTCCTGGGCCTGTCGAGGAACTGTAACGCATGTCATCGGCCCGGCTTGCGTGCCATGCCATGCACCGTGCCATTCCCGTCCGGGCGCAACACGTCGACATACCGACATCCGGCAATGAATCGGGGACAATGCATGAACCGCCTTTCGGCCACAGGGGCCGCGAGGCGCAACCCAAGCCGCAACGCATGACAGACACCAACAGCAGCAGTCAGCTCCCGTTCGACGCCGTCGCCGTGTTGCGCCAGCGCCTGCCCGGCTTCCAGCCACGTGTCGCCATGGTGCTCGGTTCGGGCCTGGGCGGCCTGGCCGACCAGATCGCCGACCCGGTGACCATCGCCTACCGCGACCTGCCCGGATTTCCGGTGTCCACCGTGCAGGGCCATGCCGGCGAGTTGTTGTGCGGCCGGCTCGGCGGCGTCCCGGTGTTGTGCATGAAGGGCCGCAGCCACTTCTACGAAGGCAAGGGCGCCGACGTGATGACCTCGGCCATTCGCACCTTCAAGCTGATCGGCTGCGAATCCATCGTGCTGACCTGCGCGGCGGGATCCTTGCGCCCCGAGGTCGGCCCCGGCAGCCTGGTGGCCTTGACCGACCACATCAACCTGCTGCCGGGCAACCCGCTGATCGGCGGCAACGATGAGCGTTTCGGCCCCCGGTTCATGAGCTTGGCCAACGCCTACGACGCCGATCTGCGCCAGCTGCTGCAGCGCTCGGCGCTGGAGCTGGGCATCGCCTGGCACGAAGGGGTGTATCTCGCCACCAGCGGGCCCAGTTTCGAGACCCCGGCCGAGATCCGGATGATGCGCACGCTGGGCGCCGACGTGGTCGGCATGTCCACCGTGCCCGAGGTCATCTCGGCGCGCCATTGCGGGCTGGACGTGCTGGCCATCGCCACCATCACCAACCTGGCCGAAGGCATGTCCGACATCCCCTTGTCGCACGAACAGACCCTGCACTATGCCGCCGTCGGCGCCAAGGACCTGATGCGCCTGGTGCCCGAATACCTGCGGCGCCTGCCCACGGCGGGCTGACACCATGGCCCGCGCCTTCATCCTGGTGCTGGACTCGCTCGGTATCGGCGCCGCCCACGACGCCGCGCGTTTCGGCGAGCAGGATGCCGACACGCTGGGCCATATCGCACGCTGGCGCAACGCGCAGGGGACGCCACTGCGCCTGCCCCATCTCGAGCGGCTGGGCCTGGGCGCGGCAAGCCACCGGGCCACCGGGCGCTGGCCCGCGGGCCTGGAACGGCGGGACGGGTTCACCGGCGCGTTTGCCGCGGCCCAGGAACAGTCCGTGGGCAAGGACACCCCAAGCGGCCATTGGGAGATGGCCGGCGTGCCGGTGGCTTTCGACTGGGGCGTGTTCGACGCGCCCGATCCGTGTTTCCCGGCCGACCTGATCGACAGCTGGGTGCAGGCCTGCGACCTGCCCGGCATCCTGGGCAATTGCCACGCGTCCGGCACCGAGATCATCGCGCGGCTGGGCGAGGAACACATTGCCAGCGGCAAGCCCATCGTCTACACCTCGGCCGATTCGGTGTTCCAGGTGGCTGCGCACGAGCAGCATTTCCCCCTGGAACGTCTGTACGCGATCTGCCGGCAGGCGTTCGAGCTGCTCCAGCCCTATCGCATCGCCCGCGTGATCGCGCGGCCGTTCGACGGCGCACCGGGGCGGTTCCGGCGCACGGCGCATCGCAAGGACATCGCGGTGCCGCCGCCCGGGCCGACCCTGCTCGACGTGGCCTCGGCAGCCGGCCGCGACGTGATCGCGCTGGGCAAGATCGGCGACATCTTCGCCATGCGCGGCATCACCACGCTGGTCAAGGCGCCCGACAACATGGCCCTGTTCGACCAGCTCGATGCGCAGCGCACGGCCGCACCCGACGGTGCGCTGGTATTCGCCAATTTCGTCGATTTCGACCAGGAATACGGGCACCGGCGCGACGTCGCCGGTTATGCCCAGGCACTGGAGGATTTCGACGCCCGCTTGCCCGCATTCCTGGGCGGCCTGCGCGCAGGCGACCTGGTGGCGCTCACGGCCGACCACGGCTGCGATCCCACCTGGCCGGGCAGCGACCATACCCGCGAGCAGGTGCCGCAGTTGTTTGCCGGCCCCGGCGTGCGCGCCGGCGACCTGGGCACGCGACAGAGTTTCTGCGACCTCGGCCAGAGCATCGCCGACCATCTTGCCGTTCCCGCGCTCGCGCACGGAACCTCCCTCTTGAACCGAATGACATGACAACCATTGCCCGCAATGCCGGCCTGCCGCTGGACCTGGCCCTGATCGAATCGGTGCGCGTAAACGCCAATGCCGTGACGCGCCGCGTGCAGTCGCTGGCGGCCAGGCGCTCGCAGAAGAAGGAGTACCAGGCCGCCTGGCTGGTGCGCGCCATCCAGTGCATGGACCTGACCACCTTGTCCGGCGACGACACCGACGGTCGCGTCATGCGCCTGTGTGCCAAGGCCCGCCAACCGCTGCGCGCCGACCTGCTGCACGCGCTTGGACTGCCCTCGCTCAGGACCGGCGCGGTCTGCGTCTACCACGAGATGGTGGCCCCGGCGGTGCGCGCGCTGCAAGGCCACGCGATACCGGTGGCGGCTGTGTCGACGGGTTTTCCGGCCGGCCTGTCGAGCATGGAAACCCGGCTGCGCGAGATCGAGTTGTCGGTCCAGGCCGGCGCGCGCGAGATCGACATCGTCATCGGCCGTCGCCACGTGCTGCGGCGCGACTGGTCCGCGCTGTATGCCGAGATGCAGGCCTTTCGCGCCGCCTGCGGCGACGCCCATGTCAAGGCCATCCTGGCTACCGGCGAGTTGCAGACACTGGACAACGTGGCCCGCGCGTCCTGGGTCTGCATGCTGGCCGGTGCCGATTTCATCAAGACCTCGACCGGCAAGGAAGGCGTGAACGCCACGCCGGAGGTGTCGCTGGTGATGGTGCGCGCCATCCGCGACTACCTGGCCCTGAGCGGGTTCAAGGTGGGCTACAAACCCGCTGGCGGCATCTCCAGCGCCAAGGCGGCCTTGCAGTACCTGAGCCTGATGAAGGAGGAACTCGGCGACGAATGGCTCACGCCCGAGTTGTTCCGTTTCGGAGCCTCCAGTTTGCTGACCGACATCGAACGCCAGCTCGAGCATTTCGTCACCGGCCGTTATTCGGCGGCACACCGGCACGCGATGCCCTGAACCGAACCCTTCCCGCGCCCTCACCATGCCCATCATTGCAGACATCCTCACCACCATGGACTACGGCCCGTCCCCCGAATCCCCCGACACCGCGCAGGCCTGGCTGGCTGGGCACAAGAACCGCTTCGGCCTGTACATCCACGGCAGCTGGGTGAACGCCAAGGAGTCGTTCGAGACCCGCAACCCGGCCAACGGCAAGCTGCTGGCACAGGTCGCACAAGCTGGCAAGAAGGACGTCGACGCCGCGGTGGCCGCCGCGTCGGCGGCGATCAAGCCCTGGCAGGCGCTCGGCGGCCATGGCCGTGCCCGGCACCTCTATGCGCTGGCACGCGCGCTGCAGAAACACAGCCGGCTGTTCGCGGTGCTCGAATGCCTGGACAACGGCAAGCCGATCCGCGAGACACGCGACATCGACATTCCGCTGGCGATCCGCCATTTCTATCACCACGCGGGCTGGGCCCAGCTGCTGGAGACCGATCTGGCGCAGTACCGCGCCATCGGTGTCGTCGGCCAGATCGTGCCGTGGAACTTCCCGCTCTTGATGCTGGCCTGGAAGATCGCACCGGCACTGGCCTGCGGCAATACCGTGGTGTTCAAGCCGGCCGAATTCACGCCGCTGTCGGCACTGCTGTTTGCCGAGATCTGCAACGAGGTCGGCCTGCCGCCGGGCGTGGTCAACATCGTCACCGGCGACGGGCGTACCGGCCAGGCCATCGTCGAGCATCCGGGCGTGGGCAAGATCGCTTTCACAGGCTCGACCGAGGTCGGGCGCCTGATCCGCGAAGCCACGGCCGGCAGCGGCAAGAAGATCAGCCTGGAGCTCGGGGGCAAGTCGCCGAACATCGTGTTTGCCGACGCCGACCTCGACAGCGCGGTCGAAGGCGTCGTGGACAGCATTTGGTTCAACCAGGGCCAGGTCTGCTGCGCCGGCTCGCGGTTGCTGGTGCAGGAAGGCGTGCAGCAGCGGTTTCTGGAGAAGCTGCGCGCACGCATGAAGACCATCCGCGTCGGCGATCCGCTGGACAAGTCCACCGACATGGGGGCCCTGGTCGATGCCACCCAGCACAAGCGGGTCGCGCGATACGTCGCGCTGGCGCGGGACGACGGCGCGACCGTATGGCAGTCGGACGCCCGACTGCCCAAGGGCGGATGTTTCTACCCGCCCACGCTGATCTCCGACGTGGGCACCGCCAGCGCCGTGTTCCAGGAGGAGATCTTCGGGCCGGTGCTGGTGGCGATGCCGTTTCGCACACCGGCGGAAGCAGTGGAGCTGGCCAACAACACGGTCTACGGCCTGGCGGCCAGCATCTGGAGCGAGTCCATCAGCCTGGCGCTCGATGTCGCGCCCCGGCTCAAGGCCGGCGTGGTCTGGATCAACACCGCAAACCAGTTCGACGCCAGCTGCGGCTTCGGCGGTTACCGGGAATCGGGTTTCGGCCGCGAAGGCGGGCGCGAGGGCCTGATGGAATACCTGGTGGCGCGCGACGACGACGCCAGGCCGGCCCGGCCCAAGCCGGTCAAGGCGGGTCGGCTGGTGGCATCGGCCCCGGCCATCGACCGCACCGCCAAGCTCTATATTGGCGGCAAGCAGGTGCGGCCCGACGGCGGCTACAGCCGCACGCTCAGCGTGAACGGCCAGCCGGTGGCCGTGATGCCGGAGGCCAACCGCAAGGATGTGCGCAATGCGGTCGAGGCGGCGCGCAAGGCCGCGGGCTGGGAACGCAGCGCCGGCCACGGCCGGGCCCAGGTGCTGTATTTCCTGGCCGAGAACCTGCAGGCCCAGCGCGAACGTTTCGTGCAGACCCTGAGCCTGGTGCAGACCGCCCAGCAAGCGGCGTCCGAATTCGATGCGGCCATCGAGACACTGTTCTACTACGCGGCCTGGGCCGACAAGTTCGACGGCCAGGTGCACCAGCCGCCGATGCACGGCATCGTCACGGCGCTGAACGAGCCGCTGGGCGTGATCGGCATCGTCTGCCCCGACGAGGCGCCGCTGCTCGGACTGCTGGCGCTGGTCGCACCGGCCATTGCGCTGGGCAACCGGGTCGTCGTGCTGCCCTCGACCCACCTGCCGCTGATCGCCACCGACCTGTACCAGGTGCTGGACACCTCCGACCTGCCCGACGGCGTGGTGAACATCGTCACCGACGCCGGCAAGACCTTGTCCGCGGTTCTGGCCGGCCACGCCGACGTCGATGCCGTATGGCGCCATGACGGCGATGCCGAGGGCTGCGCGGAGATCGAAAGACTTTCGGCCAGCAATCTCAAGCGGACCTGGGTCAGTGGCGCGCGGGGGCGCGACTGGGCGCGCGCCGGCCAGGGGCGCGGCCAGGAATTCCTGCGCCAGGCCAGCCAGGTGAAGAACGTCTGGGTGCCGTACGGGGTGTGATGCCGACCGCGCCGGTGCGCGTCAGGCGCGGCCGTCGGCCAGCGCCTGGTAGGCCTTGTCGAAGTCGACCAGCACCTTGATCTTCTCGGCGTTCACCGGGGCGCGGATCGCATAACGCGATTCGCGCACATCGCGGTACAGGTATTTGGTCAGCGGCATGCCGCCGGGGTTGACGATGCTCACGACATGGGCGTCGTGCGCCCGCGGCCCGCGCGCAACGACCACGGCGCGCTCCGCACTGACCAGCTGCACGTAGGTGCCCGGCGGATAGAAACCCACGGCCGTGGCCATGGCCGAGGCCAATACCGGCTCCGCGCCCGAGGCGTCGAGCACCATCGAGCGCGCCGCGCCCAGCGGCGACATCGCCAGCCGGGTCTTGCGCGCGGCCATCTTGGCCACGAACGTGTCGGCCACCCGCAGCAGGTGGCGCTGCTGCAGGTTGTGCGGCCGCGCCGCCCCCTGGTCCGGCTCGTGGTGCCAACGCACGATGTCGAGCACGTCGGCGTCGTCCAGTCCGATGCCGCGCAACAGGTCGACGCCGAGCCGCGGATGATCGCGGATCAGCGTACGCTGGGCTTCGCTGGGAATCGCGTTCTGCGTGGCCAGGTTGTCCTGCGCGCGCGCCATGCCGATGTTCATCACCAGCGCGGCGCGGAACAAGGCCTTGCGCTGCGGCGCCGGCATGCCGACCTTGACGGCCGTCAGTTCGCAGACCACGGCCGACAACAAGGCGTGGGTCGCGCAATACCCCAGCATCGGATCGGCCAGCGCCTGGAACAGCACGAACAGGCACTGGTCCGGTTCGGATGCCAGCAGTTCCAGCGCCCGATGGCGCAACCGCTCGAGCTGGTCCACCGGCGCGGTCGCAGCCTGCGGCTGGTACAGCAGGCCTTGCAGGTTGTCACGCAGCACCAGCCAGCCACCGGACAGGTCGGCTGGCTCCTCGTCGAGAAAATCGGACTCCGGAATTTCTCCCGGCATGGTCAGGCGGGAGAGCGCCTCGGCGCTGCAGCCATCGCGCAGCATTTCGTGCAGCATGCGTTCGTAGCCCCGCGTCCAGGCCAGTGCGTCACCTTCGGTCATCGAGGCCTCGTGCGCGGCCAGCATCTCCCGGTGCTGCTCGGACTGCAGGCTGTGACCCCGGCGCAGCAACAACTTGCCGGTCTTGTCCCAGAGATCGACCGGAATGGTTTTGCCGATCTCCAGCAGATCGATGGGAACGGGCACGTATTGCATGGCTGCCCGATCATATTTCAATCAGCGCACCGGCCACACGCTGCATCGCCGTGCGGCGCCGTCAGATGTCCTGGTCGTAGGGCTTCAGGGCCCGGCACGGACCCAGCACCGTCATCATCACGACACCGTGGCGCAACGCACGCTGGGAGTGGAACAGGCGATGGCGGGCGCGGCGGCGCACCAGTGCCGGGTCCGGGCGCCGGGGAGCGGCCGGTGCGACATCGCGTTGCCGTTCCGGACGCGGCTTGAGCGCCTGCAGGACTTCCAGCGGCAGCTCGGACACCGGCTGCGGCTCGGGTGCACGGCCCCAGTCGGTTTCGGTCAGCTCCAGCGGTTCGGGCTCGACCTCGTATTGCGGCTGCGGCACGCCAGCCCCGGCCTGCATCTGCTGCTGGCGACGGCGCTGCGCGGCGCGCGCCGCCAGGAACTGCTTGAGCACCTGGAAACCCACCACGGCCAGGAACAACAGGCCGAACAGCAGCGATTCGAAGTCGCCATGCATCGTCGTGCCCTAGCGGTTGGACTTGCTGCCGGGATCGTGCTCCGGCGCGTCGGCGATCTCGCGCCGCATCTCGGTGTCGGCCTGCAGGTTCTTCATCCGGTAGTAGTCCATGATGCCCAGGTTGCCCTGGCGGAACGCTTCGGCCATGGCGCGCGGCACCTCGGCTTCGGCCTCGACGACCCGCGCCCGCATTTCCTGCTCCAGCGCCACCGCCATGGCACGGCGCTCCTCGGCCTTGGCCTGGGCGATCTGCTTGTCGGCGTCGGCCTGGTCGATCTGCAGCTTGGCGCCGATGTTGGCGCCGACGTCGACATCGGCGATGTCGATGGACAGGATCTCGTAGGCCGTGCCGGCGTCCAGCCCCTTGCTCAGGATGTGCTTGGAGATATGGTCGGGATTCTCGAGCACGCTCTTGTGGTTGGCCGCCGAGCCGATGGTGCTGACCATGCCCTCGCCAACCCGCGCGATGATGGTTTCCTCGCCCGCACCGCCGACCAGCCGATCGATGTTGGTGCGCACCGTGACACGCGAGACCACGATCAGCTGGATGCCGTCCTTGGCCACCGCCGCGATGCGCGGCGTCTCGATGACCTTGGGCAGCACCGACATCTGCACCGCCTCGAGCACGTTGCGCCCGGCCAGGTCGATCGCCGCGGCACGCTTGAACGGCAGCGGAATGCTGGCCTTGTCGGCCGAGATCATCGCATTGACGACCCGCACCACGTTGCCGCCGGCCAGGAAGTGCGCCTCCAGGTCGTTCAGCGGTATGTCGATGCCGGCCTTGACCGCGCTGATGCGGGCCGTGACGACGGTGTGCGGCGGCACCCGGCGCAGCCGCATCGCCACCAGCGTGAACAGGCCGACATAGGCGCCCGAGGCCCAGGCCGCGATCCACAGCGGCACCGGCACCAGGTACAGCACCAGTGCCAGCGCCGCAACGATGAGGATGATCAATCCAAAACCTCCGATGAGGCCGCCTTCCAATCCGATCATGTTGTACTCCTGTTGGGTTCTTGTTGCGGGGCCGGGACGACCACGACACGGTTGCCATCCACCTTGTCGACGACGACCGCCTGGCCCGCTTCGATCAATGACCCATTAGACACGACATCGACCCGAATACCGTCGATCAACGCAATTCCCGCCGGATGCAAGGGTGTTGCGGTCACGCCATGGCGTCCCAGCAGGCGCTGGTCGGTCTCGGGCGCGGAGGCATAACCCTGCGCAGCGCCCAGGCCGGTATCGAGGATCAGCCGGCGCCCGAAACGTGAGTGCGTCATGAAGCGCAGGAACAGCAGGCTCACGAGCAATGCGGCCAGCAGAGAAAACATCACCCGCGCCGCCACCAGCATCACCAGCTCGGTGGTATTGCCCTGCCCGATCATGGCCAGCACCAGGCCAGCCAGGATGCCCAGGATGCCCAGCGCACCGGCAATGCCGAAGCCGGGGATGACGAAGATCTCCAGCGCCAGCAGCACCAGACCGGCCGCAGCGAGCAGCACCTCCTCCCAGCCGGCCAGCTGCACCAGCCAGTGCCCCCACAGGATCAGCCCCAGGCTGGTCAGGCCCAGCGCCCCCGGAACGCCGAAACCCGGCGTGCGCAACTCGATGATGATGCCCAGCATGGCCACGGTGATCAGGATGGAACTGACGACCGGATGGGTCAGCAAGCGCACCAGTTCCTCGGCCCAGTTGACCTGCGTGCGCCGCCAGGCCCACCTTCTCGAGCGCTTCCTCCAGCGTTTCGGCCCGGTGGTCGGCGACCTTGTACTTGAGGGCCTCGTCCGTCGTGAGCGTCAGCAGCTTGTCTTTCTCGATCAGGCCACGGATCACCACATCCGCGTCGACCATGGCCTCGGCGATCCGCAGCGGGCGCTTGCGCGCCTCGGCCGTGGCGCGGAACTCCTTGCGCACGTACGACACGGTCTTTTCCTCGACCGGCAAGGCCGCCTTGCCGGCGCCGCCGATCTGCACCGGCGTGGCCGCGCCAATGGTGCCGCCGCTGGCGATGACGATGTCGTGTGCCGCCAGGCTGATCAGCGCGCCGGCCGATATGGCCCGCTTGTTGATGAAGGCGATCGTGCGTATCCCGGATCTGCACTGCGGCATCCACACGGCCGCCGAAGGTGTTGATGTCGAGGACTACTGCCGCCGCCCCGGCCGCGGCCGCCTCGTCGATGACACGCTGCACGAACGGCGCCAGGCCCAGATCGATCGTGCCTTCGATGGGCGCGACGTAGACGACCGGCGCGGGTTTGGCCGCGGGCGCACCCTCATCCTGCTGCGCAAGCGCAGGGCCCGACAGCAGCGCCAGTGCCCATGCCACCCCAAGCACGGCAGCCGACCGCCGTCCCCGCCCGGGGCACAGCGGACACCGGCGCATCAGGCGAGCGGCCATGGCGATCCAGAGTTTGAACATGGCTCCACTGTAGTGCCTTGCGAGCACCTTGGGGAGAGACGCAGGAATATACGGAATACCCCGCACCGGTGCCAGGGACATGCGTCCAGGTCGACGATGATCGGGCGTGCCGCCATGCGCCGGGCCGTTTGCGGCCCGCATGGCGGACGCGGGCTCGTGTCAGGCCACAATGGCGGTTCCTGCGGCAACCACCGGACCATCACCATGACACCTGCGAAACTAGACCTGATCGACAACGAGATCGAGGTACTGGCCGGCATGGTGCCGCTGGCCGGACAACGCATCATCGAGCTCGGCTGCGGAGCCGCCAGGCTCGCGCGCGCCCTGCTCCTGCGCCATCCCGACAGCCGGGTGACCGGTATCGAGATCGACGCCCGCCAGCATGCGAAGAACCTGGCCGCGCCCCAGCCGGGCCTGCAGTTCGTCTCCGGCATCGCGCAGGACATCCCGTGCGACGATCGGAGCTTCGACCTGGCCTTGATGCTCAAGTCGCTGCACCACGTGCCGGTGCCGTCGATGGCCGCGGCACTGGCCGAAGTCGCCCGTGTATTGCGCCCCGGCGGTCACCTCTACATCTCGGAGCCCGTCTTCGACGGGCCGCTGAACCACCTGACCCGGCTGTACAACGACGAGCAGGTAGTGCGGGCCGCCGCCCAAGCGGCCATCGACGTCGCCCTCGCCACGGGCCAGTGGACCCAGGCGGCCGAGCGGCGCTTTGCCGTTCCGTCACGGTTCGACGACTTCGACGCCTTCGAAGAACGCATGATCCGCCAGACCTATGCCGACCACCAGCCGGACGCGGCAATCATGGCCGAGTTGCGCCGGCGCTTCGACGCCCATTGCGGACCTGACGGAGCCGTGTTCGAGCAGCCGATGCACGTACGGTTGCTGCGTCGCGCCGACTGACGGGCCGGCACCTCGTGCGCGCAGGCCGCCGCGGCGGCAGCACGGACTCAGCCCGGCAACACGAGCTCGGTCGACACCCCGCGGCAATCCATCTCGTACTCCAGGTGCTGGATCGGCGGCCGGTTGTAGTGCCAGGTCAGGCCATGGCGCATGGCGCCACGCCGGACCAGTTCGTCGGCCAGGAAGGGATGAATGTCATGGACCGAATAGACCTGGGTCGCGGTCGTGGAAGCCCAGTCAAAGCCCAGTGCCTGCATGCGCCGTTCCATTTCCGCGATCACGAACTGCGCCTTTTTGCGCAGGCCGGCCGGCGAGACATCGCCGAAGGCAATGGCGTTGTCACGGTAGTCGCCCTTGCCCTCGGGAGACTCGGCACTGCCGGCCACGACGAAGGACGGAGCGGCGGCAGCGTCGGCCACCGTGTAGCTGAAGGCATGGAAACCCGGCTGCGCCGGCGGATCGATGTCGGGACAGACGTTGCTGCGCGCCACCGGGTTGACATCGCCTTTCATCAGCCCCCAGCGCTGCAGCGTGGTGATGTAGACCGCGTTGAAGGCGCGAAAACCTTCCTCGGTGAACGGCGCGGGCGAACGAAGTTCGCAGGCGCAAAACGCGGTGTTCGCGCGGCCCAGCGACGCCAGGTGCTGCGCAATGCGCTCGAAACCCTCCGCCAGCGGCACCACGCGGGAAAAGCGCGCGCGCTCGATGCGAAAACCGGGCTGCGCGGCGATGCCGCCGGAATATTGGGACACCGCGGGCATGTAGCGAAAGCCGCCGGGTTCGAAAATGGTCGTGGTCATAATTCTTGCTCCTTGTGGGTGTCAGGCGGACATCGCGCCCAGGTAAGCCTCGCGCACGGCCGGGTCGCGCAGCAGTTCGGAACTCGTGCCGTGGCGCACCATGCGGCCGGTATCCATGACGTAGGCGGTCTGCGAGAGCTCGAGCGCGGTCATCACGTCCTGCTCGACAACCAGAATGGTCAGGCCGTCCCGATTGAGTTGCTGCAGCGCCGCAATCAGTTGCTCCACCAGCAGGGGCGACAGGCCCAGCGACAACTCGTCGATCATCAGCAGACGTGGCGCACTCATGATGCCGCGACCGATGGCGCACATCTGCTGCTCGCCACCGGACATCGTGCCCGCCGCCTGGTCGCGGCGTTCGGCCAACTTGGGGAAGATGGCATAGATTCGATCGAGTTCGCGCAGCATCTCCACCCGGCCGATTCGGCGCAGGTAGGCGCCCATGACCAGGTTGTCCTCGACCGTCATGGCGCTGAACAGGCGCCGGCCCTCGGGAACATGGGCGATGCCCAGCCCCAGGATCTCCGCGGCGGTGCAGTGCTGGATTTCGCGGCCTTCCCACAGGCAGCGGCCCTGCTGTGTCGCCACCAGGCCGGACAGGGTGCGCATCATCGTCGACTTGCCGGCGCCGTTGGAGCCGATCAGCGCGGTGATCTCGCCCGCGCGGACCTGCATGTCCACGCCCCACAACACCGTGATCTCGCCATAACCGGAGCGCAGGCCGTCGACCTGCAGCAACACCGGCGCTGAGGTCGCATCCGTCATGACGCCGCCTCCGCGTCGGCCGTGGCTTTGGCATACCGCTTGCCCAGGTAGGCCTCGACTACGCGCGGATCGGCGATGACCTGCGACGGTGCGCCGTCGGCGATCAGCGCTCCGTTCTGCAGCACGACAATGCGCGAACACACGGACATCACGACCTTCATCAGGTGTTCGATCAGCACGATCGTGACACCCGACGCGGCGATCTGCCGGATCAGGTCCATGGCCTGCTCCACCTCAGCGGAATTGAGCCCGGCGTTGACCTCGTCGAGGAACAGCAGGCGCGGCCGCATGGCCAGCGCCTTGGCCAGTTCGAGCCGCTTGCGCATGGCCAGTGTGAGGCTCAGTGCCAGCCGGTCTGCCGAGTCGGTCAGGCCGACAAAGGCCAGTTGTTCTTCGGCGACCCGGTTCGCATCGCGGATGCGGGCGCAACCACCGGAGAACAAGGCGGCGGCGGCCACGTTGTCGCGCACCGTCAGGTCGGGAAACGGCTGCACGACCTGGAACGTCCGTGCGAGGCCGGCCCGCGCCGTCTGGTACGGACGCAGGCGCGTGATGTCCTTGCCCTCGAAGATCACCTGGCCGGCAGAGGCCCTGTGCACGCCGGTCACGACGTTGACCAGCGTCGTCTTGCCTGCGCCGTTGGGGCCGATCAGCCCCAGGATTTCGCCCCGGTTGATCGTCAGCGACACATCCTGCAATGCCTGCAGACCGCCGAATCGCCGGGACAGGCCCTGCAGTCGCATCAACTCAGCCACCGTGCACCTCCTGACCCCGGCGCGCACGCCAGACCGCAAGCCGGCGCCCGATCGATACCAGGCCGTGCGGCAGGAACAGCAGCAACACGACGACAAGCAGGCCCAGCATGCCGGTATGCACCTGCAGATAGTTGCGCCACACCAGTTCCTCGATGCCCAGGAAGGCAAAGGCTCCGATCACGGCACCGGTGACCGAGCCCAGGCCGCCGAGCAGGACCATCACGATGGGCTTGACCGCAAACAGTACGTCATAGACGTCCGGCGGCTCGATGTAATGCACCCAGCCCGCGTACAACGTGCCGGCCATCGCAACGAACACGCCGGACAAGGCCAGGGCCAGGCTCTTGTAGAGCGTGGCGTTGACGCCGATCATGTCGGCCGCGGCCTCGTTCTGGCGAATACAGGCCAGGCCGAAACCGAGCCGCGAACGCTGGACATACAACACCACCACCAGCGTCACGATGAGCAGCAGCCACATGGCGCGAAAGTAATAACCGGCTTCGGCCACGACACCGGTGCCGGCCGCCGCGTCGAGCGGAATGTTCAGTCCCATGCCGCCGCCGGTGAGGTCGGTGGCCGAGTTGGTCAGCTCTCGCAGCACTTCAGCAACCGCCAGGCTCGCGATCGCGAAATAGTGCCCGCGCAGGCGCAGCAACACGGCACCGAGCACCATGGCCGCCGCAAACGAGATCGCACCGGCCGTCAGCGCAGCCACGGGCAGCGCATACCCCTTGGTCAGCATGATGCCACCGGCGTAGGCGCCGAACCCAAAGAATGCCGCCGTAGCGAACGAGGGATACCCGGCGAAGCCGCCGATCACGTTCCACGATACCGCCAGCACGGCATACATGCAGGCAAACGTGCCCAGGCGCAGCGTATAAGGTTGCCCGACCCAGGGCAATACGCCCAGCGCGATGACAACGGCCAGCAGCAATGCGTCGCGACGCCAGTTCATGGTCGGGACTCCATCATTCGAACCCCCTCTTGCCGAGCAAACCTTGCGGACGCAGCACGAGGAACACGATCAACAACGCGAACGACAAGGTCACGGCGTGTTCCGGACCGAACGCCATGGCACCGAAACTCTCCACCAGCCCCAGCAGCAGGCCGCCGAGCACGGCCCCCGGCACGCTGCCCAGGCCTCCGAGCACGCACACGACGAATGCCTTGCCCAGGTAGGCCGTCGACGACAACGGCGATATCGGAAAAATCAATGCCATCAGCACACCCGCACAACCCGCCATGCCGGCCCCCAGTCCAAACGCCGCGGCATTCGTGGCCTTTACGTCGACCCCCATCAAGGTGGCCGCATCCCGGTCCAGCCGCACCGCGATGATGGCGCGTCCGACCCGCGATCGGCGCAGGATCAGGTACAACACGCCGGTGAGCACCAACGCGAAAACCATCGCCACCAGGCGGTCCACCGGCACGACGACCGACCCCAAGGCGACCGTACCGAGCGGCGGATCCAGGATGAGTTGTCGGTAGTCGGCGCGAAACGCCAGGATCATGGCGTTGTTCAGGATCAGGTCGAGGCCGAAGGTCAGCGTCAACGTCACCAGCACCGGCGCGGCGATGACCCGGTTGAGCAGCCCGCGTTGCACCAGGTAGCCGGCCGCAAAAAACAGCGGCGCGGCAATCAGCACCGTCAGCCAGGGACTGATGCCCAGGCTGCTGTAGGCGCCCCAGGCCAGGTAGGAACCCAGCACGATGAAGGAGCCATGCATCAGGTTGATGACGTTCAGCACGCCCCACACCAGGGAGAAGCCCGCCGCGATGCAGGCATAGAGGCAACCCAGCACGATGCCGTTGAGGAGAATCTGCAGCGTATACATGCCGGGTCTGATCGTGCGAATGCAGGCTGGATTACTTCACGCCGAGCTTGAAGTCGCCCTGCTTGATTGCAGCCGGGAACACCACGACCGCCTTGCCACCCTGGATCTGGAACACCGGCGGCTCGAGCGAGGTGATCTGGCCGGTGCTGCCGAACTTGACCGGACCCCAGAAGGTCATGGCGTCCATGGCAGCCAAGGAATCACGCACCTTGTTCTTGTCGAGCGAACCGGCCTTCTCGATCGCCATCTGGAACAGTGCGCCGGAAACCGAGGCCGAGGCCTGGGCATAGTCCGGGACACCCTTGTATTTCTCGGTGAACAGCTTGACGTAATTGGCCGTGGTGCCGAAGATGTCCGTCCCCTTGTATTGCGCAGCCGGGTGCCACCAGGCCGCGCTGCTGATGTTTTCGGCACCGGCGCCGGCCGCGTCAATGAACTCCTGGTACGCCGGGCCGGCGATCATCGTGACCACCGGCGCCTCGATGCGCTGGTCGCCCATCTGCTTCTTGATCAGTACCAGGTCGTTGATGTAGCCGGTCGCGAATATCCAGTCTGGCTTGGCAGCCTTGACCTGCGCCAGCGCCGACGAATGGTCCATGGTGTTGATCGCGTATTTCTCGAACAGCACCAGTTCCAGGCCACGCGCCTTGGCCGACTTCTCCATCTCCTGGGCAATGGCCAGCGGGAACAAGTCATTGCGCGCCAGGATCGCCACCCGCTTCACATTCGGTGCCGTCTTGCGAACGATGTCTGTCAACGGGGTGGTCAGGGTGTCGTTGGGCGTGAAGGTGCCGAACAGGAACTTGTAGCCCTGGTCGTAGACCTGGGACGAGGACGCGGTAGAAGCAATCGTCGGCACGCCATATCGCTCGGACACTGTGCTCGCGGCCTTTGCCGCGCCGGAGCCGAACGGCGAGAACAGGAAGTCGACCTTCTCCTGACTGATCAGCTTTTCGGCCGCCTGCACAGCCCGCGGCGTGTTCGACTGGTAGTCTGTGTAGACGATCTCGACCTTCATCTTCTTGCCGCCCACGTCGATGCCGCCCGCCTTGTTGACGACCTCAGCCCACAGGTCGTAACCCTGCTGCTGCTTGAGCGCTTCGGGCGCGAGTGCACCGGTCAGGGGCAGTGGTGCACCGAAACGGATGGTCTGCTGTGCAAAGGCCTGGCCGGCACCCAGGACGCAGGTCAGGGCGACGGCGGAATACAGTGTTCGCCACAGGGTGGATCGGGACTGGGCGGTGGTGATGGGAGTGGCTTGAGACACGTGAACCTCCGTAGTAGTGGGAACGACCGATTCAGTCTAACGACCTGCTGGTTTCTCGAGAATCACTGAATTGAGACAGCTGTGTTCTCGAAACGAGAACACTTTGCCAACACCGGGCATCGCGAGCGTGCTTGCGACAGCCGCGCGATTCACCGGCAAGTCACGAGCACGATGGCGTCGTCATGCACGCCGCGTGCGACCAGTGGCAATCATCTCCGTCTTGAGTGCGTCCACGACGCTGTTGGCGGCGATCGAACGAACCCGAGACGCACTGGCCACGAGCGTGACCTTGGTATTGCGCAGCACAGTGTCGTCGAGTGGCACGGCTACCAAGCGGCGTTCGGCGATCTCGCGGCGCACCGAATCCATCGGCAGGAAGGTCACGTAGTCGGTATCGAGCACCAGGCGCCACGCAAAGGCCAGCGTGTTGGTTTCGAGCACCGTGTGCGGCTCTAGCCGTCCGGCCGCACAGACGCGATCGATCAGCTGACGGATGCCGAAAGAGCGGTCCGGCAACACCACCTGGTGCTGCAGCGCCTCGGCCAGCTTGCAGCTGCGCTTGTGCGCGAGTGCATGGGACGGGCCGACGATCGCACACAAGGGTTGCTTCATCCGGGCCAGCTCCAGCAGATCGCCACGGGGAGACTGGCCGAACACGATACCCAGGTCGACCCGGTGCTCGGCAACCGCTTCGGCCACGGCCATCGAACCCATCGCAATCACGGTCAGGCCGATGCGGCCGTGCCGGGCCAGGTAACTCCTGACGAACCGGGGCATCAGTCCGGACAGCAGGCCCTCGACGCAGGCGATGCGGACATGGCCACGGCCCAAGTCGTCGAACTCCGCGATCTGCCCGCGCAGCACATCGAGCCGGGTGCGGGTTTCGTCCGCATATTGCATCAGCAGTCGTCCGGCCTCCGTCAACGTCATGCCGCGCGCATGGCGCTCGAACAACTGCACGCCGAGTTCGTCCTCCAGCGCCACCATGTGGCGGCTCAGCGCGCTCTGGGCCACGAACAGGCGGGCAGCCGCGTGGCGCAAGCTGCCTTGCTCTGCGATCTCCCGGAAGTAACGTAGACTGGCTGCCTCGATCATGTCCCACTCCTCGCGCACATCTCGCAGTTTGCAAACCCAGGCCCTCGAGTACTTCGCAGAAATCGCCCGATCGGGTTCTCTGCGACAGGCCTCGGAGACCTTCGACATCGTACCGAGTGCGATCAGCCGGCAGATCGCCCAGCTCGAACACCAGCTCGGCCTGCAGTTGTTCGAGCGTCATACCCGCGGCATGACGCTCACCGAAGCCGGCAAGGTCCTGCTCGCGCACGTCGACCAGAACGAACGCCAGCTCGACGCCTTACGCAACCAGCTCGACGATCTCAGCGCACTGCGGCGCGGATCGGTCCGGCTGGCCGTCGTCGAGGCGGTCGCGCACCGCTTCCTGCCAACGGCCATCGCTGAATTCTCGAAGCACCACCCCGGCATCGAATTCCAGGTGTCCGTGTGCGGAACCAACGAGGTGGCAGGACGCCTGTTGTCCAATACGGCGGAGATCGCGATGGCCTTCAATTCGCCATCGCGCGACGACCTGATGCTGCAGGCGCGTATCGCGCAACCGCTGCAACTGGTCTGCGCACCCGGCCATGCCCTGCTCGGATCAGGCAGCGTGTCGATGGCGCAACTCGACGGAGTACCGGCGGCCCTGCCCGATCGCAGCTTCGGCATCCGCCGCATGGTCGATCGCGCACAGGAAGCTGCGGGCGTGCGGTTCAAGATCATGCTGGAGAGCGACTCGCTGCAACTGATCAAGAATGTGGTGGGTGCGACATCACTGGTCACCTTCATGCCGCCGATGACCTTCACGCGCGAGCAGAACAACGGCACCCTGCTCGCGATCGACCTGCAGGACGCCGCCTTCACGCGCGCCTCGATCGACGTGATTACTGCGCGCGGACACGGTATGTCGCTGGCGGCCAGGCAGTTTCTTGAAGCCCTGGTCGCACAGGCCCGCGACCGCGGCTGACCACGCCCGGTCAATGAGCGATGCCGCGCCCATGCCGGCGTCGTTCTGATTCGGGCAACGCGCCGTTGCCGCCGCGGGTCTTACGAACCAGCTCACGGCGGCACAGAATGCGATCACGTTCATCCACGGAGATCCCCCCATGCAGACCGAATTGATTCTTTCGCCCTACGACGGTTCTGTTGCAGGCGAAATGCCGGTCAGCAACGCCCAGGACATCGAGGCCGCGATCGCGCGCGCCCAACAAGCCTACCAGGCCATGCGCAAGCTGCCACGATTCGTGCGCGCCGACATCCTGGCCCGTGCGTCCGACCTGCTGCGCGAGCGGCGCGACGCGTTCACGCAGCTGATCGCGGCCGAAGCCGGCAAGCCGCTGTACGACGCGCGTGGCGAGGTGTCGCGCGCCATCTTCAACCTGGCCAATGCGGCGGCCGAGGCGCGACGCTTCGGTGGCGAGGAAGTGCCGCTGGACATGGACGCCGGTGTGTTCGAGTACCAAACGACCGATGCCCAAGGACGCGCGGTCTCTCTCGACAAGCTCGACCCGCAGGCGCTGGCCGGCATCCGGCGCCGGGTCGGGCTGGCGCGCCGGTTCCCGATCGGGATCATCCTGGCGATCGCGCCATTCAACTTCCCGCTCAACCTGGTGCTGCACAAGGTCGCACCGGCGCTGGCCGTCGGCAACAGCGTGGTACTCAAGCCGGCCCCGCAGACACCACTGACATCGCAGCTGTTGCAGCAGTTGCTCCGCGATGCCGGCTTGCCCGACGGTGCCCTCGAGGTCTGCCACTGCCCGGTGCCGCTGGCCGAAGCCATGGTGCGCGACGACCGGTTCGCAATGGTCAGTTTCACCGGCAGTGCCAAGGTGGGCTGGCACATCAAGTCGATCGCTGGACAGAAGAAGGTCGCGCTCGAGCTCGGTGGCAACGGCGCCGTCATCGTCGCCGAAGACGCCGACCTGGAGTTTGCCGCAGCGCGATGTGTGCGCGGCGGCGTCGTCTATGGCGGCCAGTACTGCATCGGCGTGCAGCGCATCCTGGTGCACCGCGCGGTGCAGCAGCGCTTCACCGAACTGCTGGTGCAGAAGGTGTCGGCCTGCAAGGTCGGCAATCCGATGGAGGAAGGCATCGACGTGGGCCCGGTCATCGACGAGGGCTCGGCGATCCGGATCCAGTCCTGGGTCGACGAGGCGGTGGCGCAAGGCGCCCGGGTGCTGTGTGGCGGCACGCGCGACAAAACCGTCGTGCAGCCCACGGTGATGACCGACACCCGCCCCGGCATGAAGGTCGAGGACGAGGAGATCTTCGGCCCGGTGCTGACGCTCAACACCTACGACGACTTCGATGACGCGGTGAAGCGGTGCGCCGACTCCAAGTACGGCCTGCAAGGCGGCTTGTTCACGCAGGACCTGCGACGCGCCTTCCGCGCCATCGAGGATTGGGAAGTGGGTGGCCTGATGGTCAATGACGTGCCGATCTACCGCATCGACAACATGCCCTTCGGCGGCTGGAAGGCCTCGGGCACCGGCCGCGAAGGCACGCGTTATGCGATGGAGGATATGAGTGATATCCGGCACCTGGTGATCAATTACGCTTGAGGGGTCTTGGCGCGGATCGGCCGTGGAGCAGCGCCATGCTGATAGATGCTGAAGCAACGGAGCCGCGCATTGATTTCGCGCCATTTTCGGCTCGACCGTCCCCTTATGATCTCGACCATCAAGGGGGATCAGAGATGCTCAATGCTGCAGACGACGAGAAGCGCGTTGCCGTACTGGTGGACTGCGACAACACCACCCCCGAGATTCTCGACTACGCCCTGCGCGTGGTCGCTCAATTCGGTCGTGTCGTGCTTCGCCGTGGCTACGGCAACCACGCGACGCTGGCTCACAAGTGGCAGGAAGCGCTTGTGAGACAAGCCTTCACGCCGTGCCTGCAATATCAGTACGCAGCGGGCAAGAACACTGCCGATATCGCGCTGGCACTTGATGCCGTTGAAGCGCTCTTCGACAACCGCGCGGACACGTTTTGTCTGGTCACCAGCGATTCGGACTTCGCCTACCTTTGCCGCAAACTGCGCGAGCGCGGGGCCACGGTGCATATCGTCGGCGAGGCCAAGACACCTGATCCGCTGCGCAATGCCAGTGATCAGTTCTTCGAGTGGCATATTCCCATCCCGATGCCTGCGGTACAAGCGGTGACCGGAAAAGCGGTGCACAAGGACACCGCGGACAAGACAGATCCAAATAGGCCGGTGCCCAAATTGCGCCCGAAGTTTGTCGTCGAAGCGGTCAACATGCTGGCGGCTGACACTGCCGATGGCAAAGTGACCGTCAGCGCGCTGGGCTCATACCTCAAACGCACCGACCCCGCCTTCTCACCTAAGACCTACGGGCACTCCGGTCTGCTTGACATGATCAAGACATACGATCTGTTGCTATCGCAGCAAGAATCGGGCGGCCACTGGTCGGTGCGACTCGCACCAGGACACAGATCAGAGTTGGGGCCAGAGCCCGTAAAGTCAGACAACTGACCTTGCCGGATATTGGATTGGCTGCAGCAATAGTACGTTGAAGTGCGATGGCTGCTTCGATTGGAACCGGGCCTGGGGCTATGCCATCTGTCGAGCGCTCGACGAACTGCGTCGAAATCGCCATAAAAGTCCCCACATATGACCCGCGCGTAGCACGCTGTCCAACTGAAAGCAACAGGAAGTGAAGCTTGATTGGCCTGCCCGGAGGGGATCGAACCCCCGACCCTCAGCTTAGAAGGCTGATGCTCTATCCAACTGAGCTACGGGCAGTGGGAGCAAGGAGCTCGACAATACGATGAAAAAATGATGGTCGGGGCGAAAGGATTCGAACCTTCGACCCTCTGGTCCCAAACCCACGCGATGGTATCAGAATTATTTCTAATCAACGACTTACGGACGCCCAAATTTTCTGAAGTCGCGCATGGGTGCCTATGGATGCAAATAGAAGTCGCGCAAAAGTCGCGCAAGTGACCACTATTTGCATAGAGCAAGCCAGCCGTGGCAATCCTGGCATTCGCTCGACGGCCCGGATGGTCGGTCATGTCCCATGACGTGGTGTAAGTCCACAGCCCGGACAGGCTGAGATACACATTGCTCAGCGTGCCACTGCGGACAGCCGAGTCGGGGCAGTATCGCAGAGGGTCTGCAGGCCTTCAAGCTGCATGTAGCGCCGGTTCAGACTCCACTCGTCGTTCTGCTCGAGCATCATGGCGCCCACGAGCCTGACGATGGCCGCGTCGTTGGGGAAGATGCCCACTACCCTGGTTCGTCGCTTGAATCGCCCCGGGTTCCGTGGAGGCCATTTGGTTTAAGTCAGGCCGTCTGCTCGACCTGACGCTGGGACTGCCGGTAGAAATTGCTCTCTGCCTCGGCAGGTGGAATGTACCCGAGTGACTCCATCAACCGGTTGTTGTTGAACCAGTGCACCCACTCCAGGGTTGCCAGTTCCACCGACTCCTTGGTTTTCCAGGGAGCCCGGCGACGGATCAGTTCGGTCTTGTACAGCCCGTTGATCGTCTCGGCCAGGGCGTTGTCGTAGCTGTCGCCGCGGCTGCCGACCGACGGTTCAATGCCAGCTTCTGCAAGTCGCTCGGTGTACCGGATGGACACATATTGCGAGCCGCGATCCGAGTGATGTATCAAGGCATCATCGAGCCCGGGCTGGCGGTCGTACAAAGCTTGTTCCAGTGCGTCGAGCACGAAGTCCGTTTGCATTGAACTGCTGACCCGCCAACCGACGATGCGCCGGGCGAACACATCAACGACGAAGGCTACGTACAGCCATCCCTGCCAGGTCGAGACGTACGTGAAGTCCGACACCCACAGCTGATTGGGCCGCTCGGCCCGGAACTGCCGGTTGACGCGGTCGAGCGGGCACGGCACCGATGTGTCTGGCATGGTGGTTCGCACCACCTTGCCTCGGCGAGCGCCTTGCAGGCCCAGACGCTTCATCAATCGCTCGACCGTGCAGCGCGCCACCGTAGTTCCTTCCCGGTTCATTTGCTTCCAGACCTTGTCGGCCCCGTAGACTTGCATGTTGGCGTGCCAGACGCGTTGCACGTGCGGCACCAGCTTCTCGTCGCGCTGCGCGCGCTTGCAAAGCAGTGCCGGATTGCGACGCTGCGCAGCATGGCGCCGGTATCCCGACGGGGCGATCTGCAACGCCCTGCAGATCGGCTCGATCCCGTACACATCCCGAAATTGGTCGATGTAGGCCTTCAGGACTTGAGTCGGCGGTCGAGCTCCGCCTGGGCAAAAAAAGCGCTCGCCGTCTTGAGGATGTCGTTGGCCCGGCGCAGTTCCTTGACCTCGCGCTCCAGGGCCTTGATGCGCTCGCGTTCAGCCGTACTGACGCCGTCACGGGTTCCGGCATCAACTTCGTGTCGCTTGACCCATTCCAGCAAGGTCTGCGGCACGCAGCCGATCTTGGGGGCGATCGATTCAACCGCAGCCCAAAGCGATGGGTACTCGCCTCGGTGCTCTTGCACCAGGCGCACCGCGCGTTCGCGCATCTCCGGTGAAAACTTGTTCGACTTCTTCGTGTTGTTCATGGCTCCATCTTCTCAAAGGTTGGAGCCTCCTCAAAACCCGGGGCGATTCACTCACCATCATTAGCGGTGAAGCTCTTGTGAAATGTAGCCAGGAACAGCCTTGACCAACTCGCTCATGCGACTGGCCATCGATACGTACTCCTCGCGCGACTCAGGACTCAGCCTAGACCTGAAAACGGTCAAGATCATTGCTGCCTCTGTCAGATGCGGAACGACTATTGGCTCCGAAGAACGAAATTTGGCAGCATCTGCATCCGAACAACAGGAAAGTTCGAACTCGGCGATTGACCTGTTTTGGTCATGACGACCAGGCCGTCTTCGATTGCGGTTCACAAGCCACGTCTGACCATTCGGCGGCGTCATTTGCATTCGACGCGCGATGGGACGGGCCAGCGCGTTGTCGTCGCTATCGCCGTTGCTGCCCACCGATGACTCGACGTAAGCCTCGGCCAGCCGCTCGCTGTAGCAGGCTATTCAAGTGGCCGCTGGACGGGGAGCAGCCAAGGCCGTCGTCGCCATCGCCATCGCCATCGCCATCGCCAACAAAATGATCCGAGTGATCTCGTTACTGATTGAATTTGCACGCTGGCGAGAGCGCCGCTCAGCGCGACGCCACCTTCACGGCATACATCGATTTACGAAGACCCTTGACGATGCTGGCGCGTACGGCGCGCTCCAACTGACCGGCGGCGCGGGAGCGTGGCCGCTCGCGCGCGCGGATCAGTCGTAGATGGAACGGAACGATCGGCCTGAACGGTATGGCCACGAGTGACGCGCGCGGCCGCGCAATTAACAGGAAAGGCTCGCCGATGGCGATGCCAGCGCCGCGCTCTGCCAAGTCCAGCCCTTGCTCGGACTGGTTGATGACGATGTCCACCTGGCGCCGCAAGCCGGCATTTGCGATGGCTCGGCGTACATGGCTTCCGATACCCGTGTCCTCGCGATAACACAGCAGCGGCGTACCCTGCAGGTCACGCGGACCGAGTGTGCGGCGACCGGCGAGCGGGTGGTCACGTCGCACGAAACATGTTGCCTCGCCCAGACAGATGTTCTCACCGTTGATGTATGGATTTGCGACCGGCTCATGTACGAGACCGAAGTCCGCATGGCTCTGCGCCACCAGATCGGCTACCTGGAACGTGGGCAATAGCTTCACCTCGATGCGAACGTCGGGGTTTGCCCGGCTGAACTCCAATACAGCCGGCGTGATGAAAGCATGTCCCAACGAGGCCACACTAGCCACCACCACTTGGCCCGCGAGGCCTTCACGCAGCTGTCGAACAAGTAATGCGGTCGCGTTTATCTCGTTGCGCAAGTGCTGGGCCTGCGGCAGCAGAGCCTCGGCTTCCCGGCTGGGGTAAAGACGCCCCGCAACCCGTCGGAACAATACAAAGCCCGCCGCCTGCTCGGCCAGTCGCAGCGACTTGGACACTGCAGGTTGTGACACGTTGAGCGAACGCGCAGCTTCGCTGACCGTGCCGGTGCGCATGATGGCTTCGAAAACCTCCAGCTGGTGCAGGTTCATTTCCATAACTCCAAGTAGCGTCTTTCGTTACTCCAAGTATATGGACTCAACTGCATGTGCTCCTCATAATTCACACGCAAGCTGATGGTGCTCGTCGGAAAAAATTAGGAGAAGGCATGGACGGTTCATGGCGCGTGGGTGTGGAGGTAGGCGGCACTTTCACCGACCTGGTCGCCCGCGATGGAGCGCAAGTGAAGGTAAGCAAGGTGCCCAGCGTGCCAAGCCGGCCGGAGGAAGGCGCATTCGCTGCCATCGAGGCGGCCGGCATCCCGCTTAATGCCATCGCGGACCTGGTACACGGTTCGACCGTGGCCACCAATGCGGTGCTGGAACGCAAGGGCGCGCTCACGGCCCTGCTGGCGACCGAAGGCTTCGGCGACGTGCTGCTCGTGCAGCGGCAAGACCGGCCGCGCATCTTCCAGCTGCGCTACGCCAAGCCACAGCCGGTGGTCCAGCGGCGCGACGTGTTCGAGGTGCCCGAGCGCACCCTGTCCGACGGCACCAAGGTGCGCTCGCTGGACATGGCGGCTGTGGCGCCGTCGCTGGCCGCCTTCCTGGCCGCGCGGCCGTACCAGGCGGTGGCCATCTGCCTGCTCAACGCCTACGCGGATCCCTCGCACGAGGAGGCGCTGGCGGGCTGGCTGCGCGATCATCGACCAGATCTGCACGTCAGCTGCTCTAGTGAGGTCAGCCGCGAGTTCCGCGAGTATGAGCGGGCCTCGACAACGGCCTTGTCGGCCTACGTGCAGCCGGTGATCGAGCGCTACCTGGCGCGTTTCGAGGAGCGGCTGCAGCGGGGCGGCTTCGCAGGCCGCTTTTCCATCATGCAATCCAACGGCGGCCGCCTTCCGGCTGCGGCGATCCGTCGCAATGCGATCACCGCCCTTTTCTCCGGACCGGCGGGAGGCGTGACCGGCGCCGTGCGCATGGCGGCGCTTTCGGGTTATCGCAACCTGATCACCCTCGACATGGGTGGCACGAGCACAGATGTGTGCCTGGTCCGAGACGGCCAGCCTGTGGTAACTGCCGGCACTGTCGTGGACGGCCTGCCGGTGCGTACGCCGGTGGTGGACATCGCGTCGGTGGGTGCGGGCGGCGGCAGCATTGTGTGGAGCGACACGGGCGGCATGCTGCATGTGGGTCCCCGTTCCGCCGGGGCAGAACCGGGACCGGCGTGTTATAGCCGCGGCGGTGAACTTCCCACTATCACGGACGCGCACGTGGTGCGCGGCAGCATCCGACCTCAGTCCTTTCTGGGCGGGCGCATGCCGCTGGATGCCGCAGCCTCCCGGCGTGCCTTCAAAGAGATCGCAGAGCAATTCAAGGTGGATGTGCAGCAGATGGCCGACGACGCGATCCGGATCGCCGATGCCAACGTGGTGCGTGCCGTGCAACTCATCTCCACATCGCTGGGAGAAGATCCGCGTGACTACGTACTGGTGCCTTTTGGCGGGGCGGGGCCGTTGCACGCCGCGCGCATCGCGGAGGAGCTGGGAATCGACACCGTGCTGATCCCCGCTGACGCCGGTGTACTGTCGGCCTTTGGCCTGGTTGCGTCCGACTTCACGCAGTATGAAGTGCTCACGCGACGCATACGGGTGGATGCGGCGGCGCCGGAAAAGGTGCGGGAGGTGTTCGCTGCCCAGCGTTCCAACGTGGAGATGCGCTTCGAGTCCCTTGGTGTTACCGCACGTTGCAGGTACACGCTCACGCTGCTGATGCGTTTCGTTGGCCAGGCGTTCGAGCTGGATGTCGCGGTGCCGGTCGAGTCCCTTCCGAAACTGGACGAAGGCGAACTCCGGAAGGCCTTCTTGGCCGCGCACGAGCAGGTGTACTTCAGTCGCGGCGGCGCGGTTGACAAGCCGCTGGAGATCGTCGGCTTTCGGCTGGGTGCGTCGGCGCCCGAGATTATGGATTCGCCGCGCCGCACCCAGCCGCGCGATGAAACGCCGCTGGGCAGCGCGGAGATTTACGAATGGCGCCAGCACCGGCGCTGCAGTGTAGCCAGCCGCGGTCAACTGGCGGTCCGGGGCGAGTTGCACGGACCGCTGCTTGTGGAGGACGAGACCGCTACGATCCATGTCCCTCAGGGATGGTCTGCGCGCAACGACGATGCTGGCAACTTGGTCCTGCAACGCAAGAAAGGTAGCTAACATGGCGCTCGATCCCGTTGATTACGCTGTCATCAGCCAGGCGCTGACCGCCGCCGCCCGCGAGATGGGCACGAAGCTGGTGCGCTCAGCCTACTCCACCATCGTCCGTGAAGCGCGGGACGCGTCCGCCGCCATCCTCGACCCCGAGGGCAACGTCATCGCGCAGGCCGAGATGATCCCGATGCAGTTGGGCTCCATGGGGGTGACGTTGCGCGCCTGCCTGGAAGCGTTTCCGGCGCACACGTTGCTCGAGTCCCACTTCCTGGTCAACAACCACCCGTTTCACGGAGGGCAACACCTGCAGGACGTTTTCCTGTTCATGCCAGTCTTCGTCGAGGGCGAACTGGTCGGCTTCTCCGGCACGGTGGCGCATCACCTGGACCTGGGTGGAGGCGGTGCCGGTCTGAACAACTCCGCCACCGACCTGTATCAGGAGGGCCTGCTGCTGCCGCCGATGTGCTTCGATTACGAGCGAGACTGGCATGGCGGAAACTTCGAGCGGTTGCTGCGCGCCAATGTCCGGGTGCCGGAACAGACACTGGGCGACTTCAACGCCCAGTTTTCCGCCAACCGCATCGGCATCGAGCGCATGCGGCAGCTGTGTGCGCGGTACGGCCGCTCCACGGTTTTCGACGCCATGGGGGCGCTGACGAATCACGCCGAAACGCAGCTGCGCGCGGCAATACGCGAGGTTCCCGACGGCACATACACCGGTGAAGACGCGATGGACGACGACGGCGTGCATGACCAGCCGATCTGGATTCGCGCGCGAGTGACCGTCAAGGGAGACCAGATGCACATCGATTTTGCGGGCACCGACCCCCAGGTGCCGCGCAACATCAACGCCCCGTGGGCATCCACCTTCTCGGCCGTGATGTCTTGCATCAAGTCAGTGCTGGTCGGCTCGGATACCCCCTTCAACGAAGGCAGCTTCCGCCCGGTGACCCTGGACGTTCCGCTGGGCAGCATCCTCAACCCGCGGTCACCAGCGCCAGTGCGTGCCCGCATGGAGCCCTGCTACCGCGCGTTCTGCTCGGTGATGAAGGCACTGGCGCAGGTGATTCCGGACAAGGTCATTTCCTCCGGTTTCGACGCCGCCCTGATTACATGCCTCGCACGGTTCGATGAAGGCCGCTACCGCGTCTGCCTGGAGACTTACGGCGGCGGCTTCGGCGCCAGCGTGTCCACAGACGGCGCAGATGGCATCTCAGCGTCGCTGTCGAACACCACCAACTCGCCTGTCGAGGCGCTCGACATGGAGTTCGCGCATTTCCGCATCGTCGCCTACGGGCTGGCCCCAGGAAGCATCGGCCACGGGCGCCAGCGTGGGGGCGCAGGCCTCTACCGTCGCTACGAAATACTGCAGGACGGGGTGGATTTTTCGTTGTACGGCGATCGGCTGCGGATCGCGCCGGACGGTCTTTTCGGCGGTACGCAGGCGGCCCGGGCCTCCGCCGTGCTCGAGCGCGATGGCCGCCGGCTGCCGGTGGACCTGCGCAATACGACCCGGCTGCTCAAGGGAGACTTCGTGACCGTCACCAGCGCCGGCGGTGGCGGCTACGGCGACCCCCGCGATCGCGATCCGGCGCAGGTGGAGCGCGACCTCGAACAGGGTTTCATCACGCCCGAGGAGGCACGCACCGCATACGGGTTCCATGCGGCCTAGTGCCGCGATCACCAAGGAGATAACCATGAATTCGCATCGCTCCCGTCGTTTCGTCCTCGGCGCGCTTGGCGCCGCACTCGTCCATCCCGCGCTGCCCGTGGCAGCGCAGTCCCAGGGCTGGCCAAGCCGGCCGGTGCGCATCGTCGTGCCCTATCCGGCTGGCGGTTCGACCGACATCCTTGCGCGCCTCCTGGGCGAGCACCTGAAAAACGAGTTCGGCCAGACATTTGTCGTCGACAACAAACCGGGTGCGGGTACCGTGCTGGGCGCGCAGCTGGTTGCCAACTCACCTCCGGACGGCTACACGATCATGATGTCCACCGTTTCGACGCTGGCCATCAACCCGGTGATGCTCAAGACGATGCCTTACAAGGCCGAAAACCTGGTGCCGATCGCGCTGATCTCCAAGGCGCCGTTCGTGCTCAC
>CAXBDR010000026.1:0-28110 GCA_963974265.1 uncultured Rhodoferax sp.
GCTCGGGCGGCATCTACAACCTGCTGGGCGGCAAGTGGACGATATTCAGCCCCAACTGGAACGGCACCCGCGGCGCCGTCACGTTCATGGACCAGGCCAGCGGCCTGACAGGTACCGTCGGTGCGGCCAACAGCCTGGTGGGCACCGATCCGGGCGACCGGGTTGGCAACGGTTACTGGGACTACGTCGGCGGCAAGATCGCAATCCTCAGCCCGGACTGGGCCAATGGCCCGGGCGCGACGGCGGCGGGAGCGATCACCTGGTTCGATTCGGCCTCGATCGTCACCGGCGCCGTCTCGGCCGCCAACAGCCTGGTGGGCGGCAATGCCAACGACCGGGTTGGCGACAACGGCTTCGAATACCTCGACGGTACCCGCTACCTGATCGTCAACTCCAACTGGAACAACGACACCGGTGCCGTGACCTGGGTTGACAGCAACGCACCACCCGTCGGTGTGGTCTCGAGCGGCAACAGCCTGGTCGGCAGCGCGCCGGGCGACGAGGTCGGTTCGGGTTGGTTCGAGGATTTCGGTTTCGGCAAGATCGCCGTGTTCAGTCCGGACTGGAACGCCGCCAAAGGCGCGGTGAGCTGGATCGGCACCACGACCGGCGCGAGCGGCGTGGTCGACGCCACCAACAGCCTGGTGGGCACGAACGATGGCGACCGGGTCGGCGGCTTCGCCGAATACAGTTATCTCAGTGGCTCCCGCATCGCAATCCTGAGCGAGGACTGGGCCAATACAGCGGCCGCGCCGCAAGCCGGTGCGGTGACCTGGGTCGACGCCAGTGTCGGTCTCGTGGGTGCGGTGGGCGCCGGCAACAGCCTGGTGGGCAGCCAGTCCAACGACCGGGTCGGCTCCGATGGCGTCACCTGGCTCGATGGCACGCATTTCGCCGTGGTTTCGCCGCAGTGGAACGGCTCACGCGGCGCCGTGACCTGGGTCGATTCCGCAGCGCCGGTCACGGGTGTCGTCGACAACACCAACAGCCTGGTGGGCGGTTTGGCCAATGACCGGGTGGGCAACGAAGGCGTCTACAGCGTCGGCAGCAAGAGCCTGGTGTTCAGCCGCAACTGGGACAACGGCAAGGGCGCGGTGAGCTGGCTCGACAACGCGACCGGCGGCTCCGGCATCGTCGATGCGACGAACAGCCTGGTGGGCTCCACCGCGGGGGACCAGGTGGGCGGATTCGCCGACTTCGAATACGTCGGCAGCAAGGTCGCCATCATCAGCTCCAACTGGACCAACGGCCTGGCCGGCGCCGCGGGCGCGATCACCTGGGCCGATCCGTCCGTCGGTGTGGTGGGGGTGGTGGCGGCGGGCAACAGCCTGGTCGGCGTGGCCACCAACGACAGGGTAGGCAGCACTGGCATCGACTACCTGGACGGCACCCACTACCTGGTGCGAACCCCGAACTGGAACACAGGCATGGGTGCCGTGACCTGGGTCGATTCCAACGCGGCGCCCGTGGGCGCCGTCGGCGCCGCCAATAGCCTGGTTGGCGATACCGTGGGCGACCAGGTCGGCAGCTCGGGCGTGCAGAACCTGTTCAATGGCCACTCCATCGTGTTCAGTCCGGCGTGGCACGCCAACCGGGGCGCGGTGACCTGGCTCGACCATGCCACCGGCGTGATCGGCGTGGTCGACGCGAGCAACAGCCTGGTTGGCTCGACGCCCGGTACGACGGCCACCGGCGACCGCATCGGTGCGCTGGGTTACCAGAACCTGGGCAACATGATCGCCTTGCGTGCGCCCAACTGGAACAACGGCGCGGCCCTGCTGGCCGGTGCCGTCACCTTTGTCGATCCGGTCGGCGGCATTACCGGCGTGGTGTCGGCGGCCAACAGCCTGGTCGGGACGCAGGCCAATGACCGCGTCGGCAACTCGTCGCTTGCCTCGTTGAGCAACGGCAACTACTACCTGTTGTCGTCGAACTGGAACAGCTCTGCCGGAGCGGTGACCTTTGTCAATCCCAATGCTGCGCCACTGCAGGGGTCGGTCGGGTCCGGCAACAGCCTGGTCGGCTCCTCGGCCGGGGACCAGGTCGGCGGCAGCGGCGTGCAGAACCTGTTCAACAGCAAGGCGCTGGTGTTCAGCCCGGGCTGGAACGGGGGCATAGGCGCCGTCACCTGGTTCGATACCGTCAATGGAACGAGTGGTGCGGTGGGCGCGGCCAACAGCCTGGTCGGCTCGACGGCGGGCGATGCCGTGGGATCGTCCGGCCGCACCACCGCGGGCAACTGGATCGGCATCCGCAGCCCGAACTGGGACAACGGCCTCGTCGCCGATGCCGGCGCCATCACCTGGGCGGATGCATTCAACGGCATCGCCGGTACGGTCAGCGCCGCCAACAGCCTGGTCGGTGCGGCGCCCAATGATCGGGTCGGCAGCGGCGGCGCCGATTTCGTGTCGAGTACCCGGTCCGCCGTGCGCACCTCGACCTGGGGGGCGGGTTCGGGCGCCGTGACCTGGATCGATCATGCGGCGCCCACGGTCGGCGTGGTCACCCCCCTCAACAGCCTGGTCGGTTCGACACCGGGCGATCAGGTCGGCAACAGCGGTTTCAGCTACGGCAACGGGTATGTGCTGCTGCGCAGCACGTCGTGGAGCGGCAACCGGGGCGCGGTCACCTGGATCGATGTCAGTGCACCGTTGACCGGGGTGGTGTCCTCGGCCAACAGCCTGGTCGGAGCCAACCCCAGCGATTTTGTCGGCAGCAACGGCGTGAGTTTCATGTCCAATGGCGACTACTACGTGCGCAGCACGAATTTCGGCGGCAGCGCCGGGGCCGTGACCGTGGGGGCCGCGTCCGGCGGCATCTCGGGCGTCGTGTCGGCGGCCAACAGCCTGGTCGGGCAGAACGCCAACGACGGATACGGCGGCACGGTCCAGGAGATCAGCGGCTCGCGCCTGCTGGTGCGGGCATCCAACGCCGACAGCGGCGGCCTGTCGAACAACGGCCGGGTTCATATCTATTCCGGCGGCGCCGGCGGCGGTGGCGGGCCCGGCGGGCCGCTGGGCGGGCAGGCGTTCTCGGACAACCTGGCCAGCCTGATCACGATCAGTCCGGCACAGCTGACGGCCATCCTCAACAACGGCACCGCAGTGTCCCTGCAGGCCAACAGCGACATCACGCTCGACGTGTTGTCCGACATCATCGTCAACAACCCCTCGGGCACGGGCGGCAAGCTCACGCTGCAGGCCGGACGCAGCATCTACCTGCATTCGAGCATCGTCACCGACGGGGGCGACCTGGACATCATCGCCAACGAACTCGCCAGCAACGGCGTGTTGACGTCGCATCGCGATCCCGGTCTTGCCGAGATCGTCATGGCCAACGGCACCCGGCTCGACGCCGGCGCCGGCGCGGTCAAGCTGCTGCTGCGCGACGGCGCCGGTCGCACCGGGCTGCAGGCTGCCGCCCTGGGCATCCAGATGCGCAGCGTCAGCGCGGGCACGCTGCTGGCCCAGTCCGACACCGGGGCCGTGCTCATCGGCGCCGAGGCGGCGACCGCACCCAGCGAGGTCGTCGTGCTTGGCAACGCCAGCATCATCGCCAAGACCTCGGTGTCGCTGCTCGGTGGCACCGCCGGTGCGCAGGCCTTGCTGTCGGCCGACGGCCAGATCACGATCGCCTCGCCCGATCCGCTGGTCGATCCGGCACCGGTCCTGACACTGACCAATGCAGGCTCGTCGGCGCGAATCGTCAATCCGCCGGGCACCTTCCCGCTGATCCTGTCGGGCTCGCAATGTGTCGGCTGCACCGTCGTGTCCGACTTCGAGATCACGGGTGCCAACGGCAACATCATCGAGATCATCACCAGTTCCCTGCTGACGCTGCAGGACAATTTCCCGGACGTGTTCAAGCGGCAGTCGGCGGACGAAGACGACGAGATCGGAATCGACGCCGGCGAGACCTGCCAATAATCGGGCCAGACCATGAAGACTACGAAGACCCTCTGCTTTCTGGCCTTGTTGCTCGCCATGCCGGTCATCGTCCTCGCCGCACCCGCCGGCGAGGTCGAGTTCGCCAAGGGCGTCGGGGCGGCACAGGCCGCTTCCGGCGTGCCGCGTATCCTGAGCCAGGGCGTGCCGATCCAGCCCGGCGATACCGTGACCATGGGGTCGAACAGTTTTGCGGTGCTGCGGCTGACCGACGGCACGCGCATGACCCTGCGGCCGAATACGGCGATCCGCTTCGACGAATACGCCTACAAGGAGCCCGACAAGCCGGACGGTTTCTTCACCAGCCTGTTCAAGGGCGGGGTGCGCATGGTCACGGGCCTGATCGCCAAGACATCGCCGACGGCGGCGCGCCTGACCACCCCGACGGCGACCGTGGGCATTCGCGGCACCGATTTCGATGCCCGCATCTGCGGCACCGACTGCGCCACCGATGCGGGCCGCATTGCACAGTCCTCCGGCCCTGCCAACGTGGCGGCGAGCGCCCGGGTCGCGGCCTTGCTCGGCCCGCTGTCGGCCGTGTCGCCGAGCGGCGAGCGACGCAACGTCATCGCGGGCGGACCGGTCTATCCGGGCGAGATCCTCGAGACGTCGAGCAATGGCCATGCCGTGCTGGTGTTCCGCGACAACACCAAGGTCACGGTGCAACCCCGGACCCAGTTCAGGGTCGAGAACTTCGTCTACAACCGGGAGAGCCCGAGCGACGGATCCGTCATCTTCAATCTGTTGCGCGGCGGCATGCGGGTGCTGACCGGCCTGGTGGGGCGCTCGCGACCGCAGGCCGTGCGCATGACGACGCCGACCGCGACCGTGGGCATTCGCGGCACCGGCGTCGATATCGTCAGCGAACCGGACAGCTGCGCCGTGCCCGGAGGCGCCGCGGGCTGCACCATGGTGGCGACCTGGGACGGCGAGGGGGTGCTCAACCCGGGTACGGCCAACGAATTCCCGGTGCCCACCGGCGTGTTCGCGATACAGGACAGCACGACGTCTGCGCCGCGGACACTGCCCACGCCACCACCAGTCCTGATCAACATCCCGACGCCGCGACCCGATACCGTGCCCTCGAGTGCCGAGCAGCTGTTCAGCGCCAACGAGATCAACGAGGCCGATGTCGGCCTGTTCGTGTTCTCGCGCGACGGCCACCTGTCGCTGACCAGTGGCGAGAAGACCATCGACATCGCCCGCGGCGAGACCGGCTTCCTCAATGCAGACGGCACGCAGCTGGTGCGTGCGGTGGTCACGCCGAACTTCCTGGAGTTCGACTTCATTCCGCGGCCGGATCGACTCAATCCGAATGCGGCTCGCCTGCTCGACCTTGCCGGCGCGTTCCGCGTCCGGGCGCAGGTCTGCCGATAGACGAACCGGAAAATCCTACATGCAGATGCACAAGAAACACATCGCCCTCGCGATCCTGGCGTTGGCCGTGATCGCACCTACCGCCCAGGCCCAGATCAGCGCGCCGCAACCCGCCGAGGCCAGCTTCACCGTCAGCGGTTATGCGGTCGAAGGCGACAATCCCCTGGGCGAGGCGCAGACACAGGCCGCGCTGGCGCCTTTTGTCGGCAAGCATGAGGGCATCGAACGGCTGCAGCAGGCGGCCACGGCGCTGGAGACCTTGTTGCGTGAGAATGGTTACGGCTTTTACCGCGTGGTGCTGCCGCCACAGGACATCGGCGGCGTGATCCGTCTGCAGATGTTCCGGTTCACCGTGGGCACGGTCGAGATCAAGGGCAACCAGTTCTTCTCGAACGACAACATCCTGCGCAGCCTGCCGCAGCTGGCGACCGGGTCGTCGCCCAATACGAACGCGCTGGCGCGCGATCTGGCCCTGGCCAACGAAAACCCGAGCAAGCAGGTCAACGTGACCTTCCGCCAGGGGCAACTGGCCGACACCGTCGACGCGAGTGTCGACGTGAAGGACTCGCGCACCGTCAGTGCGTTCGTGCTGCTCAACAATACGGGAACCTCGCAGACCGGCAACGGCCGGCTCACGCTGGGCGCGTCGCATGCGAACCTGTTCGACAAGGACCACCAGGCGACCTTCACCTACACCACGTCGCCGACCGAGCCTGGCCGGGTCCACCAGTGGGGTGGTTATTACCGGGCGCCGTTGTACGACCACGGCGCCATGGTCTCGGGCTACTACACGACGTCCAGCGTGTCCTCGGGGGTGGTCGCCAATACCATCAACGTGACCGGGCGCGGCGATTTCGCCGGTATCGCGGTGAGTTATTACCTGGCGCCCCAAGGCGACTACCGCTCGTACCTGACCCTGGGCCTGGACGACAAGCATTTCCGCAACGACAAGATCACCACGCTGGGCGGTGCGGCCTTGTTCCCGAACTACCGCACCCGGCCCTTGACCTTGTCGTACACCGGGCGGTTCCAGAAGCAGTGGGGCCAGTGGGGCTACAACCTGGAATATGCACACAACCTCTCGAGCGGCGGCGGCAACGACAACGCGGCCTACGTGGCCAACCGCGCGGGTGCGTCGACCAGCTGGAACGCCTTGCGCTACGGCTTCGATGTCGCGCTGCCGTTGCCCGCGCAATGGCTGTTCATGGCGCGGCTGCGGGGGCAGGACAGCGGCGATGCACTGGTGCCGGGCGAGCAGTTCGGCATCGGCGGTGCCTTGTCCCTGCGCGGATTGCCCGAGCGGGTGTTGTCCGGCGATTCCGGTCACTGGGGCAACCTCGAGTTCTGGACTCCGGCACTGGCCGAGAACCTGCGCATGCTGGTGTTCTACGATTTCGGCCGGATCCGCCGCCACAACGACGCCACCTTGCCGTCGGCCTCGGTCAGCTCGTTCGGACTCGGCGTGCGCTGGAGCATGGGCAAGCAGTTGTCGGCCAGCCTGGACCTGGGCCACGTGCTCAGCGGTCGCAGCAAGCTGCCGGCCGGCACCTCGCGCGACCGGGCGCACCTGAACGTCAGCTATCAGTTCTGAGCCGCGGCGCGCCGACAGGTGCCGCATCCGGTGGCGGCAGCGCCAGCCCGGCATCGAGCACGACCTGCACGCATTCCTTGAGGTGCTGCTCGCCCAGGTAACGCACGGCGGAATAACCAACCACGGCGGCCACGGCCTGCCCGGCCAGCGGAACGTATTTGGCGGCCTGCTTGGCCGTCAGCCGCACACCCACGATCTGGGCGGCGCGCAGGATGAGTTCGCGTGTGATGGTCTTGCCGACCAGCAGGGAGCCCACGCCGTTGATCGCCTTTTGCAGGTGTTCGCGCTTGCGCGGACCGAGCCGCTGGATCTGTGCCGGCGTCAGGCCGAACCGGGCATTGATCTGCGGCACCAGCTTGGACAACATCGCGGCGTCGACCGCCCAGTCCAGGCCGGGAATCGGCACCGAACTGGCGGCGGCAGACACCAGGGAGCGGCGGTGCAGCAGCTTGCGGCAGTCCAGCACCGCTGTCGTGAGCGCGGCGTTGCCTTTGGCGAGTTCGAGGGCGGTCGGCATGGGGTTCGGTACGGTGTCGACGCCAATATAGCGCGGATCGGATTGTCACAGCCCGGCGTAGGCTGATCGCGGGCAAGCCTGATCCGGCCGCAACCAAGGAATGCGCTGAGCCAGTGGCATCCAGCAGCGTGGACCCATGCCATGGCGCCGGGCCGACACGGTATCATCCAAGCATCCTGCCACGGCCCGTCCGTGGGGGCAGGGCCATGCCCTAACGGTTTCATTCTCCAATCCCGTCGTGAACCACCAGCAGTAGTCGTCCGTGCGTCTCAATTCGATCAAGTTATCGGGTTTCAAGTCCTTCGCAGAACCCACCCATTTCCAGTTGCCCGGGCAGCTGGTGGGGGTGGTGGGGCCGAACGGCTGCGGCAAGTCCAACATCATGGACGCCGTGCGCTGGGTGCTGGGCGAGAGCCGCGCCAGCGAACTGCGCGGCGAGTCGATGCAGGACGTGATCTTCAACGGCACGACGACGCGCAAGCCGGCCAGCCGCTCCAGCGTCGAGCTGATCTTCGAGAACGCCGATCACCGGGCCGGCGGGCAATGGGGCCAGTTCGCCGAGATCGCGGTCAAGCGGGTGCTGACGCGCGACGGCACCAGCAGTTATTACATCAACAACCAGCCGGTGCGCCGGCGCGATGTGCAGGACGTGTTCCTGGGCACGGGCTTGGGTCCGCGGGCCTACGCCATCATCGGCCAGGGCACGATCAGCCGCATCATCGAGTCCAAGCCGGAAGAGCTGCGTCTGTTCCTGGAGGAGGCGGCAGGCGTCTCGAAATACAAGGAGCGCCGGCGCGAGACCGAGCACCGGTTGCACGATACGCGCGAGAACCTGACCCGGGTCGAGGACATCCTGCGCGAACTCGGCAGCAATCTCGACAAGCTCGAGAAGCAGGCCGAGGTGGCGCAGAAATACAACGCGTTGCAAAGCGACATCACGCGCCGGCAGCAGCAGCTGTGGTTGCTCAAGCTGACCGAGGCGCAGGCGGACCAGGAGCGCATCCACCGCGACGTGCAGGGCGCGGTCAACGCGATGGAGAGCCAGGTTGCCGACCTGCGCCAGGTCGAAGCCAGCCTGGAGACGGTGCGCCAGGCGCACTACGCGGCTGGCGACCAGGTCAACCAGGCCCAGGGGCGGCTGTACGAGGCCAGCACCGAGGTCGGCCGGCTCGAGGCCGAGATCCGCTTTGTCGTCGAAGGCCGGCAACGCGCCGAACAGCGCCTGGCCTCGCTCCAGGACCAGGCCGCCCAGTGGGCCCAGCGCCGCAGCGATGCGGAGCAGGAAATCCAGACGCTGGTGCAGAACGCGCAGCAGGCCGAGGAAGAAAGCACGGTGCTGGCCGCGCGGGTCGAAGACCAGGCCCAGCAGCAACCCCAGTTGCAGGAGGCGCTGCGGGCGGCCCAGGCCCAGGCGAGCGAACAACGCGCCCTGGTCGGGCAGGTGCAGCAGCAGATCCAGGTGCTGGCCGCCGAGCAGCGCAGCGTGCAGGAACAAGCGCGCCAGCAGGAGACCCGGCGCGAGCGGCTCGATGCCGATCAGCGTGCCTTGCAGGCGCCGGACGAACAGCAGCTTGCCGATCTGGAGTCGCGGTGGGAGCAGGCCCGCGAGGCGGTCGCCATCGCCGAGGCGCGCTTGCAGGAACTGCAGGAGGCGCTGCCGGCGCTGGAGCAGGCCCGGCGCGACCACCAGCAGGCCGTCAATGCCGAGGCCTCGCGCCAGGCCGCCCTGAATGCGCGCATGGAGGCCCTCAAGGCCTTGCAGGAGAAGGTCCGCACCGACGGCAAGCTGCAGCCCTGGCTGCAGAAACACGGACTGGAGTCGCTGGCCGGCCTGTGGAGCCGCATCCATGTGCAGCAGGGTTGGGAAAACGCGCTCGAGTCGGCACTGCGCGAGCGCATGGGCGCGCTGGAGGTGTCGCGGCTCGAGATGGTGCGGGCCTTTGCCGCCGAGCCGCCGGCCAAGCTGGTGTTCTTCAGCCTGCCCGAGGCGGCTGCGCCGGCGCCGGCGGCAAGCCTGCCGCGCCTGGCCGACCTGCTGCAGCTCAACGACGCCGGTTTGGCCGCCTTGCTGCGTGGCTGGCTGCACGGTTGTTACACCGCGTCCAGCCTGGAAGAGGCGATGGCCGCCCGCGGCAGCCTGCAGCCCGGCGAGACCATTCATGTCCGGGAAGGCCATGCGGTCAATGCCCACAGCGTGACCTTCTACGCGCCGGACTCCGAGCAGGCCGGCATGCTGGCCCGGGCCCAGGAGATCGAGAACCTGGAGAAACAATCGCGTGCCCAGGCGCTGATCTGCGAGCAGAGCCGGCACGACCTGGCACGCAGCGAAGCGGCGCTGGCCGAGGCCTCGAGCAGCCTGGCCCAGCTGCGCCGCGACGCGGCCACGCACCAGAGCCAGTCGCACGCGCTGCAGGTCGAGACGCTGCGGGTGCGCCAGCAGGCCGAGCAGGTACGCGCCCGCGGCACCCAGCTGGCCGGCGAGCTGGCCGAGATCGACGCCTTGCTGGAAGAGCTGCAGGAGCGCCGCGTCACGGCGGAGGCCCGGTTCGAGGAGCTCGACATGCAGCTGGCCGATGCGCAGGAGCGCCAGACCCAGGTGGATGACCGGGTGATCCAGGCCGAACGTGCGCTGTCCGAGAGCCGCGAGCAGCAGCGCAGCGTCGAGCGCCAGGCGCAGGAGGCTGAATTTGCGCTGCGCAGCCTGCGTTCGCGCCAGTCCGAGCTCGAACGCGCCATCACCACCGCCAGCCAGCAGGCGGCCGCGATCGAGCTGGAGCAATCCAGCGCCGCGCAGGACCTGACCCGCTTGAGCGATGCCGCGGCCCAGGCCGGTTTGCACAGCGCGCTGGAGGTCAAGCTCGAACGCGAGAAGGAGCTCGGCGCCAGGCGCAGCGAATACGACGACCTGACGGCCCAGTTGCGGGCCAGCGACGAACGCCGCCTCGGGCTCGAACGTGCGCTCGACCCGATGCGCCAACGCATCACCGATTTGCAGCTCAAGGAACAGGCGGCCCGGCTCGGTTCCGAGCAATACCAGCAACTGCTCGATGACGCCCATGCCGACATCGAGGCCTTGCGCGCCTCGATCGAGCAGGACCATGTCCGGCTTGCCGGGCTGCAGCAGTCCATCGACCGGCTGGGTGCCGAGGTGACGGCGCTGGGCGCCGTCAACCTGGCCGCGCTCGACGAGCTGACCTCGGCGCGCGAACGCAAGCAGTTCCTCGATGCCCAGTCGGCCGACCTGCAGGAAGCCATGACGACGCTCGAAGATGCGATCAAGAAGATCGACGCCGAGACGCGCGAACTGCTCTCGGGCACCTTCAACACCGTCAACGAGCATTTCGGGCGCATGTTTCCCGAGTTGTTCGGCGGCGGCAATGCCCGGCTGGTGATCACCGGCGAGGAGATCCTGGACTCCGGCGTCCAGGTCATCGCCCAGCCGCCGGGCAAGAAGAACCAGACGATTCACCTGCTGTCGGGCGGCGAGAAGGCGCTGACGGCGATCGCCCTGGTGTTCGCGATCTTCCAGCTCAATCCGGCCCCGTTCTGCCTGCTCGACGAAGTCGATGCGCCGCTGGACGATGCCAATACCGAGCGCTACGCCAAGCTGGTCACCAGCATGAGCCAGGAGACGCAGTTCCTGTTCATCAGCCACAACAAGATCGCGATGGAAATGGCAAAACAACTGATCGGCGTGACCATGCAGGAGCAGGGCGTGTCGCGCATCGTCGCGGTCGACATGGACGCGGCGCTCGACATGGCCGAGGCCGCCTGAGGCCATGGAGGGCGGCATGAGTACCCTGCAGATCGGCCTGGCCATCGCCGGCGCACTGGTGCTGGCGGCCGTGGTGGCCCATGGCGTATGGTCGGCGCGCAAGGTGGCGCCGCGCCAGGCCCAGCCCGGCGAAGACGAGGAGGCGATGCCGCAGGAACCCGCGGGCATCGAACCCAGCCTGGACGATGCCGAGTTCGTGGCGCCCGCGGTGCCGCAGGCGCCGCCGGAGAAACGACCGGGCCTCGATGCGCTGATCGACGTCATCGCGCCGATCGCGCTCGAAGCCGAGGTGCGGGCCGAGGTGGCACTGGCTGCGCTGCCCACGACACGGCGGGTCGGCAGCAAGCCGTTCGCCGTCGAAGGGCTCAACGTGCGCAGCCGGCACTGGGAGGTGCCGGTGGCCGGCCAGAGCTACGAGGCGTTCCAGGCCGGCGTGCAACTGGCCAACCGGTCCGGGGCGCTCAACGAGATCGAATTCTCCGAGTTTGTCGCCAAGGCACAGGCGTTCAGCGATGCGGTCGGCGGTACGCCGGATTTTCCGGACATGCTCGAAGAGGTGGCGCGGGCGCGCGAACTGGACCAGTTCGCCAGCGGCCATGACGCACAGCTGGGCTTCACGCTGCGCGCGCGCAGCGCCGCCTGGAGCCCCGGCTATGTGCAGCAACACGCGGCGCGGCTCGGCTTCGTGTCCGGGTCCTTGCCCGGACGCATGGTGCTGCCCGCTGCCGGTGCCGGCCTGCCACCGGTGCTGAGCCTGGGTTTCGACACCCAGGCGGCGCTGGCCGACGATCCGGCGCAGGCCGCGGTGCGCGAGGTGTCGCTGGCACTGGATGTGTCCCAGGTCGACCGGGCCGAACAACCCTTCGTACGCCTGCGAGAGGTCGCCCAGTCGATGGCGCAGGCGATGGACGGCATCGTGACCGACGACAACGGCCAGGTGCTGGCGCGCGAGACCATGGACCACATCGGCGGTGAACTCGAGGGCCTGTACGACACGCTGCAGGCCCGCGACCTGGCTGCCGGATCGGCGCTGGCCAGGCGCCTGTTCTCCTGAGTCGCGCCTGCGCGCGGCCCCGGCAGCGATGGCACAAGCCCAAGACCCGAGCGACAAGCCCGATGACGCCGACGCGGCGCGGGTACGGTGGTTGCACGAGACACTGCATCGGCATGCGCACCAGTACTACGTGCTCGACGACCCGCTGATTCCCGACGCCCAGTACGACCAGTTGTTCCAGGAGCTGCAGGCGATCGAACAGCGCCGGCCGGACCTGTTGCGGCCCGACTCCCCGACCCAGCGGGTGGGCGGCAAGCCGCTGGCCCAGTTCGCGCCGGTGCGCCATGCAGTGCCGATGCTCAGTATCCGTACCGAGACCGACACCCTGGCCAGCGGCGCCGAAGCCTTTGATGCACGGGTGCGGCGCGAACTCGGCCTGGGGCCGGATGCGCCTGCCGTCGACTATGTCGCCGAACCCAAGTTCGACGGCCTGGCGATGAGCCTGCGTTACGTCGACCGGGTACTGGTGCAGGCCGCCACCCGCGGCGACGGCGAGACCGGCGAGGACGTGACCCAGAACATCCGCACCATCGGCCAGATCCCGCTGCGCCTGCCGCCGCAGGCGCCGGCGCTGCTCGAGGTGCGCGGCGAGGTCTACATGCGCCGCGACGATTTCGAACAGCTCAACGCCGCGCAACGCGACAAGATCGCCGCAGGCGCCAGGGGCGAGAAGACCTTCGTGAATCCGCGCAATGCCGCGGCCGGCGCGGTACGCCAGCTCGATCCGGCCATCGCCCGGCAACGTCCGCTGAGTTTTTTCGCCTACGGGCTGGGCGCGGTCACGCCGCCCGAACACGGTGGGCCGGTCTTCAGCGAACACTTCGCGATCCTGCAGCGCTTGCGTGCCTGGGGTTTCCCGGTCAGCGACCTGGTCGAGATGGCCCGCGGGGCCCAGGCGCTGGCCGACTACCACCGGCGTGTCGGCGCCATGCGAGACAGCCTGGGTTTCGACATCGACGGCGTGGTCTACAAGGTCGACCGGATCGCGCTGCAGCAGCGCCTGGGTTTCGTCAGCCGCGAGCCGCGCTGGGCGGTGGCGCACAAGTATCCGGCGCAGGAACAGGTGACGACGGTGCTGGGGATCGAGGTGCAGGTCGGCCGCACCGGCAAGTTGACGCCGGTGGCCAAGCTGGCGCCGGTTTTCGTTGGCGGTGTCACCGTCATCAACGCCACGCTGCACAACGAGGACGAGGCGCGGCGCAAGGACGTGCGGGTCGGTGACACCGTCGTCGTGCGGCGCGCCGGCGACGTGATTCCCGAGGTGGTGTCGGTGATGGCCGACAAGCGCGTGGCTGGCGCCACGGTGTTCTCGATGCCACGGCAATGTCCGGTCTGTGGCTCCGAGGCCGTGCGCGAGGAGGGCGAGGCCGATTACCGCTGCACGGGTGGCCTGTATTGCGGCGCACAGCGCAAGCAGGCGATCCTGCATTTCGCGCAACGCCGCGCGGTCGAGATCGAGGGCCTGGGTGAAAAGCTGGTCGACCAACTGGTCGACGGCCAGCTGATCCGCACCTTGCCCGACCTGTACCGCCTGGGCCTGGCCGCGTTGGCCGGCCTCGATCGCATGGCCGACAAGTCGGCGCGCAATCTGCTCGATGCGCTGGAGCGCTCCAAGCAGACCACGTTGCCGCGTTTCCTGTTCGGCCTGGGTATCCGCCATGTCGGGGAGGCGACGGCCAAGGAGCTGGCGCGCCACTTCGGCAAGCTCGACGCCATCATGGACGCGACCGAGGAGCAGTACCTGGAAGTCGACGACGTCGGGCCCATCGTGGCCAGGAGCCTGCACCAGTTCTTCGCCCAGCCACACAATCGCGAGGTCGTCGAGCAGTTGCGCTCCTGCGGCGTGACCTGGGAGGAGGGCGAACCGGCGCCGCGCGCGGTGTTGCGCCTGAGCGGCAAGACCTTCGTCGTCACCGGCACCCTGCCGTCGATGGCACGCGAACAGGCCAAGGCCCTGATCGAGGCCGCCGGTGGCAAGGTCGCCGGCTCGGTGAGCAAGAAGACCGACTACCTGCTGGCCGGGGCCGAGGCCGGCAGCAAGCTCGACAAGGCACGGGCGCTGGACGTGCCGGTGATCGACGAGACACAGCTCAAGGAGATGCTCGATGGCGGTACGTGAGATTCTCAAGATGGGCGACCCCCGGCTGTTGCGTGTGGCGCAGCCGGTGACGCAGTTCGATACCGACGCGCTGCACCTGCTGATCAGCGACATGCTCGACACCATGCATGCGGCCAATGGTGCCGGCCTGGCCGCGCCGCAGATCGGCGTCGACCTGCAACTGGTCATCTTCGGCACCGACGCCGTCAATCCGCGGTATCCGGATGCGCCGCCGATTCCCCGTACCGTGTTGATCAATCCGGTCGTCACGCCCTTGCCAGGCCCTGACGGCGGGTCGCAGCTGGTGGAGGATTGGGAAGGGTGTCTGTCGGTACCGGGCTTGCGCGCGGTCGTGCCGCGCCACGGCCGGGTGCGTTATGCCGGCTTCGACCCCTACGGCGATGCCATCGAACGCGAGGTCGACGGTTTCCATGCCCGCGTGGTGCAGCACGAATGTGACCATCTCGCCGGCGTGTTGTACCCGATGCGGGTGCGCGATTTCACGCGCTTCGGTTTCACCGAGGTGTTGTTTCCCGGACTGGACGCGGCGCAGGACGACTGACGGGCGGCCGCCGCACGACGGTGACGTGGCTCGCCGGCGTCAGGCCAGTGTCCGCAACAACTCGGTCTCGACGGCAATCTGGTCGCGGTTGTATTGCAGTTGTGCGCCGTCGATCAGGAAGGTGTCGTCGACGCGCTCGCCCAGCGTGGCGATCTTGGCCAGCTGCAGGTTGATCTGGTGGCGCGCCAGCACGCGGGCCACCGCATACAACAAGCCGACGCGATCGCTGGCCGTGATGTTGAGCAGCCAACGCTGGCCTTTCTCGTCCGGTCGCAAGGTGACCCGGGGCGTGATCGGGAAACTCCTGACCCGGCGCGACACGCGGCCCTTGCTCGGTTCGCGCAGCGGCGCCGTGTCGGCGATGGCCTGCGACAGGCCGGACTCCACCATGCTGGTCAGTTCCCGGTAATGTTCGGGCATGGCGGCCGTGACGACCTGGAAGGTGTCGAGCGCGAAGCCGTTGCGCGCGGTGTGGATGCGTGCGTCCAGGATGCTGAACCGGCTGCGGTCGAAATACCCGCAGATGCGCGCGAACAGGTCGGTCTTGTCGCGGGTGTAGACCAGGATCTGCAGGCCTTCGCCGACCGGTGAGCGGCGCGCGCGCACGACCGGCTTGTCGGAGCCGACATGGCGTGACAGGTGGCGCGTGTGCCAGGCGATGTCGGCCGCGTCGTGGCGCATGAAATAACCGACATCCAGCGTGTCCCACAATTTCTTGTGCGCCTCGTGCGGCAGCGCATACAGCGCGATCGTCACCAGGGCCTCGCGCTTGCGCGCCTCCACCTCGGCCTGCGGGTCGGGGACTTCGCCGCCCAGGGCGCGGGCCGTGGCCTTGTACAGGTCCTCGAGCAGCTTGCCTTTCCAGGCATTCCAGACCTTGGGGGATGTGCCCCGGATGTCGGCCACGGTCAGCAGGTACAGGGCCGTCAGGCGTCGCTCGGTGCCCATCTTGGCGGCAAATCGCATGATGACGTCCGGGTCGCTGAGGTCGGCCTTCTGCGCCGTATGGCTCATCGTCAGGTGTCCGCGCACCAGGAACTCGATCATGCGGGCGTCCTCGCCCGCGATGCCGTGCTGGCGGCAGAACTGGCGCACACTGGTGGCGCCGAGCTTGGAGTGGTCGCCGCCCCGGCCCTTGGCGATGTCGTGGAACAAGGCGGCCAGGTACAGGATCCAGGGCTTGTCCCAGCCGGCGGCCAGTTGCGAACACAGCGGGTACTCGTGCGCATGCTCGACGATGAAGAAGCGCCGCATGTTGCGCAACACCATCAGGATGTGCTGGTCGACCGTGTAGACATGGAACAGGTCGTGCTGCATCTGGCCGACGATGCGCCGGAACACCCACAGGTAACGCCCGAGCACCGAGGTCTGGTTCATCAGCCGCATGGCGTGCGTGAGGCCGTCGTGCTGCTTGATGATCTGCAGAAAGGTCTGGCGGTTGACCGGGTCGTTGCGGAACTTCGCGTCCATCACCGCGCGGGCGTTGTACAGGGCGCGCAGGGTACGGCTGGACAGTCCCTTGGTTCCGTTGCTGGTCTGGTACAGCAGGAAGGTCTGCAATATCGCGTGCGGCTCGCGCACGTACAGGTCGTCGCTGACCACGTCGATCATGCCGGCCTTCTCGTTGAACCAGGCATTGATCGGCCGCGGTTGGGCGGCCGACGGGTACAGCCGCTCCTCCATGTTGAGCAGCACGATCTGGTTGAGCTGGGTGATGGCCTTGGCCGCCCAGTAGTAGCGCCGCATCAGCGCCTCGCTGGCGCGCACGACGGTGATCTTGCGCGTGGACTTGACCGAGGTCTCGGTCAGGCCCAGCGAAATCGGCGCGGTGTTGTTGGGCGGCGTGCGGTAACCGAAGGATTCGGCCACGGCGGTCTGCATGTCGAACACGAGGCGGTCTTCGCGCCGGTCGGCGATCAGGTGCAACCGCATGCGGATCAGCCGCATCAAGGCCTCGTTGCGCTTGATCTGTCGCACCTCGAGCGGGGTCGCCAGGCCCGAGCGGGCCAGTTCGTCCCAGTTCTTGCCCATGCCGGCGGCCTTGGACACCCACAGCAGCATCTGCAGGTCGCGCAGGCCGCCGGGGGATTCCTTGCAGTTGGGCTCGAGGGCGTACGGCGTGTCCTCGTACTTGCTGTGGCGCTGGCGCATCTCCAGCGTCTTGGCAACAAAAAAGGCCCGCGGGTCCATGGCCTCGGCCAGCCGCTCGCGCATGGTCGCGTACAAGCGGCGGTGGCCCACGACCAGCCGCGATTCCAGGATCGAGGTCTGGACGGTGACGTCCTTGTCGGCTTCGGCCAGGCATTGGGACACGGTGCGCACGCTCGAGCCGATCTCGAGCCCGGTGTCCCAGCAACTGCCGATGAAGGTCTCGATGCGCGACTGCAGGCTGTTGCCGTTCTCGGGCCGTTCATCGTCGGGCAGCAACACCAGTACGTCGACATCGGAGTGCGGGAACAGCTTGGCACGGCCAAAACCGCCGACCGCCACCAGGGCGCAGCGCCCGCGCATGCCCGCCTGCTCCCACAAGGTGCGCAGGGTTGCATCGGCCAGGTCGGACAACTGCGTCAGTGTCTTGCCGACTGCGCGCGTCGATGCGGCGCTGGCACGGATCGTCTCCAGCAGCGCGCGCTTCTTGGTGCGGAAGTCTTCGCGCAGTTCCTGTACCGCGCGCATCGGAGACTCCTCCGTCCGCGCCGCTGCGTCAGCGGGCGCCGACAAAATCCGGCGGCGGGGGGCTGCCCGCGGACAGGGTCATGATCTCGTAGCCGTCCTGCGTTACCAGCACGGTATGCTCCCACTGGGCCGACAGCGAATGGTCCTTGGTCACGATGGTCCAGCCGTCCTTCTCGGGGCCGTCCTTGATGTCCTTGCGTCCGGCGTTGATCATCGGCTCGATCGTGAAGGTCATGCCGGGCTTGAGTTCCTCCAGCGTACCGGGCTTGCCGTAGTGCAGCACCTGTGGCTCCTCGTGGAACACCTTGCCGATGCCATGGCCACAGAACTCGCGCACCACGCTGAATCCCTGCGACTCGGCGAATTTCTGGATCGCCCAGCCGATGTCGCCCAGCCGGGCGCCCGGACGCACCATCACGATGCCGTGCCACATGGCCTCGTAGGTCAGGTTGCACAGACGCCGCGCGGCGATCGAGGTGTCGCCGACGATGAACATGCGGCTGGTATCGCCGTGCCAGCCGTCCTTGATGACGGTGATGTCGATGTTGACGATGTCGCCCTTCTTGAGCAGCTTGTCGTTCGGGATGCCGTGGCAGACCTGGTGGTTGACCGACGTGCAGATCGACTTGGGGTAGGGGATGTTGCCGCCGCCACGGTAGTTCAGCGGGGCCGGGATGGCCTGCTGGACCTCGGTGATGTAGGCGTGGGCCAGCTGGTCCAGGTGGTTGGTCGACACACCGGGCACCACATGGGGCGTCAGGTAGTCCAGCACCTCGGCGGCAAGACGGCCGGCGACGCGCATGCCCGCCACGCCGTCGGCGTCCTTGTAGGTAATTGTCATCGCGCGATTATCCCATCGCCGGCCCGCTAAAATTCCGCGACCGGCCCGGCCATCCCAGGATCGCGGATTTGGCTTGACAGCGGCTGCGACCTTTTCCTACCCATTTCGTGACCCAGACCATCACCCCATTCGAAGGCGGCAACGCGCTAGGGCCTTTCCGCGCGCAACAACTGCTCGCGCGCCTGCAGGCGGTTTCCGACCGGATCGTGCGACTCGACGCACGCCATGTGCACCTGGTCTGGTCCGACCAGGCCCTGCAGGATCCGCTGCCCGCGCAGCTCGCGGCGCTTCTGCAATACGGCGAGCCGTATGCGGGCGCCACCGACGGACCGCTGGTCGTCGTGACGCCGCGCCTGGGTACCGTGTCGCCATGGGCCTCGAAGGCGACCGACATCGCGCACAACTGCGGGCTGCGGCAGGTGCACCGCGTCGAGCGCATCGTCGAATACCGGATCGGACTCAAGAACGGCCTGTTGTCGCGCGCCGCGCTGACCGAGGCGCAGCTGCGCCAGGCGGCCGACCTGCTGCATGACCGCATGACCGAAAGTGCACTGTTCGACCGTGCGCAGGCCAACGCGCTGTTTGCCGAATTGCCGGCGCCGGCGCTGGCACAGGTCGACGTGATCGGCGGTGGCCGCGACGCACTGGTGCAGGCCAATGGCGACTTCGGCCTGGCCCTGGCCGAGGACGAGATCGATTACCTGGTCCAGGCCTTCACGCAGCTGGGGCGCAATCCGACCGATGTCGAACTGATGATGTTCGCCCAGGCCAACAGCGAACACTGCCGGCACAAGATCTTCAATGCCCGGTTCACGATCGACGGCGAGGAGCAGGCCGACTCCTTGTTCGGCATGATCCGGCACACGCACAAGACCCATCCGCAACACATGGTGGTGGCGTATTCCGACAATGCCTCGGTGATGCAAGGCGGCACGGTGCAGCGTTTTGTCGCCGGGGGCGGCGATGGCGGCGCCGGTGCGGTGCCGCAGACCTACCGGGCCACCGAGACCCTGCAGCATGTGCTGATGAAGGTCGAGACGCATAACCATCCGACCGCGATTTCGCCGTTTCCGGGTGCCGCCACCGGCGCCGGTGGCGAGATCCGCGACGAAGGCGCGACCGGTCGCGGCTCGCGTCCCAAGGCCGGCCTGACCGGCTTCAGCGTCTCGAAGATGGACCTGGATGGTGCCGGGTCGGCCTACGGCAAGCCGGCGCATATCGCCAGCGCGCTGCAGATCATGATCGAGGGCCCGCTGGGCGGCGCCGCATTCAACAACGAGTTCGGCCGTCCCAACCTGCTGGGGTATTTCCGCGAGTTCGAGCAGACGGCTGCCTCCAGCGCCGACACGGTGCGCCGCGGCTATCACAAGCCGATCATGCTGGCCGGCGGCCTGGGCAGCATCGATGCCCGTTTGACCCACAAGCAGGTCTTTGCGGCCGGCAGCCTGCTGATCCAGCTCGGCGGGCCGGGCATGCGCATCGGCCTGGGCGGCAGCGCCGCCAGCTCCATGGCCACTGGCACCAACGCGACCGCGCTCGACTTCGATTCGGTGCAGCGCGACAACCCCGAGATGCAGCGCCGCGCCCAGGAGGTCATCAACCATTGCGTGGCGCTCGGCGATGCCAGCCCGGTACTGGCCATCCACGACGTCGGTGCCGGCGGCCTGAGCAACGCGTTTCCGGAGCTGACCAACGATGCCGGCCGCGGTGCTCGCTTCGACCTGCGCGCCGTGCCGCTGGACGAGAGCGGGATGAGTCCGCGCGAGATCTGGTGCAACGAGAGCCAGGAGCGCTACGTGCTGGCGATCGCGCCCGCATCGCTGGAGCAGTTCGCGGCTTTCTGCGCGCGCGAACGCTGTCCGTTTGCCGTCGTCGGCGTGGCGACCGAGGAGCGCGAGCTGGTCGTGCACGATGAAGGGCAGGCCACGCCGGTGGCGATGCCGATGGACGTGTTGCTCGGCAAGCCGCCCAAGATGCAGCGCGACGTGCGCAGCGTGGCGCGGACGTTCGCGCCGCTGGACCTGACCGGAATCGGCCTGCAGGCTGCGGCGATCGCCGTGCTGGCACATCCGACCGTCGCTTCCAAGCGGTTCCTGATCACCATTGGCGACCGCACGGTCGGTGGCTTGACGCACCGCGACCAGATGGTCGGTCCCTGGCAGGTGCCGGTGGCTGATTGTGCGGTGACGCTGGCCGATTTCCGTGGTTTCCGCGGCGAGGCCATGGCTATCGGCGAACGCACGCCGCTGGCCGTCATCGACGCGCCGGCCTCCGGCCGCATGGCGGTGGCCGAGGCCATCACCAACCTGCTGGCCGCGCCGATCGAACTGTCGCGCGTCAAGCTGTCGGCCAACTGGATGGCGGCCTGCGGCGAGCCGGGTGAAGATGCCGACCTGTATGCCACGGTGCGCGCCGTGGGCATGGAGTTGTGTCCCGCACTCGGTATCTCGATTCCGGTGGGAAAGGATTCCCTGTCGATGCGCACGCAATGGGTCGACCCGAACGACAACCAGGCGCGCAAGGTCACCTCGCCGGTGTCGCTGATCGTCAGCGCTTTCGCCACGCTGGACGACGTGCGTGGCACCTTGACGCCGCAGCTCGACAAGCGGGAGGCCGACAGCACGCTGGTGCTGGTCGACCTGGGCCGTGGCCGCAATCGCATGGGCGGCAGCATCCTGGCGCAGACGCTCGATCAGCTTGGCGACGCCGCCCCCGACCTGGACGACGCGCAGGACCTGGTGGCGCTGGTGCAGGCCGTCAACGCCTTGCGCCAGCAGGGCCTGATGCTGGCCTACCACGACCGCAGCGATGGTGGCCTGTTCGCCACCGTCTGCGAGATGGCGTTCGCGGGCAGGATCGGCGTGTCGATCAACGTCGACATGCTGGTCACCGAGGGCGACGGCATCCGCGACAGCCGGGCCGAGATGGGCGACAGCAAGAACTGGGCGACCCAGGTGCAGGCGCGGCGCGACGAACTCACGCTCAAGGCCTTGTTCAACGAGGAACTCGGCGCGGTGCTGCAGATCCGCAGCGCCGATCGCGGCGCGGTGATGCAGGTGTTGCGCGAACACGGCCTGAGCCGTCACAGCCACTGCATCGGCAAGACCCGGCCAGAGGGTTCCGCCATCGACGCCGGTGTCGGCGAACTGCAGGTCTGGCGCGATGCCAAGGTGGTGTTCAGCGCCCCGTTGCAGGACCTGCACCAGGTCTGGGACGCGGTGAGCTGGAAGATCTGCCGCCAGCGCGACAACCCGGCCTGCGCGGATACCGAACATGCGGCCGCCGGCGACCCGTCCGATCCGGGCCTGCATGTGGCCTTGTCGTTCACGCCCTCGGCGCCAGCGCTGTTGCAGGCGCGTCCGCGGGTGGCGGTGTTGCGCGAGCAGGGCGTCAACTCGCATGTGGAGATGGCCTACGCATTCACCGAAGCCGGCTTCGATGCGGTCGACGTGCACATGAGCGACCTGCTGGCCGGCCGCACGGCGCTGGCCGACTACCAGGGCATCGTCGCCTGCGGAGGCTTCAGCTATGGCGACACGCTGGGCGCCGGCATCGGCTGGGCGCGCTCGATCACCTTCCACCAGGAACTGGCCGACCAGTTCCGCGCCTTCTTCGGCCGTGCCGACACCTTCGGCCTGGGCGTGTGCAACGGCTGCCAGATGTTCGCCGAACTGGCCGACATCATCCCCGGAGCCGAACACTGGCCGCGTTTCACGACCAACCAGAGCGCGCGTTACGAGGCCCGGCTGGCGATGGTCGAGGTGCTGGACTCGCCCTCGCTGTTTCTGGCCGGCATGGCGGGCAGCCGATTGCCGATCGCGGTCGCGCACGGCGAGGGCTTCGCCAACTTCTCGCGCCGCGGCGATGCCAGCCGCGTGCGGGGCGCGTTGCGCTACACCGACAACCATGGGCAGCCGACCGAGGTCTATCCATTCAATCCGAACGGCAGCCCGGGCGGCCTGACCGGCGTGACGACGCCCGACGGGCGCTTCACGGCCATGATGCCGCATCCGGAGCGGGTCTTCCGCAACATCCAGATGAGCTGGACCGACCAGGACAAGGATCGCGCCAGCGCCTGGATGCAGCTGTGGCACAACGCGCGGCGCTGGGTGGGATGAACGTGCGGATGGCGACACAGTGGTGACGGACCTCCGTTCGCCGCTGCGTGGCGTCGTCTTCGTGGTGCTGGCCTGCGCCTGTTTCGCGATCCTGGACAGCGTCAGCAAGATGGTCGTCGCCAGCGTGCCCGTGCTGATGGCGATCTGGGCGCGTTACGTGATGCAGGCAATCTTCACGACGGCCATGCTGGCGCCGCGTTACGGCCGCGCACTGGTGCAGGTGCGGCATCCGTGGCTGCAATTGGTCCGCGGCCTGTTGCTGGCCGGCACCACGCTGCTCGCCTTGCTGGCGCTGCGTTTCATGCCGGTAGGCGAGTTCACCGCGATCGTCATGCTCACACCCTTGGCGGGCACGGTACTGGCCGTGTTCATCTTCAAGGAACGTGTCGTGCCCCTGCAGTGGCTGTGCGTGATTGGCGGATTCGCCGGCGCCATGGTCATCATCCGTCCCGGCAGCGGGCAGTTCGGCTGGGCAGCCTGGCTGGCCCTGGGCTGCATGGCCGGGGCCACGACTTTCCAGTTGCTGACCAGTCACATGGCGCGGTTGCAGGAACACCCGGCGGCCACCCACTTCTTCAGCGGCTGGACCGGCGCGCTGGTGCTGACACTGGTGCTGCCCGTGACCTGGGCCCCGGTGGACTCGGCCGCATTGTGGCTGCTGATGGCCTTGATGGGCGTGCTGGCGGCGGGCGGGCATTTCATGCTGACGATGGGATACCAGTATGCGAGCGCGGTGACGCTGATGCCGTACCTGTATTGCCAGGTCGGGTTTGCCGTGCTCGCCGGCATGGTGTTCTTCGATCATGCGCCCGACGGCGCGTCACTGGCGGGCATGGCCCTGATCAGTTGTTGCGGTGCCGCCGGCGCGTGGTTGACGGCGCAGCGCCGGCGTTTGCCGGCGCTGGGGCAAGCGTAGGCCACCGATGTCCGGGCGCCTTGACGCGATCGATGCCTTGCGCGCCGTTGCGCTGGCCTGGATGGCGCTGTACCACTTCGCGTTCGACCTGAACACCTTCGGTCATATCCACCAGGACTTCCATCGCGATCCGATCTGGACCTTGCAACGGACCGCCATCCTGAGCCTGTTCCTGTTCTGCGCCGGCTTCGGCCAGGCGCTGGCCTGGCGTGGCGGCCAGGGCTGGCCGCGCTTTTGGCGACGCTGGGCGATGATCGCCGGCTGCGCCGTACTGGTCAGCGCCGGCTCCTGGCTGATGTTTCCGCGCAGTTTCATTTATTTCGGCGTGTTGCACGGCATGGCGGTGATGCTGGTCGTGGCGCGGCTCACGGCCGGGTGGGGCACCTGGTGCCTGGTACCCGCGGCGCTGGCCTTGGCGGCTCCGTCGCTGTCGGTTGGCTGGCTGCAGGCAAGCGGCTGGGCTGACCTTTTCAACGCGCCGGGGCTGAACGGGCTGGGCCTGATCACCCGCAAGCCGGTCACCGAGGACTACGTGCCCTTGCTGCCGTGGATGGGCGTGGTCTGGATCGGCGTTGCCGCAGCCAGCCTGTGGCACGGCTTCGGGGCTCCGGGCGCCGGCTGGCGGACGCGGTCGCCGATCGGCCGAGGCGCGACCTGGCTGGGCCGGCGCAGCCTGATGTTCTACATGTTGCATCAACCGGTGCTGATCGGAGCGATCTGGTTGTACACCGCCGTGTCGCGCTGACGGCGCCCGCGTTGGCGCACATGAAAAACGCGGCCTTGGGCCGCGTCGTGGAGGCTTCGGCTCAGGGCCGTGAGCGGCGGAACTATTCGATCTTGGCCTTGGCACGCAGGTCTTGCTGGAACTGGGCCAGCTTCTGCTGCTGCAACTGCTGAAGGATCTGCGGCTTGACTTCGTCGAACTTCGGCAACTGGGCCTCGCGCACGTCGTCCAGGCGGATGACGTGGTAGCCGAACTGGGACTTGACCGGCGTCTCCGTGGTCTTGCCCTTGTCCAGCGCGACCATCGCGTCGGAGAATTCCTTCACGTAGCTGCCGGCGGCGGCCCAGTCCAGGTCGCCACCGTTGGCGCCGGAGCCAGGGTCCTTGGACGACTTCTTGGCGATCTCCTCGAACTTGCCGCCCTTTTTCAGGCTGGCGATGATGGCCTTGGCCTCGGCTTCCTTCTCGACCAGGATGTGGCGGGCCTTGTATTCCTTGCCGCCGTTGGCCGCGGCGAACTTGTCGTATTCGGCCTTGGCGTCGGCGTCGGTGACCGGGTTCTTCTGCTGGTAGTCGTTGAACAGTTCGCGGATCAGCAGCGACTGGCGCGCCAGGTCCATCTGGATGCGGAAGTCGTCGGTCACGTCCAGGCCGCGTTTCTGCGCTTCCTGCAGGAACACCTCACGGGTGATGATTTCCTCGCGCAACTGCCCTTGCATCTCCGGCGTGACCGGCCGGCCGGCCTTGGCCAGTTGTTGTGCCAGTGCGTCGACACGTGCGGTGGGAACGGCCTTGCCGTTGACGATGGCGATGTTCTGCGCCGATACCGACAAGGGCGCGAAGCTCGCGAAGGCTGCCGCAAGCAAGGCGGCAATCAAGGAACGGTTCATGGTGAATCTCGAGAGTTTGCGGGATATTGGCACCCGGGCCGGATCGGCGCCGGGCGGCGTGGTCAGCGGACCACTTCTATCGCCAGGGCATGCAGGCCCTGGTCGATAAATTCTTGCAGCGCATCATACACAAGGCGATGGCAGGCGACACGGGCCTGCCCGTCGAATCGTGGGGACTTTATGCGGACCCGGAAATGGGTGCCGAAACCGCTGCCATCGGCACCGGCATGACCGGCGTGCTGGTAACTTTCGTCCAGCACCTCGAGTTGTTGCGGTGCCAGGCGTTCGCGCAGGCGCTGCTCCAGCGCGGCGGCGGTGATGTCCATGGCGGTCAACCCTTGGCGCCGGACGCGTCACCCTTGAGGTGGGGCGCGATGTAGAAGCCCTGGCCGACGATGAAGGCCAACGGGAATACGTAGCCCCAGAGCTTGAAGTCCACCCAGGCCTCGGTGCTGAAATAGGCGGCGACATAGCCGTTGACCGCCGCCATCAGCACGCAGTAGACGATCCAGGCCACGTTCAGCCGCATCCAGATCCGGTCGGGCAGCTCGATCTGCGAGCTGAGCATCAGCTTGAGGAAACTCTTCTTGAAGATCGCGACCGTGACGGTCAGCGCAATCGCGATCGCGAGGTACAGGACGGTGGGTTTCCACTTGATGAAGCGTTCGTCCTGCAGGTACAGGGTCAGCGCGCCGAACGCCAGGATCATGCCCAGCGTGATCTTCTGCATCGTGGTGACCTTGCGGTCGACGGCGTACATCACGGCGGTCTGCACCACGGTGGCGGCCATCAGGACGCCGGTGGCGACATAGATGTCGTAGAACTTGTAGGCACCGAAAAACAGCAGTATCGGAAAGAAGTCGATCAGTATCTTCATGCAGTGGACAGTTCATGGATGCCGGGACATATCGGAGGGCCCGCGGCGCAGCGCCCGCCGGCCCCCTAGCTGGCATTGTCTCCGATTGGCCCGGCTCCGGGTGTTGCCGGCGGCCAGGGAAACGGGCAGTTACAGCATCTGGATTGTCCCGCACATGACAAGTGCCCAACGGCATCCGGGTGATCGACGGCGGAAGGGCGCGGCCGATTGCGTAATATCAGGGCCTCGATGGCCGGCCATGGCCGGACCGGTTCACCAACAAACCCCAGGAGATACGCCATGCTTGGCCTGATGCAGAACCAGCCCCTGTTGATTTCATCGCTGATCGAGTTCGCCGAGCGGCATCACGGCAGCGGGGAGATCGTCTCGCGCCGGGTGGAAGGCGACATCCACCGCTACACCTACAAGGACGTGGCGTTGCGTTCGCGCCGCGTCGCAAACGCCCTGGACGGCCTGAAGCTGGCGTTCAGCGACCGGGTCGCGACGCTGGCCTGGAACGGCTATCGCCACCTGGAACTGTATTTCGGCGTCAGCGGATCGGGTCGGGTGCTGCACACGCTCAATCCGCGGCTGCATCCGGAGCAGATCGCCTGGATCGCCAACCATGCCGAGGACCAGGTCCTTTGTTTCGACACCACCTTCCTGCCCATCATCCAGGCCATCCACAAGCACCTGACCACCGTCAAGCATTTTGTCGCGCTGTGCGACGCCGACAAGCTTCCCGCCGACAGCGGCATTCCCGGCCTGCTGAGCTACGAGGCCTGGATCGGCGAGCAGCCCGACACCTACGACTGGCCGCTGTTCGACGAGAACTCGGCCTCGAGCATGTGTTACACCAGCGGCACGACCGGCAATCCGAAGGCGGCGTTGTACAGCCACCGTTCGACATTGCTGCACGCGTTCGCCGGGGCCATGCCCGACGCGCTCAACATGAGCGCACGCGATGCCGTGTTGCCGGTGGTGCCGATGTTTCACGTCAACGCATGGGGCCTGCCGTATTCGGCCGCGATGACCGGCTGCAAGATGGTATTTCCGGGACCGGCGATGGACGGAAAGTCGATCTTCGAGTTGATCGAATCCGAGAAGGTCAGCTTCGCGGCCGGCGTGCCGACGGTCTGGCAGATGATGTTGTCGCACATGGCGACGAATGCACTCACGTTCTCGTCCCTCAAGCGGACGGTGATCGGGGGCTCGGCCTGTCCCCCGGCCATGATCACCGCCTTCAACGACCAGTACGGCGTCGAGGTGCTGCATGCCTGGGGCATGACCGAAATGTCGCCGCTGGGTACCGTTTGCACGCTCAAGAACAAGCACCAGTCCCTTTCGCCCGAAGACAAGATGAAGGTACGGCTCAAGCAGGGCCGGGGCATCTTCGGCGTCGACATGAAGATCGTCGACCCCGAGGGCAAGGAACTGCCCTGGGACGGCAAGGCCTTCGGTGACCTGCTGGTCAAGGGGCCGTGGATCATCAGCGACTATTACAAGGCCGAAGGCGGCTCGCCGCTGGTCGACGGCTGGTTCCCGACCGGCGATGTCGCCACCATCGACCCGGACGGCTACATGCAGATCACCGATCGCAGCAAGGATGTCATCAAGTCCGGCGGCGAATGGATCAGCTCGATCGACGTCGAGAACATCGCCGTCGCCCATCCGGCGGTCGCGATGGCCGCATGCATCGGCGTCAAGCATCCGAAATGGGACGAGCGGCCGATCATCGCCGTGGTCACGAAACCGGGTGCCACGGTCTCGCGCGAGGAGTTGCTCGCGTTCTACGAGGGCAAGATCGCCAAGTGGCAGGTGCCCGACGATGTCGTGTTTGTGGACGCGATTCCCCTGGGCGGCACGGGCAAGATGCAGAAGACCAAGTTGCGCGAACAACTCAAGGACTACGTGTTGCCGGGAATCTGACCCCGACACGCAACGGCGGTGGCCCGGCCGTGGTAACGTGTGTTCAGGGACGCGATCCCGCAAGACAACAGCGACAGATGATTTCAGTGCCGTGGCAGATCACCTGCCATGGTGACGTCAACCAGAGGAGACAAAGACAATGAAGATCGCAACGATCAAGTGCGTGGCCGCGACTGCGGCCCTGGTATGCGCCAGTGCCGCCTTCGCCCAGAAGGGCGAGACGGTCAAGATGGTGCGTATCGA
>CAXBDR010000027.1:0-27974 GCA_963974265.1 uncultured Rhodoferax sp.
CGGTCGGCCATGGTCAGCGCTTCTTCCTGGTCGTGCGTGACCATGATGGTGGTCACGCCCAGGCGCTTGTGCAGATGGCGGATCTCCAGCCGCAGGTAGGCGCGCACCCGTGCGTCCAGCGCGCTGAGCGGCTCGTCGAGCAGCAGCAGGCCCGGCGACAAGGCCAGTGCCCGCGCCAACGCCACGCGCTGCTGCATGCCGCCGGAGAGTTGGGCCGGATACTTGGGACCGGAGTCGGGGAGTCCGACCAGGCGCAACAGGTCGGCCACGCGGGTGGCGATTTCGACCTTGGGCATGCGCCGACTGACCAGGCCGTAACCGACGTTGTCGGCCACGGTCAGGTTCGGGAACAAGGCATACGACTGGAACACGATGCCGAAATCGCGCTGCGACGCCGGCAGGTTGGAGATGTCCTTGTCGGCCTGGTAGATGCGGCCCGACGACTGGATGTCCAGTCCGGCGATGGCGCGCAGCAAGGTGGTCTTGCCACAGCCCGAGGGGCCGAGGAAACAGACGAACTCTCCCGGATAGACCTGCAGCGAGATGTCTTTCAGCGCCCAGAAATTGCCGAACTGCTTGCGCAGGCGTTCGATCCGCAGATAGGGGGACTGGTCCGTGCTGGCGTCTTGTTCGTGCATGGTCACGCGCGGGCGATGGACGCCCGGCACGGATGCCGGGTGTCGATACCGCCTTGCTGATCTCCGGTTGGCGGCGGTGAAGCCAGGCTGCTTATTTGGGCGCCGACTTGCCGTCGTAGCGCTTGGTCCACTCGGCCAGGATGCGGGCGCGGTCATTGCCCATCTTGGCCAGGTCGATCTTGACCATGGCTTCATCGGCGCTCGGCGGATAGTTCGGCGGGGCCGGGTTCATGCCGGGATAACCCACGATGGCGTAGTACTTGCCATAAAGTTCATAGGCGCCCTTGCTGACGGCGAAGTCGGCCACCTTCTGCGCCGCGGCCAGGTTCTTCGTGCCCTTGACGATGGCTGTCGCCTCCATGTCCCAGGGTGCGCCCTCCTTGGCCAGGATGATGTCGATCGGTGCGCCGCCGGTCTTCTCCTTGGCGCCGCGCATGTCGAATCCGATGCCGATCACGCGCTCGCCCTTGGCCGCCTGCACGCAGGGCGCCGAACCGGAGTGGGTGTAGACGGCGACGTTCTGGTGCAGCTTGTCCATGAACTCCCAGCCGGCCTTCTCGCCCATGATCTGCAGCCAGGCATAGACCGCCTGGTAACCCGTGCCCGACGAGGCCGGGTTGGGCATCACGATGGAGTCCTTGTAGACCGGCTTGGTCAGGTCGGCCCAGCTCGCGGGCTTGGGCATGTTCTTCTTGCCGCCTTCGATGGTGTTGAAACACATCACCGCCAGCCAGGCGTCCATGCCGGTCCAGGTGGTCGGGTTCTTGTCGCTGCGGAACGCCGGCTTGATCTGGTCCACACCCTTGGGCGTGTAGGGCTGCAACATGCCCATGGAGTCGAACAGCGCGATGCTCGAAGCACCCAGTCCCCAGATCACGTCGGCGCGGGGGTTGTCTTTCTCGGCCAGCAGCCGGGCGGTGATGACGCCGGTGGAATCACGCACCCAGGCGATCTCGACATCGCTGTTGGCGGCCTCGAAGGCCTGCTTGTAGGCGCCCAACTGGTCGTTTTCCAGTGCCGTGTAAACCGTGAGCTTGGTCTTCTGCGCCAGCGCCGGAACGGCCATCAACGCGGAGACCGCTAGCACCGCTGTGCCTTGCAGCAGTTTGCGGACGGTGGGTTTGAACATGGTGAGAACTCCTTATTCCAGTTGGGACTTGGTCTGCCGAACGATCCGGCACGGGTTACACACTGTATGAACAGTCGGTGACATGACTGTTACACGGATGCCTCCGGGCGCAGTGTCACGACATTCATCTGGATTGTCAACAATTTACAAAAAACAGTCTACACACGAAGCGAGCCACACGCATCTGCAGACGGCAACGCCAGCATACGCGCGTCCCCGCGATCGACACGCAGGATTTACCCGTAGGAATCCGCCCCCTGGCGCTGCGGGTCGATGCCGGTGTGCGCCTGCAACAAACATGCCTGGAACACCCGGGCGGCGCGCGACGGCTCCGGCGAGCGGCGCACGATGGCCAGGAACTGGCACGCGTAGCGAAACAGCTCCGGTCGCAACGCCCGCATCTGTCGCTGCCGCACAAAACCATCGGCATAGTGGTCGGGCAGGAAACCCAGGAACTGGCCCGACAGGATCAAGGTCGCGATCGCCTCCTGGTCGAATGCCGTGGCCTGGCGCGCCAGCCGCATCTGCTGCGTGATTTCCATATTGGGGGAGTGATAACCCAGGCCGGCAAACCGGTACCGTGCCAGTGCATCCCACCCCATTGTGGTGTCCCTGGCCTTGAACAAGTCATGGTCGGCACCGCAGTAGAGCAGCATGGTTTCGTCGAACAAGGCATCGTAGGCCAGGCTGTCGGAGCGGCGATGGCCGGGAATCACGCCGACCTGGAACTGGCCGTCGATGACGCCGCGCTCGATGGCATTGATCGGCGCCACATGCAGGTTCAGCGAGACATCCGGCGCCTGCGCGCAGAACAGCGCGATCGCCGCTCCGATACGGGCGGCGGGATTGGTCGCTGTCTTGTCGAAAACCGCCACATGGAGCTGGCCGCCGAGGCGACGGTGGATCTCGTCCACGCTGGCGCGAAAAGCCTCGGTCGACGCCAGCAGGCGCAGGGTTTCGGCGTAGATCTGCTCGCCCTCGGCGGTCAGCGAAAAGCCGCCCCGGCCGCGCCGGCACAAGGTCATGGCCAGCCGGACCTCGAGGTCCTTGACATGGCGGCTGATGGTCGAAGTCCCGATATTGAGCTCGAGTTCCGCCGCCGCCATGCCGCCGCAATCCACCACCGTCTTGAACACCCGCAACAAGCGCAGGTCCATGTCGCCGAGCTGGCCGAGCACCGCGTGACTCTTTACTTGCATATTCCGGCAACTGAATGGTGATATTTATTCATTCATAAGAGTAACAGAGCCGGCCACAATTCCGCTTTCACCACTCCATGCCATCCCGGTATCTTCCGGAGCCACCGCCATGAACCTGAACGACGCCCAACACCTGTCCCCCGCGCCCCGCCTCGATGCCGCCTGGCTGGAGCCCCACTGGATGCCGTACACCGGCAACCGCGACTTCAAGGCCAACCCGCGCATGATGGTCAGCGCCGAAGGTTGTTATTACACCGACGTCCATGGCCGCAAGATCTTCGATGGCCTGTCCGGCCTGTGGTGCTGCGGCCTGGGCCATGCCCGGCCGGAGATCACCGAAGCGGTGAGCCGGCAGATCGGCAAGCTCGACTACTCGCCGGCATTCCAGTACGGCCATCCGCTGTCGTTCGAACTGGCCAACAAGATCAAGGACCTTACGCCCCAAGGCCTGGACTACGTGTTCTTCACAGGCTCCGGCTCGGAGAGCGCCGATACCTCGCTGAAGATGGCCCGTGCCTACTGGCGCGCCAAGGGCCAGGCAAGCAAGACCCGCTTCATCGGCCGCGAGAAGGGTTACCACGGCGTGAATTTCGGCGGCATCTCGGTGGGCGGCATCGTGGCCAACCGCAAGGCCTATGGGCAGGCGGTGGAAGCCGACCACATCCCGCACACCATGCTGGCGGGCAACGAGTTCACGCGGGGCATGCCGGCCACCGGTGCCGAGCTGGCGAACGACCTGCTGCGCGTGATCAACCTGCACGACGCATCCAACATCGCCGCGGTGATCGTCGAGCCGATGTCGGGCTCGGCCGGCGTGATCATCCCGCCGGTGGGTTACCTGCAGCGCCTGCGCGAGATCTGCACCGCGCACAACATCCTGCTGATCTTCGACGAGGTCATCACCGGTTTCGGTCGTTGCGGTGCATTTACCGGTTCGGAAGCGTTCGGCGTGACGCCCGACATCCTGAACGCCGCCAAGCAGATCACCAACGGCACGCAACCGCTGGGCGCGGTTGTGGCGACGAAGGAGATCTACGACACCTTCATGGCCGCAGGCGGCCCCGACTACATGCTCGAGTTCGTGCATGGCTACACCTACTCGGCCCATCCGGTGGCCTGCGCCGCCGGCGTGGCCGCACTCGACGTGCTGGTCAAGGAAGACATGATCGGCCGGGTCAAGGGCCTGGCCCCCTATTTCGAGCAGGCGGTGCACAGCCTCAAGGGCGTCAAGCACGTGACCGACATCCGCAACTACGGGCTGGCCGCCGGATTCACGATCGACCCCGTACCCGGGGAGCCGGCCAAGCGCCCGTACCAGATCGCGATGAAGTGCCTGGAAAAAGGTTTCTACGTGCGTTATGGCGGCGACACCATCCAGTTGGCACCGCCGTTCCTCGTCGAGAAGTCCGAGATCGACAGCCTGATCAACGCCCTGGGCGAAGCACTGCGCGAGACCGACTGACAATCACACCCGACCCATCACATTCACGGAAACCACCACCATGTACAACGACCCTTTCCTGCAGATGGCGGGCACCAGCAGCACCACGATGCCGACCATCGGCCACCTGATCGACGGCAAGCTCGTCGCCGGGGGCAGCCGCTCCCAGGACGTCTTCAACCCGGCCACCGGCAATGCGGAAAAGCGCCTGCTGCTGGCTGATGCCGCTACGCTGGAACAGGCAATTGCCTCGAGCCAGGCGGCGTATCCGGCCTGGCGTGCGACGCCGCCGCTCAAACGCGCACGGGTGATGTCCAAGCTCAAGCAACTGCTGGAGGAACATGCCGACCAGTTGTGTGCCTTGCTGACCGCCGAACACGGCAAGGTCGTCGGCGACGCGCTCGGCGAGTTGCAGCGCGGCATCGAGAACGTCGAATACGCCAGCTACGCGCCCGAGCTGCTCAAGGGCGAACACAGCAAGAACGTCGGTCCTTCCATCGACTCATGGAGCGAATTCCAGCCGCTGGGCGTGACCGCCGGCATCACGCCGTTCAATTTCCCGATCATGGTGCCGCTGTGGATGTGGCCGATGGCCGTGGTCTGCGGCAACACCTTCATCCTCAAGCCGTCCGAGCGCGACCCGTCGAGCGCGCTGATGGTGGCCCAGCTGGCGCTCGAAGCCGGCCTGCCGCCGGGCGTGCTCAACGTCGTCAACGGCGACAAGGAAGCGGTCGACGCGCTGCTGGCCGACAAACGCATCGCCGCGGTGAGTTTTGTCGGCTCCACGCCGATCGCCGAATACGTCTATGCCACCGGATGTGCCAACGGCAAGCGGGTCCAGGCCCTGGGCGGCGCCAAGAACCATGCCGTCGTGATGCCGGACGCCGACGTCGCCAACGCGGTCAGTGCCATGATGGGTGCGGCCTACGGCTCGTGCGGCGAGCGCTGCATGGCCGTGCCGCTGATCGTGGCCGTGGGGGACGAGACCGCAGACGCGATGATCGCCGGCCTGAAGACCGAGATCGCCAAAATGAAGGTCGGCCCCGGCAAGGACGGCTCGAACGACATGGGTCCGCTGGTCACCAAGCCGCATTTCGAGAAGGTCAAGGGATATGTCGAGCAAGGCGTCAAGGAAGGCGCCACGCTGCTGGTCGACGGCCGCGGCGTCAAGGTGCCGGCTGGCCATGAGGACGGTTATTTCCTCGGCCCCTGCCTGTTCGACAACGTCAAGCCCGGCATGTCGATCTACCAGGACGAGATCTTCGGCCCGGTGCTCGGCATCGTGCGCGTCAAGACGCTGCAGGAAGCCATGGAGCTGATCGACCAACACGAATATGGCAACGGCACCTGCATCTTCACCCGCGACGGTGAGGCCGCGCGTTATTTCAGCGACAACATCCTGGTCGGCATGGTCGGCGTCAACGTGCCGCTGCCGGTGCCGGTGGCCTACCACTCGTTCGGCGGCTGGAAACGATCCTTGTTCGGGGATTTGCACGCGTACGGGCCGGACGCGGTGCGCTTCTATACCAAGCGCAAGACGATCACGCAGCGCTGGCCGTCGGCGGGGGTGCGGGAGGGGGCGGTGTTCAGTTTTCCGAGCAACCGGTAAGGCCATGGGCATCCGCTGGCCGGGATCCACCGCTTGCCCGGGGCCCTGGACCCCGGGCAGGCCAGGGCGCTCCCTCGAGAATCGGACTTGCGCGCTTGCCGCGTGAGAGATGCCCGTCCCGGCCAGGAATACCGACCATTCCCCATCACCATGGCGGGTTGCAGGCCGCTTCAGCGCAGCCTTGCGCTACGATGCAAACTTGTTCCGATCTGCGATGCCCTGCGCGCCATGACAACCCCCTACTTTTCTCTCGGCCGCATGCAACGCCATGCGATGCACGCTGTTGCGTTGTCCTGCTCGCTGCTCTTGGCCAGTACCTGCGTATTCGCCCAGAGCAACAGCAAGGCCGCCGGTTATTACGAAGACGCCCTGGTCCGTTTCGACAAGAACGACATGCCCGGCGCCATCATCCAGCTCAAGAATGCGCTGCAGATCGACCCGAAGATGCTGCCCGTTCAACTGCTGCTGGGCAAGGCGTTGATGCGCAATGGCGACGTGGTTGCGGCAGAAGTCGCCCTGAATGAAGCGCTGCGACTGGGCGTGAACAGGGCGGAACTGGTGCTCATGCTGGGTCAGTCCTATATGGCCCAGGGCAAACACAAGCTGATACTGGAACAGGAGACCTTTCGTCCCGCAGGCCTGCCACCCCGCGTGCAGCTCGAACTGCAGCTGTTGCGAGCCTCCGTTTTCAGCGATCTTGGCGAACCCGCCAATGCACTCAAGGCAATCGAGGAGGCTCGAATCATCGATCGCCAGGAACCCGATGTCTGGCTGGCCGAAGTGCCGATCCGCATCCGCTCGCGCCAGTTCAGCGAGGCCATCGAGGCCTGCGAAAAGGGGCTGGCGCTTGCACCGGATTCTGCCCAGGCGTGGTACCAGAAAGGATCGATCGCCCATGTCCAGGGAAACCTCGCGGATGCGGTGGCCGCATACGATCGCGCCATCAAGGCTGACGACACCCATGTCGAGGCCCGTGTCGCACGCCTGGGCATCCTGATCGACCAGGGCCGGTTCGCCGACGCCGCCAAGGACGGCACCGAACTCAAGCGTGTTGCGCCACGCGAGCCACGCGGCGCCTATCTGCGCGCCTTGCTGGCGGAGCGCGATGGCGACAATGAAGCATCGCAACTGGCGCTCAAGGAGGTCACGAACCTGCTTGACCCGGTTCCGATCGACTTCATCCGTTATCGGCCGCAGCTACTGATGCTCAACGGCCTGGCGCATTTCGGACTGAGTCAGGGAGAAAAGGCGAAGCAGTATCTGGAAGCCTTCCAGCGGGTGCAGAACAACAGCCCGGCTTCCAAGTTGCTGGCCCGTATCTACCTCGCCGACGGCAATGCCACGCAGGCTGTCAGCGTGCTGGAAACCTATCTGCGCGCCCAACCTGGTGATGGCCAGGCACTGACGCTGCTTGCATCCGCCCATATGAGCCTGGGCCGCAATGCCAAGGCGACGGCGCTCATGCAGGAAGCGCTGAAGTCCCGGGACGATCCCGCGTTCCGCACGGCACTGGGTCTGAGCCTGGTTGGAGACGGACAAGCCGCCAGCGGCCTGGTCGAGTTGGAAGCCGCCTACAAGAAGGATCCGCGACAGACCCAGGCGGCCGTCGCGCTGGTACAGCTCTATCTGCGCAACGGATTGCCTCGCAAAGCCGTGCCCGTCGCGGAGCAACTGGTCAAGCTCAACAAGTCCAACGCGACATTCCACAACTTGCTTGGCATGGCCCACGGTCGTTCGGGCAACGCCGCGGCTGCGCGCGCGGCATTCGAGAAGGCGATTGCCGTCGACAGCAACCTGACGCAGGCCAAGTTGAACCTGGCCCGATTGGACATCGCCGCCAAGGCCTACGATGCCGCGACCCAACGGCTCAACGCGCTGCTGGCGACTGACGCGCGGCTAGGCGAAGCGATGTATGAACTGTCCGTCATCGCAGAACGAAAGGGCGCCCAGGCCGATGCTCAGCGCTGGCTCGAAAAGGCGCGGGATGCGGGCACCGGGCGGGATGTCCGTGCAGACCTTGCGCTGGTCGAATTTCATCTGCGCCATGGTCGCGCGAGCGAGGCGCTGGACGCCGCCAAGATGGCCTCCGGAAAGGCGCCGGAGGACATGAGCGTGATGCTGACCTACAGCCGCGCGCAGCTGGCCATCGGTGACTCGGTTGGCGCCAAGAGCACCTTGACTGGTGCAACCCGTTTCGCCGAATACAACGCGCCGCTTCAAGTACAAATCGCCACGCTGCAGCTGTCCGCCGGCAATCTCGCCGGTGCGACCTACAGCCTGGACAAGGCCTTGTCCAGCCGGCCCAATTTCCTGCCCGCCCAGGCGCTGATGACCGAAATCGAACTGCGCCAGGGGGAACGGGCCAAGGCCGAGAGACGCGCGCGCGATATTCTGGCCACGCACCCCAAGCTTGCCATCGGCCATGCCTTGCTCGGTGACATTGCCATGACAGGCGGGCAAACGAGCGCCGCGGTCGAGGCCTATCGACAGGCGCACAGGATCGACGCTTCCAGCACGTCCTTGCTCAAGTTGTTTCAGGCCATGTCAATGCACAGCGATGCCAGGCCGGCTCTCCAGTTGGCCGAACAATGGCTCAAGGCGCACCCGAGGGATCTGACCGTACACAAGGCGTTGGCGGACGGCCAGGCCCGTGCCGGGAATTTTTCCGCCGCCAAGTCGGCTTACGAGACCGCACTCAAGATCGAACCCAATGATGCGGAGCTGCTCAACAATCTTGCCAATGTGCAGTTGCGACTGAAAGACCCGGGTGCCGTCAAGACGGCCGAAGCCGCACTGGCCAATGCGCCGGGCAGTGCATTGGTGACCGACACCCTGGGATGGGCTCTTTTCCAGAACGGGCAGACGGATCGCGCCCTGCAGTTGCTGCGTGACGCGCGCCTGCGTGCACCCGGCAACCCGGAGATCCGTTACCACCTCGCAGCGGTACTGGCCAAGACCGGGCGGACCAGCGAAGCGCGCTCGGAACTCGATTCCGCAATCAATTCGGGGGTGGCGTTCGAGAGCCTGGCAGAGGCCAAGGCGCTGTCGTCCTCGCTCCGCTGACGACGGCACGCACTGTCTGCGGGAGCGAGACGGAACAACCACCCACATGATCGCGTTCGTCGAAACAGGCTGCTTCGGCGATGGCGGCTGAGCGCATCCGGGTGGCGCTGCCATTTTCCAGGGGGTATCTCGAATGCGAATGGGCCTTCCAAAGGAAATCAAGAACCACGAATACCGGGTTGGCCTGACACCTGCCAGCGTGCGGGAACTGGTTTCACACGGTCATCAGGTGCTGGTGCAGGCCGGGGCCGGCGCTGCCATCGGGCTGTCGGATGCGGACTATGGCGCGGTGGGCGCCGACATCGCCTCGGATGCCGAGTCCGTGTTTGCCCAATCCGACATGATCGTCAAGGTCAAGGAGCCGCAACCGCAGGAGTGCGCCATGCTGCGCCCCGGCCAGATCCTGTACACCTATCTGCACCTGGCTCCCGACCCGGAGCAGACAAAGGCACTGGTCGAATCCGGCGCCATCTGCATCGCTTACGAAACCATCACCGGCCCCGGTGGCGGGTTGCCGTTGCTGGCACCGATGAGCGAGGTCGCCGGCCGCATGGCGGTGCAGGCCGGCGCTGCTCACCTGGAAAAGTCCAAGGGCGGCATGGGTGTCCTGCTCGGTGGCGTTCCCGGTGTGCCCGCGGCCCATGTCGTCATCATCGGCGCGGGCGTGGTGGGATCGAATGCCTTGCAGGTCGCCGTCGGCATGGGCGCACGCGTGACCGTGCTCGACAAGAACGTCGAACGGCTCAGGCATCTCGATCTGGTGTTCGGCAACCGTATCCAGACCATGTATTCGACGGCGCAAAGCCTGGAGGACGCGGTGCTGGACGCGGAGGTCGTCGTCGGCGGCGTGCTGGTGCCCGGTGCCGCAGCACCCAAGCTCGTCACGAAAAAGATGATCGGGGCGATGAAGAAGGGTGCCGTTGTCGTGGACGTGGCGATCGACCAGGGTGGATGTTTCGAGACCTCGCACGCGACCACCCATGACAACCCGACCTTCGTCGTGGACGGCGTGGTTCATTATTGCGTGGCCAACATGCCCGGCGCCGTGGCCCGGACCTCGACCTTCGCACTGAACAACGCCACCATCGGCCATGCGCTCGCCCTGGCCGACAAGGGCTGGAAACAGGCGCTGCTGGACGACGAACATCTGCGCCGCGGACTGAACGTGGCCGAGGGCAAGGTCACGTATGCCGCGGTGGCGCGGGATCTCGGCTACGACCACGTTCCGGCAGACGAGCTGCTGGCCTGATCATTCGTCCATCCGCAGACGCCTGGCCACCATCCCAAGGCACAGGCCAACGGCTGCGAACGCCGTCAGCCGGCCTTCAGGCAGGTGGCGACCATGGCTTCGAAATGCGCCGGCGAAGGACCCTTGAAACCGACGATCTTGCCTTCCTCGTCCCAGCGCCGCAGCCGGATGGCGTCGGCGAAAAACGGCTCCGCTTCGAATGCGCGCACCTGCTCGGGCGACATCGGTCCCCCTTGCAGCTTGAGCGACAACTTCGAGGCGCCCGACAACAGATCGAAATATCCCGGCTCGGTCGCCGCGAGGTAACGCTTGGCTGCGACGTGCATGCGCACCGGCTCGGTCAGCTCGGGGCCGAAATATTGCGACAACCACGCCGAACCGGTCGACTCATGCTGGGTATCGACGCCGCTGTCGGCGATGTCCTGCGGCAGGTCATGCAGCAGATGGCCGATGTCGTGCAGGTAGGCGGCCGACACCAGCGCAGGACTGGCGCCATCGCGCTCGGCGAACGCGGCACATTGGATCGCATGCTCCAGCTGGCTGACGCCTTCGCCATATCCTTCGTCACCGCGCCGGGCAAAGGCGCTGCGGATCTCGTTCATCACATCCATGGTCATTTTTCCATCATCACGGTTGTTGCTACGCAGGGCCGATCGATCGGTGCCGACCGTGCGAGCCGCCTGTCGTCCATCGTACGCCCCCAGATGCTCGTGCCGCCGCCAGGCAACGGCGACCGGCATGGCCTCATTTTCGCGCTTCGTGCAGCGCGGCCATGCCGGCTGCCGCGATCAGGAGCGCGCCCATGACCGTCGTCAACCGCGGCACCTCGCTGAAAAACAGGAAGCCCCACAGCGGCGCCCACAGGATGCCGGTGTATTCGAACGGCGTCACCAGGTTGGCCGGGCTGATCCGGTAGGCATGGGTCAGCAGCAACATGCCGGCCGACGCAATGACGCCGCAGGACGCTATCAGCATGCCATCCATCCAGGTGGGCCAGACCCAGGGCCGGACCAGGAAGGAAATGCTGGGATGACCGGCGTCCTCGATGCCCATCCAATGGGTGCAGGCCGCGATGACGAGTGCGCCAGCCAGGAAGACCCCGTTCTGGTAGAAGGTCATCACCGACGCGGGTTGCGCCGTCCCGATACGCCGGGCCATCAGCATCGAGGTCGCGTACAGCAATGCCGACACCAGCGACAGCAATGCCGCCCATTCGAACAATCCGCTGCCCGGCTGCAGGATCACCAATACGCCGCCGAACCCGACCGTCAGCGCGGCCCATACCTTGAGCCCGATCTTCTCGCCGAGGAAAGGTCCGGCCAGGGCCGTGACGAACAACGGCACCGTGAAATACAAGGCCACGGCATAGGCCAGGTTCATCGCCGGAAACGCCATGTAGTAGGTGGTGTAGGCCCCGAACATGAGGCATGCGCGCATCGCCAGGGAGCGGAAATGGGGCGTGAAGATCGCCCGCCAACCGGCTTCGACCTGCACCAGGACCAAAAGAATCGGCAGTGCGACCAGCGATCGAATCGTGATGACCTGGGACAGCGGATAGTCGCCACTGACCTGCTTGACGACTGCGTCCTGCAACGAGAACACGAACACCCCCGCGCACAGGAAACGGATGCCGCGGGCTGCGTCGGGCTGGATCACGGGGGCGGCAAGGGGGTTGTGGTTGCCGTATTGTGCGGTCGCCCCTCATTGCCCACAGCTCGGCGAATGCGACCTGATCTGTTTCAAATGCGAAACCCAAACAGGCGCATGCTGCATCGCGCAGCCGCGCCTGCCATGCGTACGCCTTATTGCGCGGCGACGACCCGCGCCATCTCCAGCACCTTGCAGGAATAACCCCACTCGTTGTCGTACCAGGACACGACCTTCACGAAGGTGCCGTCCAGTGCCATGCCGGCGTCGGCGTCGAACACCGAGGTGCAGCTCTCGCCGCGGAAGTCGGTCGACACCACCTTCTGCTCGGTGTAACCCATCACGCCCTTCATGCTGCCTTCCGATGCCTTTTTCATCGCGGCGCAGATGTCGGCATACGTGGCTTCCCTGGACAACTCGACGGTCAGGTCCACCACCGACACGTCGGAAGTCGGCACGCGGAACGACATGCCGGTGAGTTTCTTGTTCAGCTCGGGAATCACCACGCCCACGGCCTTGGCGGCACCGGTGCTCGACGGAATGATGTTCTCCAGGATGCCGCGGCCACCGCGCCAGTCCTTGTTGGACGGGCCGTCGACCGTCTTCTGCGTTGCGGTGGTGGCGTGCACCGTGGTCATCAGGCCGCGCTTGACGCCCCAGTTGTCGTGCAGCACCTTGGCCACCGGGGCCAGGCAGTTGGTGGTGCACGAGGCGTTGGAGATGATGGCCTCGCCCTTGTAGGTCTTGTCGTTGACGCCGAACACGAACATCGGCGTGTCGTCCTTGCTGGGCGCGGACATGATGACCTTCTTCGCGCCGGCATCGATGTGTTTCTGCGCCGTCTCCTTGGTCAGGAACAATCCGGTGGATTCGATCACGATGTCGGCGCCGACCTCGCCCCACCGGAGTTCAGCGGGATCCTTGACCGCGGTCAGGCGGATCTTGCGGCCATTGACCACCAGCGTATTGCCGTCCACGGCCACGTCGCCCTTGAAGCGGCCATGCACCGAGTCGTACTGCAGCATGTAGGCCAGGTAGTCGGGCTCGAGCAGGTCGTTGATGCCCACCACCTCGATATCGTTGAAGTTCTGCACCGCCGCACGAAACACCATGCGACCGATCCGGCCGAAGCCGTTGATGCCAATCTTGATAGCCATGTCCTGTACCTCCGTTGGTTGAAACTCGATGAATCCGTTGATGTCGGTCCGCCCAGGCACTGATCAGCGCCTGGCCAGCACCTTCTGCACCGTGGCGGCGACATTCTCCGGCGTGAAACCGAAGTGCTTGAACAACACCGGCGCAGGCGCCGACTCGCCATAGGTGTCGATGCCGACGACCGCCGCGCAGCCATATTTCCACCAGCCGCCGGTGACGCCCATCTCGACCGCAATACGTGGCAGGCCGGCAGGCAGCACCTGCTTCTTGTAGGCGACCGGCTGCCGGTCGAACGTGGTGGTGCTGGGCATGGACACGACGCGCACCGCGATCTTGCGCTCGGCCAGCAATTCCTGCGCCTTGAGCGCCAGCTGCACTTCGGAGCCGGTGGCGATGATCACCGCCTGGGCTTTCTTGCGCAGGCCCACTTCCGAGGGTTCGGCCAGCACGTACGCACCCTTGTTGATGGCATCGAGCCCAGCCGCGTCCGGCGCGGCGGCGCAGTGGCCCTTGGGCGCATAACTGATGCCCTGGCGGCTGAGCAACAGCGCCGTCGGCATGGACCGGTTCTGCAGTGCGACCGCCCAGGCCACCGCCGTCTCGGCGGTATCGGCCGGACGCCAGACGTCCAGGTTCGGAATCAGCCGCAACGACGCCCCATGTTCGATCGACTGGTGGGTCGGGCCGTCTTCGCCCAAGCCGATGCTGTCATGGGTGAACACATGCACGACGCGCAGCTTCATCAGCGCAGCCATGCGGATGGCATTGCGGCTGTAGTCGCTGAAGGTCAGGAAGGTACCGCCGTAGGGGATGTAGCCGCCGTGCAGCGCCACGCCGTTCATGATGGCCGCCATGCCGAACTCGCGCACACCGTAGTTGATGTGGCGACCGCCTTGCGGCGTGCCGTTCGCATCGGGCGCCTGGGCGACCTGGCCCTGCACGTCGAAACGCAGGCTCGGCGTGCTCTTGGTGTTCGTCAGGTTGGAACCGGTCAGGTCGGCCGAGCCACCCAGCATTTCCGGCAATGCGGCGGTGAAAGCCTCCAGCGCGAGTTGCGAGGCCTTGCGGCTGGCAACGGTTTCGGCCTTCTCGTGCGCGGCAATCACGGTGTCGACCGCCGTCTGCGCAAATACGCGGGGCAGGTCGCCGCGCATGCGACGTGCAAGCTCCAGGGCCAGCTCCGGATGCACGGCCTGGTAGGCGGCAAACCGCTGCTCCCACTGCGACTCGGCGGCTTCGCCGGCAGCCTTGGCATCCCAGGCGGCATAGATGTCCTGCGGCACGACGAATGGTGGTTCGTTCCAGCCCAGCTGCTCGCGCACCAGTGCAATTTCCTCGGCGCCCAGCGGCTCGCCATGGGCCTTGGCCGTATTGACCCGGTTCGGGCTGCCCTGGCCGATCCGTGTCTTGCACATGATCAACGTCGGACGTTCGTTCTGGTTGCGCGCCTCGGCGATCGCCTTCGACACCGCTGCCGTGTCATGCCCCTCGATCGGACCGACGACGTTCCAGCCATAGGCCACGAAACGCAAGGCGGTGTTGTCGACGAACCATGGCGCGACCTGCCCGTCGATCGAAATGCCGTTGTCGTCGTACAGGGCCACCAGCTTGTTCAGCTTCCAGGCGCCGGCCAGGGCTGCCGCCTCATGGCTGACACCTTCCATCATGCAGCCGTCGCCCATGAACACATAGGTGTGATGGTCGACGATGGCGTGTTCTTCGCGGTTGAACTCGCTGGCGAGCAGCTTTTCGGCCAGTGCCATGCCCACGGCATTGGCAAAACCCTGGCCCAGCGGGCCGGTCGTGGTTTCCACGCCGGGGGTCAGGCCGGACTCCGGATGGCCCGGTGTCTTGCTGTGCAGTTGGCGGAAGTTCTTCAACTCGTCCATCGGCAACGCATACCCGCTGAGGTGCAGCAGGGAATACAGCAGCATCGACGCATGACCGTTGGACAATACGAAACGGTCGCGATCGAACCAGTGCGGGTTGCCAGGGTTGTGCTTGAGATGGCCGGAAAGAGCGCCGTCCGCCGATTTCGGCCCCCACAAGGCCACCGCCATCTCCGCCATGCCCATGGGCGCTCCGGGGTGGCCGGAGTTGGCTTGTTGCACGGCGTCCATTGCCAGCGCACGGATTGCGTTGGCCATTTGATTGAGAGTTGTCATACTTGGGAGAGTGCCGGACTGGGCCGATAACAAACGTCTTGCACCGGCTGCCGTGTCAATTGGGGAAATCGCGATTTTATCGTTGGGTATTCTGCATGCAGGGTTTGGGTGCCGCTTGCAGGCAAACCCGTTGCTTGGCCCCGGGGTCGGGACGTCGCGGCGACCAAGCGACCCGGCATCCATGATCGGATCCGTACTCAATCGACGCACCTGGACGCTCGCCAAGCGGAACGGTTCGCATCGAAAGCCCGAGTTCGGTGTCGGATCCCCTTACAGGAGCTCCAGTCAAATATGGCATTGATGGCCCAAGCTGTTGAAAATCAAAGAAAAATTCGATCTGGCACGGAACTGGCTTCATACCCGACACGGTTGGTTGCATGGCGGCCATTGAACAAAATTGAGGATGAGTACCATGACGCTGAGTAAAACAACAATGAACACCGCATTGCAGTTGCTGGCCGGAGTTGCTTTGGCCAGCGCGAGTTTTGGCGCATCTGCGGTATCGACTTGGACGTTCGGCGAAGCCGGAAGCCTGTGCTCCCAGTCTGAAGTGCTGGCGGGCAATTGTGCTGCGCAGTCCGGATCCGACCCCGGCGCTCCGTTGCTGAAGGGCACGGCGTTTGCGGTCAGCACCAGCAGTTCCGGCTCGACCTTCGTCACCGCCGCATTGACCGATTGGAGCGGCGGCCTGGGTGCTGGCGGTGAATCGACCTCCCCGGACCATGCCATTGACAACAACGGTCGCGTCGAATTGATCGCGTTTGACTTCGGCGCATCTTCGATCGCGCTGACAGGCTTGACCGCAGGTTGGTGGAGTGGCGACTCCGACTTCAGCCTGCTTCGCTGGACCGGTGCAACCGCACCCAATCTGTCGACCCAGCTCGCAGGCAAGACGATTGCCGGCCTCACGTCAGCTGGCGGCTGGGAGTTGGTTGGCAACTACGCCAACATGTCCACGGGCAACCCATACGCGGTCAATAGCGGCAACCTGACATCCAGCTGGTGGTTGGTGAGCGCCTACAACAGTGGATACACCGGTGCGAACACCAACTGCAACAAGCCAGGCAGCAACTACTCCTGCACGAACGGCAATGACTACTTCAAGCTTTTGACCCTGGCAGGTACCGTAACGACTCCGCCGGATCCAGGCACCGGCGTTCCGGAACCGGGTTCGCTGGCTTTGATGGGTGCGGCCTTGGCCAGCCTGGCCGTGATTCGTCGCCGTCGCAACGCAACGGCCTGAGTCACCGCTTTTTGCTGCGTCGCGTCTACCCTTGGTAGCGCAAGCAAGAACCAGGCGCCATGATTGGCGCCTTTTTCATGATCTGATCGAATTGCATGGAAGCGGCTTGCTCCGCCGTCGAGGACTGCGGCTAGCATGACAATGCAGTCAATGCGCCGCTTTCCAGCGCACCAACCCATCGATCAACGTGACTTCACAACCCTTGTTGGCAGATGCCATCGTGTTGGCCGCCGGACGTGGCGAGCGCATGCGACCGTTGACCGACCATTGCCCAAAGCCACTGCTTGAGCTCGGCGGCAAGCCATTGATGCAGTGGGCCATGGAAGCCTTGACGCGCGGAGGTTTTGGCACTGCGGTCATCAACACTGCCTGGCTGGGACACATGATCGAGACCCGTTTTCCGGCCGGCGACGTGCAACTGGCCACCGGTCGCCAAGTCGCTTCGCCGGTCTCGATGCGCGTCATCTATTCGCACGAGGGACTCGACTTCGGATCGGCTCTGGAAACCGCGGGCGGCATCGCTCGTGCATTGCCGCACCTGGCAGACCCGTTCTGGGTCGTTGCCGGCGACGTGTTTGCCCCTGACTTCGAATTCTCGACCTCCGATGTGCAGCTGTTCCGTGCCAGTGATGCCTTGGCGCATCTGTGGCTGGTACCCAATCCATCACACAATCCAGCAGGCGATTTCGCGTTGACCGCCAGTGGCCTGGCGCAAAATGAAGGCGCCTTGCGTCACACGTACAGCACCATCGGCCTGTTTCGCCACGCCTTGTTCGCACCACCGTATTGCGCCGTGCCACCCGGCAATCCCGATGGCGTCAAGGCTGCACTTGCTCCTGTCTTGCGTGCTGCAATTGGCGAGGGCAGGGTCAGTGCGCAGCTATACACTGGCCCCTGGACCGACGTCGGAACACCCGAACGCCTGGCCCAGCTCCAACTTGCACGTGTTTCCTGACTCAAAGAAAACTGCACCATGACCCGTTCACCACTCGCCGCCCGGCGCGCCGCGCTGGCCGCGCAACTCGGCCAGCGCGGCATTGCCATCGTCCCCACCGCCCCCGAGCGCCAGCGCAACCGCGACAGCGACTATCTGTTCCGGCATGACAGCTATTTCTATTACCTGACAGGATTCACCGAACCACAGGCCTGGCTGGTCATCACCGGGGATGGCAAAAGCACGCTGTTCTGCCAGCCCAAGGACATGGAACGCGAGATCTGGGACGGCTATCGGCTCGGCCCGGCGGACGCGCCGGCGCGCCTGGGCGTTGACGCTGCGTTTTCCGTCACCGAACTCGACGCGCAGCTGCCCCGCCTGATCGACGGCCGCGACGTGGTCTGGTATCCGTTCGGCATCCATCCCGGCCTGGAGACGCGTGTCGACCAATGGTTGACCAGCCTGCGTGCGCGGGTGCGTTTCGGCGCCTTGTGCCCCGACCAGCAACGCGACCTGTGCAGCCTGCTCGACGAGATGCGGCTGGTCAAGGATGCCAGCGAACAGGACACCATGCGCCGCGCCGCACGCATCAGCGCCGGCGCACACATCCGTGCCATGCAACTGTCGGCCCGCATGTTGCGCGAAGGCCAGGACGTGCGCGAGTACCACCTGGACGCCGAACTGCTGCACGAATTCCGCCGCCACGGCTCGCAATACCCGGCCTATGGCTCCATCGTGGCCTCCGGCGCCAACGCCTGCGTATTGCATTACCGCGCCGACGCGGCACCGATCCGCGACGGCGAGCTGGTATTGATCGACGCCGGCTGCGAACTGGACGGTTATGCCAGCGACATCACCCGAACGTTTCCGGCCAACGGCAGGTTCACCGGCCCCCAGCGCGCGCTGTACGACCTGGTGCTGGCCAGCCAGCAGGCCGCCGTGGACGCCACCCGCGCCGGCGCCCGTTTCACCGACCCGCACGACGCCAGTGTCAAGGTGCTGGCCCAGGGCATGCTGGACCTGGGCTTGCTCGATCGCCAAAAGGTCGGTACCTTGCAGGACGTGATCGACAAACGCAGTTACTTCCAGTTCTACATGCATCGCACCGGCCACTGGCTGGGCATGGACGTACACGACTGCGGCGGCTACCTCGAACCCGGCGAAGTCGGCCAGACCAGCGAACGCAAGGATGCGCTCAGCGGCGAGACCATCGTGAACCGGCCGGCCCGTATCCTGCGCCCCGGCATGGTGCTGACGATCGAACCCGGCATCTATGTCCGTCCCGCGCCTGGCGTGCCCGAACAATTCCACAACATCGGCATCCGGATCGAAGACGATGCCATCGTCACCGAGGACGGTTGCGAGCTGATCACCCGCGCAGTACCGGTCGATGGCGCAGAAATAGAAGCCCTGATGCGAGCCTGACCCATCGCGATCCAGACATGTCCAGCGACCTGCAGCAGACCTTCACCGGACAAGGCTTCGTCGTCCTTCCGGGATTCAGGGATGCAGCGCAGATCGCGTCGATCCGCCAGCGCGCCCGCGAACTGGTCGATGCGTATGAACCGGACGGACAACAGGCCATATTCAGCACGCAGGAGCAGCAACGTAGGGTCAACGACTATTTCCTGGGATCTGCGGAGGCGATACGCTGCTTTCTCGAAGAGGAGGCACTGGATGCAAACGGACGACTCAGGCAGGACAAGGCACTGTCGATCAACAAGATCGGTCATGCCTTGCATGATCTCGATCCGGTGTTCGACCGGTTCTCCCACGGAAACGACCTGGCGGCCGTCGCGCACGCCGTCGGGTTGCTGCGGCCGCTGGTATGGCAGTCGATGTACATCTTCAAGCAGCCGGCCATCGGCGGCGAAGTGCGCTGGCACCAGGACGCGAGTTTCTTCGTCACCACGCCGCTCAGCGTGACGACGTTCTGGTTCGCCCTCGAGGATGCCCACCAGGGCAACGGCTGCCTGTGGGTACAGCCCGGTGGCCATCGAGGCCCCTTGCGCGAGCAATTCGTGCGCAACGGAGAGGGGGCCGCGATCACGCCGCTCGACGCGACTCCGTGGCCAAGTCTGCACGAGGCGCAAGCGCTGGAGGTGTCGGCGGGCACCTTGGTGGTATTGCACGGTCTGTTGCCGCATTACAGCGGACCGAATCGATCGGCACGTTCGCGCCATGCCTATACCTTGCACGCCACCGATGCCCGGGCAGCGTATGCGCCGGGCAACTGGCTGCAACGCTCCCGCGCGCTGCCGCCCCGCGGCTTCGTCTGAGGATCGCCGGCCATGTCCACAGAGTCACTCTCCAGGCGCCTGTACCACCTGGCTCTTGTCACCTCGATCTTCTGGAGCGCGAGCGTTCATGCCGTCGACGAGTTCGTCTACACGGTGCAGATCGGCGATCACCCCTGGAACATCGCGCAACGTTATCTCAAGGACACGTCGTTCGCGCAGCAATTGACACGGCTGAACCGCATCACGAATGACCGCAGGGTGCGGCCCGGCACACAACTGCGCATTCCGGCACCCTGGCTCAAGCTCCAGTCGACGCGGGTGCGTGTGTTGGCGGCGCACGGACAGGCCATGGTGGAGCAGGCCGGCAAACCCGCACGCGCGGCTGTCACCGGCGAGGAGCTGCCGACGCATGCGCAGCTGCGTACCAGCCCCGGATCCAGTGTGTTGCTGGAATTCGACGACGGATCGCGGGTCATGATGCGCCAGGCGTCGGAGCTGCGTCTGGTGCAATCCGACCGGCGGCTGCTCGACGGCGGTTTCATGGTGGAAATCGAACTGATCCGCGGTGGCCTCGAGAACATGGTCACGCCACTGCGCCAAGCGCCGGCAACGCGGTTCGAGATCCGAACCCCTGCGGCGGTCGCGGCTGTGCGCGGCACCCGGTTCCGGGTTCATGCAGACGACCATACGGCCTGGACGGAGGTGCTTGACGGTTCGGTCCAGGTGGGCAACACGGCGGGGGATGTTCGGGCCAACGCCGGGTTTGGAACCATTGCCCAGATCGGTCGAGCCCCGGAACCGCCGCGGTCACTGCTGGCCGCGCCGGACCTGTCGGGACTGCCCGAACGGCTGGAGCGGCTGCCGGTCAACTGGCCGCTGGCGCCCGTTCCCGGCGCGGTGGCGTACCGGACCCAGGTGGCACCGGATACGCGCTTCGAAACCCTGTTGTCCGATGAACGCACACCACAGGCACGGATCCGCATCACGGATATCGAAGATGGTGATTTCGTTCTGCGCGTCCGCGCCACCGACGCCGATGGACTCGAGGGTCTCGTCGCGGAACGCTCGATCCGGGTCCATGCACGCCCGCAGGCTCCGATCCTGATGCGCCCGGCGCCCGACGCTGTCGTTGCCACGCCACGTCCGCAACTGCAATGGACGATTCCCGATCCCGGCTGGCACTACCGGCTCGAAATACGCCAGGACCCATCGACCAAAGGCGCGCCCTTGGTCGCGCAATCGGTATCCGAAGCACAGGTCGGCGAACTCGCCACCGACCTGGTGCCGGGCCTTTATTACTGGCGGGTCGCCTCCGTGGTGCCGGCCAGTGGCCGCCAGGGCCCGTGGGGCGACACGCAGTCGTTCCGGGTGGTGCCGCCGGCGCCCGAGGCCGCTCCGGTGCAGGTCCAATCCGGCGAGGTCACCATCCGTTGGCCGGCCGTGCCGCACGCCACCGGTTATGACCTGCAGGTGGCCACCCATGACGACTTCTCGCAACGGGTGGTCGATGTCCGCTCGAACGAGCCACAACATCTGCTGCACGCGCTGACACCTGGCACCTACCACTTGCGCGTCCGCGCGACCAGCCAGGATGGGTTTACCGGCCCCTGGAGCCGGCCGCAACGCTTCGTGGTTCCCGAGCCGCCGCCACCCGCACCCGAGCCTTCGCCATGGCGCGCGCTGCTGATCGTGCTGCCCGCCCTGATTCTGCTGGGCCTATGAGCACCTCCGCAGCAGCGACCGGCGCGCCGCAAACCGTTCGCCGTCGCTGGATGCGAAACCTCTCGACCCGTGCCCCGCTGTGGGTCGCGCTGCTGGTGCTGGCCATCTTGACGGCAGCCCGGCCCTCGGCTGTGACGCGGCTGGACTTGATGGCGTACGACCTGTTTGCGCCATCCCATCGGGCCGATGCCGGCGCCGTGGTGGTGCTGGCCATCGACGACGAAACCCTGTCCTCGGTGGGTCGGTGGCCCTGGCCCAGGACGGTCCATGCCCAGGTGCTCGATGCCTTGCGCGAAGCTGGTGTGGCCACGGTGGGAATGAACCTCCTGTTCACCGAAGCCGACGCAAGTCCCGGCGCCGATGCAAGCCTGGCGCAGGCGGCGTTGCGCCACGGTGGCGTGGTGCTGGCACTGACACCGGCGCTCGGCGTCGATGGCGCGATGACGGACGGCCTGCCCATTGCGGTGCTGCGGGACGCTGCCGCGCGCCTGGGTCATGTGGACGCCGAAATCGACAGCGACGGGCAGGTACGGCGCCGGCGAGCCCCGCCATCCGGCCTTGGCTCTGGCCTTGCTCGAGCAGGCGTCACCCGCGGCGGTACCAGGTCGCCTGCCCGGGCGGCGCGCCGCCGAGCACCGTTCTGCGGCCGCGCAGGAGCCACCCGCCTGGCGCCGCGACCATGAGGTCTTGTTGCCGCACATGTCGGTGCCGCCGCCCATCGGCCTGTCCCGGGTCTTGCAGGCGCCGCAGGTGCTCGACACCCTGCGCGGGCGTCCGGTGCTGATCGGCGTCTCGGCGTCCGGTCTGGGTGGCGAACTGGCCTCGCCCTTGGCCGGGGATCGATCGCACCTGGCGGCGGTGCAATTGCATGCACAGGCGTACGAGGCTCTTCGGGGCGGCTACCTGATCACGCCGGCTGAACCCTGGTTGTCGGCCGTGGTTGCGCTGGCATTCGTCATCCCCGTCGCCTGGTGGCCGACGCGCGGGCGATTGCCGCGCACCGGGTGGGTCGTCCTGCACAACGTACTGCCCTTGCTCACCAGCGCAGGGGCCTTGTATCTGCTGCAGACATGGATTGCTCCCTTTGCCGCGGTGCTGGCCCTGGCACTGGCCGCCATCGTTTGGATGATGATGCTCCTGCGCGACAGCCGTCGACGGCTGGCCCGCAATCGGCAACACGCGCGGGCCACCCTGGAGGCCATCGGTGACGGCGTCATCACGGTCAACGCGCGATGTATCGTCCGTTACGCCAACCCGGTCGCCTTGCGGCAGATCGCCAACGGGGCGCTGGTCGGACACCCCTTGTCGCAGGTCGTGACCCTGGAAGACGACGGCATGGCATTGCTCGAGGCCGCCATCGGTGAGTGCCTGCATCGCGACCAGGGAGTCTTCCCGACGCATCAGCTGCGCCTGGCCCAGACGCGGGATTCGGCCGGGCGCGTATTGCGCGCCAGCGTCAGCCCGTTGCGCGATGCAACCAGCCGGATCGAAGGCGCCGTCATTGTGCTGTCCGACATCACGGACAGCGTGGCCAGTGCCGACCAGTTGCGCCATGCCGCCACGCATGACGCCTTGACCGGACTGCCGAACCGGGTGCAGTTGCAGCAAAGACTGGCCCTGGCGCTGGCCCGGGCGCAGCGCCTGCACAGCACGATCGCCATCCTGTTTCTCGACCTGGATCGGTTCAAACGCATCAACGACAGCCTGGGACACAGCCATGGCGACGAGGTGCTTTGCGTGACCGCGCAGCGCCTCGCTGCCATCTGCCGAAGCACGGACTTCGTGGCGCGCTGGGGCGGCGATGAGTTCATCGTCGTGATGGAGGACATCTCCGGCGAATCGGCCGTTGCCGCCGCTGCGGCCAAGCTGGTGGCGGCACTGGGCGAGGACGTCGAAATTCACGACCTGCGGCTGGCCAGCTCCTGCAGCGTGGGCATCGCGTTGGCGCCCCAGGACGGCGTCGAGATCGAGGACTTGCTGGCCAAGGCCGACACCGCGATGTACCGCGCAAAATCGCATCCGGACACCGGATTCCAGTTCTATTCGACCGATCTCAAGATCTGGACCCGTGAGCGGCTGTCATTGGAGGTCGAGCTGCGCCATGCCTTGCGCGAGGGCCTGTTCGAGATGCATTACCAACCGCAGTTCCGCCTCGACAGCGGTACGCTGGTCGGTTTCGAGGCCTTGCTGCGATGGCGCCGAAGCCCCGATACGCTGGTGCAGCCAGCGGACTTCATCGGCGTGGCCGAGGAGTCCGGATTGATTGTCGAAATCGGCGCCTGGGTGGTGCAGCGCGTCGCACATGACATTGCTCGCTGGGTCGCCGACGGACTGCACGCGATGCCGGTGGCGGTCAACGTATCTGCGCGCCAGTGCGTCAATCGCAACATCGTCGACGTTGTGCAACGCGCGCTGGAGGACACTGGCATCGCCCCGTCGCTGCTCAAGCTGGAGATCACCGAGACCACGGCCATGACCGATGCCGCGCAGGTGATCGAACTGCTCGAGGAGATCAAGGCGCTGGGTGTACGCATCGCGGTCGACGATTTCGGAACCGGCTATTCCTCCCTGGCCTACCTCAAACGGTTCCCGATCGACGAGCTCAAGATCGACCGCTCCTTCGTGCAGGACCTCGCCACCGACGCCGACGACGCGGCCATTGTGCGCGCAACCATTGCGTTGGCGCATGAGCTGGGCATCGAGGTGGTCGCCGAAGGCGTCGAAACCCAGCAGCAAAGCACATTCCTGAGCGCGCAGTCGTGCGACATCGTGCAAGGTTTCCTGTACGGCCGTCCGCAGCCACTCGGGCAGACGACTCCGCTGTTGTAGGCGCAGCCTACAATTTCCCCCAACCGCCATGGAGCCGATGTACTGTCGCATCGGTCGCGCCACGCCGCATGCGGCAGGAGACTTCACATGCCAGAGAATACCCCCGGTTCCGACGAGGTACGCGCACAATTGCGCAAGTCTGCACTGGAATATCACGAGTTCCCCACGCCGGGGAAGATTGCGATTGCCGCCACCAAGCAGTTGTCGAACCAGCGCGACCTGGCGCTGGCCTATTCGCCGGGCGTTGCCGCCGCCTGCGAGGAAATCGTCAACGACCCGAACAACGCCTTCAAATACACCAGTCGGGGCAACCTGGTCGCGGTCGTGACCAACGGCACCGCCGTGCTGGGCCTGGGCGACATCGGTCCGCTGGCGGCCAAGCCGGTGATGGAGGGCAAGGCGGTCCTGTTCAAGAAGTTCGCCGGCATCGATGTGTTCGACATCGAGGTGAACGAGAAGCAGGACCTGGACAAGCTGGTGGACATCATCGCCGCCCTCGAACCCACCTTCGGCGGCATCAACCTGGAAGACATCAAGGCGCCGGACTGCTTCTACGTGGAGCGCAAGCTGCGCGACCGGATGAAGATCCCGGTGTTCCATGACGACCAGCATGGCACGGCCATCGTGGTCGGCGCGGCCATGCTCAATGGCCTGAAGGTCGTGGGCAAGGATGTGCGCAACGTCAAGCTCGTGGCCTCGGGCGCCGGCGCCGCCGCGTTGGCTTGCCTGAACCTGCTGCTGAAACTGGGCATGCCGCGCGAGAACATCTTCGTGACCGACCTTGCCGGCGTCGTATACGAAGGTCGCACCGAGCTGATGGACGACGACAAGATCGTGTTCGCACAGAAGACCTCCGCCCGCACGCTGGCCGAGGTGATCGATGGCGCCGACATTTTTCTGGGCTTGTCCGCCGGAGGCGTGCTCAAGCCCGACATGGTTCGCGTGATGGCCGCCAAGCCATTGATTTTCGCGCTTGCGAATCCGAATCCGGAGATATCGCCGGAAGACGTGAAGCAGGTGCGCGACGACGCCATCATGGCCACCGGCCGCACGGACTACCCGAACCAGGTCAACAACGTCCTGTGTTTCCCCTATATCTTCCGTGGCGCGCTCGATGCCGGCGCGTCCACGATCACGGACGAGATGGAGATCGCGGCCGTGCATGCGATCGCGGATCTGGCCCGGGCGGAGCAAAGCGAAGTCGTGGCCGCGGCTTATGCCGGGCAAAAGCTGGCGTTCGGTCCCGATTACCTGATCCCCAAGCCGTTCGATCCCCGGCTGATGATGAAGATCGCGCCGGCGGTGGCTCAGGCGGCAGCCGACAGCGGGGTCGCATTGCGCCCGATCGGCGATCTGCAGGCCTACCGCGATCGGCTGCAAAGTTTCGTCTATGCATCGGGCAACACGATGCGGCCGATCTTCGCCGCGGCCAAGAACGCGCAGCGCAAACGCGTCGCCTATTGCGAGGGCGAAGAGGAACGCATCCTGCGGGCCTGCCAGATCGTCGTCGACGAGGGACTGGCGCGTCCGACCCTGATCGGCCGGCCCGCCATCATCGCACAACGCATCGAGAAATTCGGGCTTCGCCTGCGCGAGGAACTCGACTATGACGTGGTGAACGTCGAGCACGATGCGCGCTACCGCGATTTCTGGCAGACCTACCTGGCGATGACGGAACGCATGGGTGTCACGATGCAGATGGCCAAGATCGAAATGCGCCGCCGCCTGACGCTGATCGGCGCGATGCTGCTGCACAAGGGAGATGTCGACGGCATGATCTGCGGCACCTGGGGTACGACAGCGATGCACCTGACCTACATCGACCAGGTCATCGGCAAGCGCAAGGGCGGCAGTCCCAGCACGCCCCAGGATGTACCGATCTACGCCTGCATGAACGGCCTGATGCTGCCGGACCGGCTGATCTTTCTGGTCGACACCCATGTGAACACCGATCCGACGCCACTGGAGCTGTCCGAGATCACGGTCATGGCGGCCGAGGAAATGGTGCGCTTCGGACTGCAGCCCAAGGTGGCGTTGTTGTCGCATTCCAACTTCGGCAGCAGCAACCTGCCCAGCGCGGTCAAGATGCGGCAAACACTGGAGATCCTGCGCGCGCAGGCGCCGTGGCTGGAAGTGGATGGCGAAATGCACGGCGACCTGGCCCTCGACGGCGCTGCACGGGCCCGACTGATGCCCAACAGCACCCTGGTCGGGAATGCCAATCTGCTGGTGCTTCCCAATATCGATGCTGCCAATATTGCGTACAACCTGCTCAAGACGGCGGCAGGCGGCAATATTGCGATCGGCCCGGTGCTTCTCGGGGCCGCCAGTCCGGTGCATGTATTGACGGCCAGCACCACGGTGAGGCGCATCGTCAACATGACCGCATTGACCGTGGCTGACGCCAACGCCAATCGATAACCATCAACGCAAAAGCATGCACTGACTTTCAGCATCTTGCTGCGTCGCACAAGATGCCCATTTTTTGTGCAGGCCCTTGCAATTTCGGATGGGATAGGCGACACTACGTCTCGAGTGATTTAGGGGTAAACCCGCGGTTCTGGAGCGTAAATGCATGGGGGCTGTCAGAAGTTTCAAGTTAGTACTCACTGGCTTAATACTTGCTGCGGCGTCTGTCACGGGCCTTGTATGTGCAAGAGCACCAGTTGTCACGCCCGACGACACATCGACGATTTCAATTGCCGAAATGCCGGCCCAGGGCAGTCAGACCTATGGACTGATCACCCGAGGCGGTCCATTTCCTTATGAGAAGGACGGAACGGTGTTCGGAAATCGCGAACGTTTGCTCCCGATCAAGAGCCGGGGTTATTACCGTGAGTACACCGTAGCTACGCCGGGGTTGAGCCATCGTGGCACCCGACGGATCGTATGTGGTGGCAAGCCGCGGGAGCCAGACGCCTGCTACTACACCGCCGATCACTACGCGAGTTTTCGCCGGATCGTGCCATAGGTTTTTGTTGGAACTACTTATATGTCTTATATCGAGAACGAAACGGGGATGGATATGCAGCCTCGGCAAGAAGCCGAAGCGCCGCTTCGCGGCGTGCGCAGCAATATCGTGCAATCGATCCGGGCCTTCCGGGTTCAGGACCTGCAAGATGCCGCGCAAAGCCTGGGGCATCATTTCCTGTATGCCAACCTGGCCAATGCGCAGTCCAAGCAAGAAGTGCTGGACATGATCGGCCAGCAATTCACGCTGCCATCCCATGTCGGCAAGAACTTCGATGCCTTGTACGACAGCATGACCGACCCGGTCCACAAGTCCGGCCCGCAACCGGGATTTGTCGCCGTGCTGGAGCACATTCCCGCGAACGCGAAGTTCGACAAGGAAGCCCGCGAGCAGTTGCTCGACATCTTCCGCGATGCCGCCGACTACTGGAGCGACCGAAAGGTCCCGTTCCGATGTTTCTATTCTTTTCTGTAGCCCGTTCCGCACAAACCAGCCAAGCGGAACGGGCTAACGAGGCAAAGAGCGATGTACACGCGAATCAGTCGCTGTCAGGCATCAACCTGACGACCGAGACCGGCGAAAAGATGCCAACGGACAAGTTGTTGGACGTCTCGCCCCTGGCGCTGCGCATGAGCAGCCCATTCAACGCGGAGTACTGGCTGGCAACAGCCTGACCCGGCAGCAGCTGCCGGTGTCGTCCGAGAAAAGGCCCGTCGTTCACGCGACGGGCTTTTTTCATG
>CAXBDR010000028.1:0-27613 GCA_963974265.1 uncultured Rhodoferax sp.
GGCTTATGTGCGCTGGCTGAAAGAGGAGCGCGGCGTCGAGCAGGTGGTCTGGCTCGGCAACTCCGGCGGCGGATCGCTCGGCGGCCTCTACCAGGCCCAGGCCAAGGCGAGTGCCGACCAGCGCATCGCGCGAACCCCCGGCGGGCGACCGACCGCGCTGCGCGACGCGGTGATGCCGGCCTTCGACGCGATGATGATCACCGCCGCCCACACCGGCCAGGGCTTGATCATGAACGAGGTCATCGACCCGTCGGTCGTCGACGAGTCCGCGCCGCTGCTGACCAACCCGGAAATCGACATGTACGACCCGGCCAACGGCTTCCGGCCGGCGCCGCAGTGGAGCGAATACGACCCGGCCTTCGTGCGGCGTTACCGCGCCGCCCAGATCGAGCGCGTGGCGCGCATCGATGCGCGCGCCCGCGCCCTGATCGCCGAGCAGATGGATGCCGAGGCCACGCGCACCGACCCGGCGTTTGCCGGACTGCCCGCGCCGCGCCAGCGTGCGGTGTTGCAGCGCGCCGCGTTCCAGCCGGTGATGACGGTCTACCGCACCATGGCCAATCCCAACTACGTGGACCGCCATCTGGACCCGAGCAACCGGGGTTACGGCTGCCTGCTCAGCGACCGGCCGGACCTGATGAACTTTCAGCTCACCGGTTTCGGCCGTATCCAGACGCCCGATGCGTGGTTGTCGACCTGGTCGGGGCTGTCCAGCAATGCCAACCTGCTGCGCAACGGCCACGCCATCACCGAGCCGGTGGTGGTCGTCAATGCCGGCCGCGACATGGACGTCTATCCGCAGACCCATTCCCGCGCCATCTTCGATGCCCTGGCCAGCACCGACAAGACCTACATCGACTTCCCGATGGCGCTGCATTATTTCGAACCCGATGCCGGCGAGGCCGACAACGCCGGCGCCCAGGAGCAGATGGCGCAGCTGCTGCCCTGGCTGCAGGAGCGTGCGCCGCTGTGACGGCCGAGCCCGGACCTGCCATATGGAGAACACCATGCACTCGACGATGATGGACGTCCCGCTGTCGCTCAACAGCCTGCTCGAACGTGCCGGGCAGCTGTTTTCCAGCAACGAGATCGTGTCGCGCAGACCCGACAAGACGCTGGTGCGCCACACCTACGGCGAGTGGTACCGGCGCACGCGCTCGCTGGCCGCCGCGCTGGTCGACCTGGGCATCGGCAAGGGTGACCGGGTTGCCACGTTGTGCTGGAACCACCATGCCCATCTGGAGTGTTATTTCGGCATCCCGGCGGCCGGCGCCGTGATGCACACGCTCAACATCCGGCTGGCGCCGGACGAGATCGGCTGGATCGCCGGCGACGCCCGCGACCGGGTGCTGATCGTCGATGACGTGTTGTTGCCGCTGTACCGGCAGTTCGCCGACCTGCACCGGTTCGAGCATGTCATCGTGTATGCGTTCTCGGGCCAGCCGGTGCCGGACGGATTCACCGACTACGACGCGTGGATCGGCGCGGCCGACGGCGCGGGATTCCGGTACGTCGAACATGCCGAGACCGACCCGGTGGCCATGTGTTACACCTCCGGCACCACCGGCCGTCCCAAGGGCGTTGCGTATTCGCACCGCTCCACCGTGCTGCACACGCTGGTGGCCAGCCTGGGCGACTTCTGGGGCCTGAAGGGCTCGGACGTGGTGTTGCCGGTGACACCGATGTTCCATGCCAACTGCTGGGGCGTGCCATATGGCACCGTGATGATGGGCACCAAGCTGGTGTTCCCGGGCCCGCACCTGCATCCCGAAGACCTGCTCGACCTGATCACGGCCGAACAGCCGACCTTGTCGCTGGGGGTGCCGACGATCTGGATGGGATTGATCCAGACCTTCGACGCGGCGCTGCAGGCCGACCATCCGCATTACGGGCGCTGGAAGCTGCCGCGCGGCATGCGTTCGCTGGTCGGCGGCGCCGCGGTGCCGGAGTCGCTGATCCGCGCCTTCGACCAGCATGGCATCTGGCTGCTGCAGGGCTGGGGCATGACCGAGACCTCGCCGCTGGCCACGGTGTCGTATCCCAAGGCCGAGCTGCGCAACGTATCGATGGACGAGAGGTACCGCCGCGCCGCCATGGCCGGCGTGCCGGTGCCGCTGGTCGACCTGCGCCTGCGCGGCGACGACGGCCAGGACGCGCCGTGGAACGGCCAGGCCATGGGCGAAATCCAGGTGCGCGGGCCGTTCATCACCGGCAGCTACCACGGCGTGCCGGTCAGCGAAGAGAAATTCACCACCGATGGCTGGTTGCGCACCGGGGACGTAGCCGCCGTCGACGAACTGGGCTTCGTGCGCATCACCGACCGCACCAAGGACCTGATCAAGTCCGGCGGCGAATGGATCAGTTCGGTCGACCTGGAGAACGCGTTGATGGCGCATCCGGCGGTGGCCGAAGCGGCCGTGATCGCGATTCCCGACGAGAAATGGAGCGAACGTCCGCTGGCCTGCGTGGTGTTCAGGAAGGGGCAGTCCGCGGAGCCGCCGGAGTTGTCGGCGCACCTGATGCGCCACCATTTCGCGAAATGGCAGCTGCCCGATCGCTACGAGTTCATCGACGCCTTGCCGCGTACCGCCACCGGCAAGTTCTGGAAACTCAAGCTGCGCGAGTTGTATCCGCGCTGATCGCGCCGCCCGGGCCGCGTGCGCATCGCGAGAGCGGCGATGCGTGCGCCGGTTCAGCGATCGCGATACTGCGGTTCGCGCCGGCCCAGGAAGGCCTGCAGCCCTTCGGCGAAGTCCTCGGTCTGCGAACACAGGACCTGGTTGCGGTCTTCGAGTGCGATGCAGGCATCCAGGCTGGCCGCGTCGATGGCGTGGCCCAACGCATCCTTGGTCAGGCGCAAGGCCAGGGGTGCGGCGCGCAGCATGTCGGCCACCAGCGCGTCGCATTCCTGCCGTAGCTGCGGCATCGGCGCCACGGTGCTGACCAGGCCCAGCGCCAGCGCCCGCTGCGCGTCCATGAAGCGACCGGTCAGCAGGTATTGCGCCGCCACGGAACTGCCGACCATGCGCGGCAGGAAATAACTCACGCCGACGTCGCATCCCGACAGGCCGATGCGGATGAACGCGGCATTCATGCGCGCGTCCGGCGTGGCCAGCCGGATGTCGCTGGCCAGCGCCAGGGCAAAGCCGCCGCCACTGGCCGGTCCCTGTACCAGGCTGACGATGGGTTGGGGGCAACGCCGCATGGCCAGCAGGATGTCGCGAATACCGCGTTGCAGCGCCAGCATGCCGACCACGCCGACGTCGCGGCCGATGGCGTGTTGCTTCAGGTCGAGGCCGCAGCAGAACGCGCGGCCGGCCGCCTGCAGCACCACCACCCGTATCGCCGGCCGGTCGTACAGCGCCCGGAAGTAACCGCGCAGCGCCGCCACCAGTGCGGGATTCATGGCATTGAGCTGCTCCGGCCGGTTCAATGTCACCCTGGCGACGCCGTCGGTCTCGTCGATGTGCAGTACTTCGTCCATCATGTTGCCTTTTGTCGATTGCGCCGCTTGAGCGTGCATGGACACGCAGGCCTCGGCACGCCAGTGCGCCGGCGCCCGTGCTGGTTGTGCATACTGCAGGGGGACGCGTGCGGGCGCATCGTCGGAAACGATGAACCTTGCGGCGCGTTCCGTGCCGTGGGTCGTGCGCGCCGCGCAGGCGATGGCGGCCTGCGTATGGTCACGATGCCAATCCGATTGATGGAAGCCGACAAACTCGAACCACCCCCCGCCAGCGGCAACCAGGTCACGCGCCAGCAGGTCTGCGACCGGCTGGACGACGCCATGGCCCGTTTGCTGCTGCTGCAGGCGCCGGCCGGTTTCGGCAAGACCACGGCGATGCTGCAGTTCCGCGCGCGGTTGCAGGACCAGGGCGTGGCCACCGCCTGGCTCGGCCTGGACAACGCGGACAACGACCTGTCGCGGTTCCTGTCCAATGTCGAAGCGGCGCTGCGGCGCCTGGGCATCGCCCCCCAGCGGCCGGGCTCGCCGCACGACCTGGTCAAGGCGATTGCCGCGTTCGACGAACCCTTCGTGTTCTTTCTCGATGACTTCGAGGCGCTGCAGGAGCCGGTGGTGGTCGAACTGGTGCAGGAGATGCTGGAACACCTGCCGCGCCAGGGCCGACTGGCGATCGGCTCGCGCAGCGTGCCGGCGCTGAGCCTGGGGCGCCTGCGCGCGCGCGGCCAGATGGTGGAGATCGGCGTGGATGCCTTGCGCATGAATCTCGACGAGACCCGGGACTTCCTGCGGCTGCGCGGTTATGCGCACCTTGCGCCGACAACGGTCGCCACGCTGCACGCCAGGACCGAGGGCTGGGGGGCGGCCTTGTGGCTGGCGTCGATGGCCTTGCACCGCAGCGGCGACGAGGCGCAGTTCATCGCGCGGTTCTCGGGGTCCGACCGGGTCGTGGCCGACTACCTGGCGCAGGACGTGCTGGCCCACCAACCCGCGGACACGCGCCGCTTCCTGCTGCACACCAGCATCCTGCGCCAGCTCGACCCCTCGTTGTGCCAGGCCTTGTGCCCGCAGCTCGATTGCAGTGCGATGTTGCAGCAGCTGGAGATGGACGGCCTGTTCCTGATGCCGGTGGCGTCCATGCCTGGCCAGTGGCGTTATCACAGCCTGTTCGCCGACTTCCTGCGAGCCCGTCTGCGCGAGGAGTCCCCCGAGATGCTGGCCGGCCTGCATGCCGCGGCCTCGACCTGGTACGAGGCCGAGCAGCGGCCGGTGCCGGCGATCGACCATGCGCTGGAGGGGCAGGACTGGCCACGTGCGCTGGGCCTGCTCGAGCGGCATGCGGAAAGCCTGCTCGAACAGGGCCGCATGCGCTTGTTGTCGCGCTGGTTCGCGGCCTTGCCCGCTTCGTTGCTGCGGCGCCATCCGTATCCCCAGGTGCTCGGGTTCTGGGCCACCTGTTTCACCCGCGGGCCCTGGGAGGCGACCCAGCAGATCGCGGCCTCGTCGTGCGTGCGCAGCGAAGACCCGCGGGTGCAGGCCCATCTGGCCGCCATGCGCCCCTTGCTGCTGGCCATGCAGGACCGCTACCAGGAAGCCTACGTGGCCGGCCTGGCCAGCCTGCAGGAAGTGCCCGCCAGCAGTTCCTTCGCACGCAGCGTGTTGTTCAACGCAATGGCCAACATCTTCTGCGTGCTCGGCAATGCCCGCGAGGCGCATCGCCAGCTCGATGGTGCGCGGGCCTCGCGCGGCGACGGCAACTTCAACCGCATGTACACGGAGTCGATGGAAGGCATCCTGGATCTGCTGGCCGGCCGGTTGCGCCATGCCAAGGCGCGTTTCCGGGTCGCGGTGGACGCCACCCATGTCGTCAACTTCAACCATGCCCACGGCAATGCCTGGGCCGGCGTGTTGTATGCCTGCGTGGCCTACGAGGCGAACCAGCTCGATCGCGCCGAACACCTGCTCAACGTCTACCTGCCGATGGCACGCGAGGTCGGCCTGCCCGACCACATGATCCTGAGCCACGTGATGCGCGCGCGCATCTCCTTCGTGGCTGGCGACGTCGACCGTGCGCTGCATGCGCTGGCCGAGCTCGAGGACATCGGCTACACGCGCAAGCTGCTGCGCGTGGCCGTGGCCGCGCGGCTCGAGCGCGCCCGGCTGCTGTTGCAGCAGGGGTCCGGGCCGGCGGCACAGGAGGAACTGCAGCGTGCCGCAATGCCCGACATCTGGGCCCGCGAACGCGCGCAGCGGCTGCTGGCCCATGACCTGGACTATCTGGAGCTGGCCCAGCTGCGCTGGACACTGGCGTTCGCAGACGCCGCCAGCACGGTCGCACCGCTGACGCGCGAGCTGGAGATGGCGCGCCTGGGCGGGCGCAACCGCCGGGCGGTGAAGATCCAGTTGCTCCGCGCGATGGCGCAACATGCTGCCGGCCAGACGGATGCGGCCATGGACAACGTCGCGCAGGTGTTGCGGGTGTGTGGGCAGGAGGGCCTGGTGCGAACCGTGCTCGACGAGGGGCCGAGCGCCGCCGCGCTGGTGCGCCAGTTCGCGCAGACCCGGGGTGGCGCACGCACGGCTGCGACGGACCCACTCATGGAAGACCACCTGGACCGCTTGCTGCAGGCATTCGGCCCGGCACCGGCGCCGCTGGACGAAGGCTCCGACTCGCTCGCGCCCGAGGGCCTGACGGCCAAGGAGATCCGGGTACTGGAACTGCTGGCGGAAGGGTATTCCAACAGCGCCATGGCCGGCAAGCTGTTCGTGTCCGACAGCACGGTGCGCACGCATCTGCGCAACCTCAACCTCAAGCTCGGCGCGAGCAGCCGCACCCATGCCGTGGCGCTGGCGCGCAAGCGGGGCCTGATCGGCTGAGCGTCGGCACCGGCACCGGCACCGCAATATCGTCGCATTCGACGATCGCGGCAACGTGCCCGCTGCACTAGATTGATGCCATCCACCCGGGGCAGGGTGCCGGCATCGGGCGCGGCGGTCCGGTGGCAGGAGGGGACGACACCATGGCCATGCGATTGCTGGCGAAGACGTACTGGAGCGGCAGCTGGGTCCGCTTTCGCGAACCGGTGACGGAATTTGCCCGTTGCGAGCAGGTCACGCTGTACGCCCATGACAACACCCAGGTGCGGGGCCTGTTCTGGCGCCCCGTGCGCAACCCCCGGCCGCGGGTGGCGGTGATCGCGGCCCATCCGCGCGGGGACTTCTCCCAGCATTACGCGTTTCCGGCCCTGTTGCGTGCCGGGTATGCCTGCCTGGGCGCGAACCTGCGCAATACCAACAACGATTCGACCTGCGTGCATGAGCTGCTGCTGCTGGACCTGGCCGCCCACATGGTCTGGTTGCGCGAGCAGGGCATCGACAAGGTGGTCTGGCTGGGCAATTCCGGTGGCGGTTCGCTGGGTGGCTTCTACCAGTCGCAGGCCAAGGCGGCGCCTGCGCAACGCATCAGCCACACGCCGGCGGGCCGGCCGGTGGCCTTGGCGCAGGCGACGCTGCCGGCCTTCGACGCCTTCATGATCTCGGCCGCGCATGTCGGCCAGGGCCTGATCATGAACGACATCATCGATCCCTCGGTGGTCGACGAACACGACCCGTTGCTGGTCGACGATACGCTGGACATGTACAACCCCGACAACGGCTTCGTGCCGGCACCGCAGTGGAGCCGCTACACGCCGGAGTTCCTGGCGCGTTACAGGGCGGCGCAGCTGGCGCGGGTGGCGCGTATCGACGCGCGTGCGCACGCCATCATCGCCGACCAGGCCGCCGCCGAGGCCTTGCGCGGCGAGCCGGGTTTCGCCGCGTTGCCGGCGACCGGCCAGCGGGCCGTGAACCGGCGCGCCGCATTCCAGCCGGTGATGACGGTGTACCGGACCATGGCCAATCCCAACTACGTGGACAACACGCTGGACCCGAGCAACCGGGGTTACGGCAGCCTGCTCAGCGACCTGCCGGACCTGATGAACTACCAGCTCTACGGGTTCGGGCGCATCGTCACGCCGGACGCATGGTTGTCGACCTGGTCGGGCCTGAGCAGCAATGCCAATTTCCTCAAGACCGGTCGCTCCATCGATGAGCCGGTGGCCGTGGTGCAGGCCGGCCGCGACATGGACGTCTATCCGCGCCAGCATGGCCAGGCCATCCTGGACACGGTGCGCAGCCAGGACAAGACGCTGTTCGATTTCCCGGACTGCCTGCACTACTTCGAGCCCGACGACGGCGAGGACCCGAACGCCCCGGTACTGCGCCAGATGGCGGCCCTGGTGCCGTGGCTGGAGCAGAGGTTGCCGTTATGAGCCATCGGCCGACGTCAAGGGAACGACCGGCCATGCCGGGCCTGGAGCACACACCGTGAGCACGGCCGCCGCACCGACCGAGGGCGTGTTGCCGTCGATGGATTTCACCGGACAGGTCGCGTTCGTCACCGGCGCCGCCTCGGGCATCGGCCGGGCGACGGCGCTGGCATTTGCCGCCGCGGGCGCCGACGTGGCGCTGGTCGATCGCAATGGCCTTGCCTGCGCACCCGTGCTTGCGCAGATCCAGGCCATGGGCCGGGATGCGATGGTGCTGGGCTGCGACGTGACGCAGGCGGGTCAGGTCCGCGACGCGGTCGCCGCCACGCTGGCGCGTTGGGGCCGGCTGGACTGCGCGGCCAACGCCGCCGGCGTCGAAGGCGCGACCCGGCCGTTGCTGGAGGAAGACGATGCGCTGTACGACCGCACCATGGACGTCAACGTGCGCGGTGTGTGGCATTGCATGCGCGCGCAGATGACGCAGATGCTGCGCCAGCCGGCTGGCGGCAGCATCGTCAACGTGGCCTCGGGCGCCGGCCTGGTCGGCTCGGCGCGTTCGGCCGTCTACGGTGCCTCGAAACATGCGGTGGTCGGCCTGAGTCGCAGCGCGGCGCTGCAATATGCGCGCCAGGGCATTCGCGTCAATGTGGTGTGCCCGTCGGGTGTGCAGACGCCGATGGCCGAGCGCATCATCGCGTCGTTTCCGGACGGACCACCGTCGGCGGCCGGCGCGCGTTATCCGCTCGGGCGCTACAGCACGCCGCAGGAGATCGCCTCGGGCATCGTGTGGCTGAGCTCGCCCGGGGCGGCCTCGGCCATCGGCAGTGTGCTGGCCATCGACGCCGGGTTCACCGCGGCCTGACTCTGACGGCGGGCGCCGTGCCCCGGCTCAGACGACCCGGTTGAACCACAGCAGCGACAGGCCCGCCGCGGCCAGTGCCAGCACGGCGGCCGCCATCGCCAGCAGGGCGGACAACTCGGTCTCCTGTTTGTCCACCTGCAGCCGCGTGCCGAGTTGCTCGTAGACCGTCTTGAGGGCATCGGCGTCGCCGGCGTAGAAATAGGAGGCCTGGGTGACATTGGCGATGGCCTTGAGACTGGGCTCGTCGAGCTTGAGGTACATCGACCAGCCCTCGAAGCCGGGAATCTCGCCATCGACCGTGCCCAGCCCGATCGAATACACGCGGATGCCCCTGTCCGCCGCCAGCTTGGCCGCCTCCTGGGGGTCGACGCCGGTGGTGCGCCGGCCGTCGGTCAGCAACACGACGGCGGCCGAGGTGTACGAGCCCGGCTTGACGGGAACGAACTCCTTGCGCGGGGCCGATGGCGCCTCGTCGATGCTCTTGCCGCGTCGGCCGTTGCCGTAGGTCATCTCGCCCACGTCCAGGCCGTGATCGGGGAACAGCTCGGACAAGGCCACGACGATGCCGCTGCCCACGGCCGTGCCGCGCTGCAGCTGGAATCTGTCGATCGCCGCCACGAGGTCCTCGCGCTGCAGCGTCGCGGGCTGGGCGACGGAGGCCGTGCCGGCGAAGGTGACGATGCCGACCTTGACGTTGCGCGGCAATTCCTTGAGGAAGGCCTTGGCCGCTTCCTGCGCGGCGGTGATGCGGTTGGGCTTGATGTCGGTTGCGCGCATGCTCAGCGATACGTCGATCGCCAGGATCACCGTCGCATGGTTGGAAGGCAGGGCAATGACCGCGGTCGGGCGCGAGGCCGCCAGCAAGGCAATGGCCATGGCCAGCAGGAACAGCGCTGGCGGCACGTGCCGGCGCCAGTGCAGACCCGATCCCATGGCCTGCTTGACGATGTCGATGCTGGCCAGGCGCAGCACCTGCTTCTTCTTGCGCCGCAACAGCCAGACGTAGATCAGCACCAGCGCCGGTACGACCCACAGCAGCCAGAGGTACTGCGGCCACAGGAACGACAGGGGAAGCGTCATGATTGCCTTTCGAAGCGGCAACCCGGGCGGCGGGAGTCAGGGCTTGTCTCGATATGCCAGTCCGTGGCTTGCGGCAACGACCTTATTGTGGCCGGGCCTGCCGGTTTCGCCTACCGGCCCGGCGCAGAAGCACAGTGACGGCAGGGGACAAGCACACGCACGCCGTGGCTCTGCCGACGCCAGCCGCGCGTGGCGCGCGCATCAGCCCGGTCGGCGCGTGCGCAACCAGTCCAGCCCGGCCGACGTCGACCCCGGCGCCGTGCCCCGCGCCGGGCGGTATTCGCAACCGACCCAGCCCTGCCAGCCGCAGGCGGCCGACACCTCGTCGATGACGTCGAACAGGTAGGGGTGGTGCAGTTCGCCGAGGTCGGGTTCGTGGCGCATCGGCACGCCGGCGATCTGGATGTGGCCCACCGCGCCGGTCGGCAGGTACTGGCGGATCTTCATTGCCACGTCGCCTTCGACGATCTGGCAGTGGTACAGGTCCATCTGCACCTTCAGGTTGGCCGCGCCCACGGCGGCGACGATGCGGTGGGCCTCGTCCTGGCGGTTCAGGAAGAAGCCGGGAATGTCGCGCGTGTTGATCGGCTCGATCAGTACGTCGCGGCCGGCGCTGGCGGCCTGCTCGGCAGCCCACGCGAGGTTGGCCTCGTACGTGGCCTGCAACCGCGCGCGCTCGGTATCGGCGGGCGCCAGGCCGGCCATCACGTGAATGCGCGGGCAGTCCAGCGCCTGCGCGTATGCGAGCGCCGTCTCGATGCCGGCGCGGAACTCCGCCTCGCGTCCGGGCAGGCAGGCCAGGCCGCGTTCGCCGGCGTCCCAGTCGCCGGGTGGCGCGTTGAACAACACCTGCTGCAGGCCATGTTCGTGCAGGCGCCGCGCGAGGTCGTCGGCGGCAAACGCATACGGGAACAGGTACTCGACTGCGCGGAAGCCGTCGGCGGCCGCCGCGGCGAAACGGTCGGGGAAGGCATGCTCGTTGTAGAGCATGCTGAGGTTGGCGGCAAAGCGGGGCATCGTCGTTCCGGGGTGGTCGCGGGAAGACACACTATATGCCGAGTGCGAACCGCCTGAGACCGGCACCGTCGGTGATGCAACGGACCGGGCCCGCGTGCATAATGAATCGCCTGCCGGGCAGCCCGGGTCGACGGGTGCGGCGCCGCACTTGTGCCGTGCGTTTGCGGCAGTCACGGTTTCACCGAACCAGGGAAACAACATGACGGTTCACCATCTCGCTTCCCGTCGACTTGCGGGCCTTGTTGCCGGTACCCTGATATCGCTGGCGCTCATGCTGTTGTCGGCTGCGCCTTCCAGCGCACACGCGACGGTGGCCGAGGCCATGGCCGCCGGCGCGCGCGCGCACCAGGACGGGGGATTCGAAGAGGCACTCGTGCATTGGGACCGCGCGCGCCTGCAGGCGCTGGGCAGCGGTGATGCCCAGGCCCAGGCGCGGGCATTGCTCGGCGCCGCGCGCAGTTATCTCGCCTTGGGTCGTGCGCCTCTGGCCACGCAACGCCTCGAAGACGCGCGGGCGCTGGCGGCGGCGGACGCCAACCCGGCCCTGCTCGGATCGATCTCCGCGGCGCTGGGCAGTGCGCTGCTGCTGGCGGGCGATCCGGCCAAGGCGCGTCCGGTGCTGGAGCAGGCGATCACGCTGGCCCGTGCGGACCGCGACCAGGATGTCATCGCGCACAGTGCGAACGACCTGGCGCGTCTCGAAGCCGAGGCCGGCAACACAAGCCGGGCCGCCGAGTGGTACCGGCACAGCATGGACAACGCGCGGGCCAGCGGCAACCAGGCGCTGGAGGCCACGGCCGCGGTCAACCTGGCGCGGCTGCCGTTGGCACCGGATGCGCGGGCGCAGGCGCTGGCGCGGGCTGGGCCGCTGGTACGGGCATTGCCGCCGTCGCACATCCGCGCGATGACGCTGGTCAGCATTGCGCGTTTGCACGGCGAGCCCGCCGATCCGGCGAATGCCACGGACGCCGCCCGTCGCCAGGCCGCAGCCGACTTCGATGCGGCCGCCGCGACGGCGCGGCAGATCGGTGACGCGCGGGTGCTCAGTTATGCATTGGGCTACAAGGGTGCGATGGAGGAAGCCGCGAACCGGCCGCAGGAGGCCTTGGCGCTCACGCGTGATGCGGCGCGGGCGGCGCGGCAGTCGAACGCGATGGAGAGCCTGTACCGCTGGGAGTGGCAGGCGGGCCGGCTGCTGCGCCAGCTCGGTGACGACGACGGAGCGCTGGTCGCGTACCGGGTGGCTGCCGGCACGCTCGAGCGTATTCGCCCGGACCTCGCCACCGCTGGCAACTCGGGTTTCCGCACCAAGGCCAGCCCGGTCTACCTCGGTGTGGCCGACCTGCTGATCCGGCGTGCGCAGCGGGCCACGCGGCCCGATGCCGCGCAGGCCGACCTGCTGGAGGCGCGGCGCACGATGGAGGCGCTCAAGAGCGCCGAGCTGGAAGACTTCTTCCAGGACGACTGCGTCGCCTCGCTCAAGTCCAAGACCAGCGGCATCGACGCGCTGGCGCCGCGGACGGCCGCGCTGTATCCCATCGTCCTGCCCGACCGGTTGTCGATCCTGGTCAGCTTGCCCGACGGCTTGCGCGAATATTCGGTTCCGGTCTCGGCGCAGGCCGTCGAGGCACAGACCCGTGCCATGCGCCGCACGCTGGAGAAGCGGGTCTCGCGCGAATACCTGCAGCACGCGCGGCAGTTGTATGACTGGGTCGTGCGCCCCGTTCTGGCCGACCTCGAGCGCGCCGGCATCCAGACGCTGGTGTTCGTGCCCGACGGAGCCTTGCGCACGATTCCGCTGTCCGCGCTCCACGATGGCCGGCAGTTCCTGATCGAGCAGTATGCCGTGGCCACGTCGCCGGGCCTGACGCTGACCGATCCGCGGCCGATCGCCGGTGTGCAGCCCCGGGTGCTGATGGCCGGCCTGACCGAGCCGGTGCAGGGCTTTGCCGCGCTGCCGGGCGTCAAGTCCGAGATCGAGCGCGTCGCGGCGCTGGTGCCGGGAACCGAGCTGCTCGACCAGGCCTTCATGGCATCGCGTTTTCGCGGCGACCTGGCCGCAGCGCCCTACACCATCGTGCATGTGGCATCACATGGCGAGTTTGGCGCCAGCGCGCAGGACACCTTCGTGTTGACCCACGACAGCCGGATCAACCTCAACGAGCTCGAGGGCATGCTGGGCGGTACCAACTACCGGGACCAGCCGGTGCAGCTGCTGGTGCTCAGTGCCTGCGAGACCGCGGCCGGCGACGACCGCTCGGCGCTGGGGCTGGCCGGCATTGCGGTCAAGGCCGGTGCACGCAGTGCATTGGCTACCTTGTGGTCGGTCAGCGACTTCGCCTCGATGCAGCTGGTTGGCGATTTCTACACGGGACTGGGGCGACCCGGCGAATCCAAGGCACAAGCCTTGCGCCAGGCGCAGCTGGCCTTGTTGTCGGACCGGCGCTACCGCCACCCGTATTACTGGAGCCCGTTCCTGCTCATCGGCAACTGGTTGTGATGCTCCGCCGGGGGGTCAGAAGTCGGCACGCAGGGCCAGGTGCCAGCCCCGGTCCTGCAATGAACGGCTGGGGTTGACGACATTGCGTCCGGAGAAGGTCTGTGCCCAATACCACTCGGCATGCAGACCCGGTCGCGGATCCCAGCGCAGGCCCACACCGGCGCTGCTGAGCCGTTGCGGCGTGTCGGTGGCCCGGCCCTTGTACCATGCGCCCCCGATGTCGACGAACGGCGCCAGTTGCAGCACGGCCGCACCATCGGCGTTGCGCATGACCGGCACCCGGAGCTCCACCGACGCGGCATAACCCTGGTCGCGCACCAACTGGTTGGTGCGGAACCCGCGCACGGTGCGTACGCCGCCGACCGCGAACTGCTCCAGCGGCAGCAACGGCTTGTTCGTCAGCTGCGCGTCGAATCGCAGCACCAGCTGGCTGCCGCTCTGGCCCAGCCGACGCGCATGCTGGAACTGGCCCAGCCAGGCCAGGAACCTGCCGTTCGGCACGTTGCCGCCCAGGTCGGTTGCGCCGAAGGCGCCGGTCCCCAGGCTAAACGTCGAACGCGCGGCCGTGACCTGCTGGCTGTCGCGCCCGACATAGTCCTGCACGAAACGCAACACGCTGACCTTGCTCCTGCCATCGGGTTCCACGCCGGGCGAGAACGCGAAGCCGGTTCCCAGCAATTCCGATTCGCTCTGGCGCACGTCGAAGCCGGCGATGAGGTTGAACTGCTCGCGCGCGGTGCGCAGCATCGGAACCGTCAGGCGCAATCCGATGGTGCTCGATGTCGACTGGATGTCGAGTGCGTTGAGCGGGTTCTCGACCACCTCGGCCCGGGACAGGTCGGCGAACACCTCCAGCGTCGCGTCGCTGGCGCTGATCGGCATGCCGTAGGAGGCCGACAACTTGCGGTAGCCGGAGGCCGCGGCAAGCTCCCAGCCCAGCACGTCGCCGCGGCCGGTCGGGCTGTACCACTGCCCGCGCAGCCCGGCGCGGGCCTGGCCCAGGCTGGGCGAGATGTCGTTGTCCAGCGTTGCCGAAACCTGGCTGCCCGGGCCCTCCTCGATGCGCGCGTCCAGCCGCGCTTCGCCGGGCCGGTCGCCGGGCGAGAGTTCGGCGTTGATGCGTTCGACGAAAGGCCCTTGCAGCAGCAGTTGCAGCCGGTCCTGCAGCGTGTTGACGTTGAGCGGGGCCGCGCCGCCGAGCGCGAGCCGGTCGGTGACGTATTGGCTTTGCAGCCGCGCATTGCCGCTGACCGTGACCGCGCTCAGGCGGCCTTCGACGATGCGGTATTCGACGACGCCGTCCACCACCTGCTGGTCCGGCAGCAGCGCGCCGGAGTTGATGTAGCCGGCGTTGACGTATTTCAGCGTCAAGGCTTGGCGCAGCGCCGCGAGATCTTCCTGGGTGACGTCACGTCCGACGTAGGGCGCGGTGACCTCCGCCAGCGCATCGTCGCTGAACACGGTGCTGCCGGTCACCCGGATCTCCCGTACCCGGATGCGCGGCAGGTTGGCCGACCGCTGCGTCGCGTCGGGCGGTCGCGACGGCGCTGGCGCCTGCAGTTGCGGCGCGGGGCGGGCCGGTTGTACCAGGGGCGGGGCTTGCGGGTCCTTGCCCGGCACGGCGGGCGGACCGGTGTCCTGTGCCCGGACCATGGCCGGGCTCGATGCCAGCAGTGCGACGGCCAGGGACAGGCTTGCGTGGCGCATATTTCTTGTCGGCATGCGCGATGGGCTTTGCGGGGAGCAGGGCATTGGATAGGGCGGGCCGTGATCCGTCATGGCGCGCATCCTGCGGTCTGCAGCGACGCCAGCATCGTCAGCGCGGAACGCTCCGGCAGGGCGGCTCGCTGCCGCGTGTCGGCACGGGACGACGCGACGGCGGTGCTGGCGTGCGCGAGCGCGCCCAGGTCCATGCTGGGCAGGTAGCCGTCGGGGTCGGGCGGCAGGCCGCCGCGCCCGACCTCGACCAGGCTGGACAGGCCGGCGCGCGCGGCGCTGCAGCCGGCCCGCATCAGGCTGGATGCATCCAGGTAGGCGGCGGGCAGCACGGCCAGGCCGGCGCTGACGTCGGTGTCCGGTGCGTCGATATTGACCGCGCCGTCGATACCCAGGGCCGACGAGGCCGAGATGATGGTTGCGGGGTCGGCGATCAGTTGCCCCGCGACGATGCCGATGTTGCCGCCCGGCCCGCCGAAGGCGTTGGCGATGATCTGGCTGTTCTGCAGCAGCACGAACTGCGGGTCGATCGCGATGTTGCCGCCGCCACCCGCGCCGCTTTCCACCGAGGTGGTGATCTGGCTGTCGACCAGCCGGATCAGCCGGGGGGCGAACACCTCGATGTTGCCGCCGTCCGAGGTGACCGCGCGCGTGGCGATGATGCCGCCGGACATGTCGAGGCTGTCCCCGAGGTGGACCTGGATATTGCCGGCCAGGCCGTTACCCAGGCTGCTCGACGATATCGTGCCGCCGTTCGCGAGGCTCAGCGTCCATGCCTGCAAGCTGACGTCGCCGCCGGCACCGCTGCCCCGGGTCTCGGCCAGCAGTCCGCTGGGCCGCCCGTCGGCGCTGCCGTCGATCGTGACGGCGCCGCTGGCCACGACGTTGACGCTGCCGGCATTGCCGGTGCCCACGACGAGCGCGTTGTTGTTGCTCTCGTCGAAACCGCCGCTGAAGCTGCGGATCTGCGCGCCGGCGCTCATGTGCAGCGTGCCGACGTTGGCGGTTACGCTGCCGGCGTTGCCGTCGCCCACCGTTGTCGAGTCGATCACGCCGCCATGCATGCGCAGCGCGCGCGTGGTCACCGTCAGTGCGCCGGCATTGCCGGTGGCGTCTGCCGCCGTTGCGGTGAAGATGCCGCTGAGCGTGCCGTCGATGTCCACGCTTTCGCTGGCGTTGACGACCAAGTTGCCCGCGGGGCCGAAGCCGCCAGTGGAACTGCTGACGCGCGCGCCGTCAGCCAGGGCAAGTGTGCGGGTGTTGATCGTCATGTTGCCCGCAGCGCCGCCGGTGGTTTCGGTCGACAGGCTCAGCGTGACCACGCCCTGGCCGTTGTCCGGATCGATCGCGCCACTGGCGAGGATGCTGTCGGCATGGATGACGAGGTCGCCGCCGCTGCCGGGCCCGAAGTTGCGCGTGCCGACCAGGCCGCCGTTGCGCAGCGTCAGGCTTCCATCGGTCGTGATCGACAACGACGGGCCGGTTGCGGCATCGTAGTTGTCGGCGCTGATGCCGGTGAAAGTGGCTGGGCCTTGTCCGTTGATCTCGATCCGGCCGGCGAGGATCTGTATGGCCCCGGCCGCGCCGGGGCCGTAACTTTCACTGACCACGAAAGAGGCGTCGGAGATGGCCAGGGTGCCACCCACGTCGAGCCGGATGCCGGGCCCCTTGCCCAGGCCGCCGTAGCTGCCGGCCAGCAGCACGGAAATGATGCCGGACTCTGCGTCCGTTTCGGCGCGCAGGTCGTCGCGCACCGCGACATCGATCGCGCCTGCGCTGTCGGCGTCGCCGAAGGTCTGCGCCAGCAGGCCGCCCGGCGACAGGGTCATTGCACCGGCGCGCACGATGATCGAGCCGCTGGAGCCGTCGCCAGCGAAACCGAGGAAATTGCCCACGTCGTCGAAGGCGCCCGGATCGCCCACGTCGATGAAACTGCCGCCCGAGATGTGTACGAGGCCCAGTGTGGCAAAGCTGCTCACGTCGATGGTGCCGCCGGCTCCGATCAGCGCGTCGCCAGCCGAAGCCACGCTGGCCAGGCTGACGGTGGCACCGGGCGCGACGATGGCAGAGCCACCGTAGATGCCGGCCTGGACCAGGATGTCGCCGCCGACCAGTGCAAAGGTCTTTCCCGGTGGCACCGGCGCCGGCGAGTAGGGCGCACCCAGCCAGGGGCCGTCGAGCGTGATCGATGCCGGTGTCGGCGACAGGAAGCCGAAGGCGACCGGGTCGGCGGTGGTCAGCACGCTGTTCTTCGCCGGGTCGGCAAAAAAGACGCCGCCATCACCCAGTTTGACGGAGTCGGCGGTCGACAGGTAGACAGAGCCGGTGACATCGAAGAAGCCGTTCGCGCCGACGATGATGCCGTTCGGATTGATGAAGTACAAGTTCGCGCCGGGGATGGCAACCACCAGTGGTCCGTCGATGATGCTGGCCTTCAGGCCGGTGATCTCGCTGGTGCCTCCTGTGACGCGGGAGATCACGTTGCGGATGCCGTCGGGACCGACAAAGACCGCCGCGTCGCCTCCGAGCACGTTGAACACGCTGAAGCTGTGGAATACGTTGTTGCCGCGTGTCTCGCCGCGGCTTGGATCGATGACCATCTCGCCACCGGGCAGCGTGGCGCCGGAGCCGTGGAACACGACTTCTCCGTGCAGGGCACCCGCCGCAGCGAGTAACACGGAAAAGCCGCTGCACCGCCACAATTTCCTTGCGCGCGCACCAAAAATCATGTCGGCTTCCTTTCCCTGGCCAGATGTAACGAGGGTAACAAGAAAAGCCACTCGTGCACACGGTTGTTCGCGTGCAACCAAAAAGAAAACCCCCGTAGCGCCGGCCGCGGGGGTGCGACGATGCGTGGCGCCAGCGTGCGTCGTCAGCGGGCGGCCGAATGGCGTTGCCGGACTCGACGCCCCCATGCCACGGCGACCAGACCCAACCCGACCAGGGCCAGGCTGCCAGGCTCCGGAATGTAGGTGGCACCTGCGACGCTGGACGCGAAAAAGCCGTTCACCGGCACGCTGCCGCATCGCCCGGTACCCTGCAAGCAATCTTCGTTGACGCGCGAGACGCCGCTGCCTCCGGTGAGACTGCCGTCATCGAGTGCGTACAGGTTCGTACCCACGTTCACGTATGGGCCGAGGTGCAGCAGTTCCTGCGCGAGCGCCAGGTAAAAGTTGGTGGGACTCGTGATGTCGTCGACCGTGACGCGGAAGACGTCGCCGGCATTGTGGGCATACAGCAGGAACACGTCACCGACGACAGGGGTGTCGCTGCCATCGACGGGCAGTGAGCCGACGGTTGGCGACAAACCACCGTTGTAGACGAGCGTGCCGACCGGCCGATCCGCCGCTGTCATGCGCATCGTGATGGTGTCGACACCATCGTTGCTGTCCGTGACATTGCTGTCCAGGATCGGAACACTGGTCGAGGGACCGGTACGGATGGCGTTGGCGGTGTTGAAACTGTTGAATCCCAGATTGAGCGTCCAACTGCCCGCTGTGCCCGAAGCGCCATACGAACTGGTGAAGCTTCCCGTGAGTTGGCTTGTCAGCGCCAGTGTCTGTCCGGGGGATGCGCTGGGTGTGTAAAAAAGCTCCGAATTGGCAATTGAAATGCTGTCGAATCCGAGTTGAAGATCCAACGGACGGTAGACGCCGGTAACGGTGGTCGTGCCTGAGCGCGAGGTGATGGGGTACGAGGAGGTCTGTGCCGCCACGCCCAAGGCCGTGCCCATCAAGGTCGCAGCAAGGATGGCTTGAAGGGTACGGAAATGCATGTTCTCGGCTCCTGGGCATCGGTTGGACTGCCGGAACGGCAGCGATGCGACTTTGTAAGCATATACCGCGCCACCAAGGAAAATCTTCACGAAATCAAAAGCTTATGGATCCGGCGGTATTTCGGTGTGTGACAAATGTCATCTTTTCTGACAGCGTTTGCGGCGCAAGCGGTTCCCGGTGCCGTCCTGGCGGTACCGGCAGGGGACACGGCACCGTGGACGGGCGTCTTGCACGGCGTTGCGGAAGCCGAGCCGGGTGGCCCTGCCGACGATGGATTCGGGTAGTTCAATCGCCGCGCCGTTTGGATGGTCGTTGTCGACGTCCCGAAGCAAGACGCAGCAGGCCCGGGCCGGCTAGCGCGAGGCTGGCCGGTTCGGGATCGGCGCCGTTGATCCGCAATCCAGCGGCCGGGTCCGATCCACACGGTATTGGATCCCGGTGGTCTGGTCGACCACGCAGGGCTCGTTGAATCGCGCCGGGAGCATCCGGCAGACGCTTGCGACGGGGTCTTGGCACAAGCTGCCGTCATCGCGCATGCATCACTCGCCGACGGGCCGATCAGGGCCGATGTGTTGCAGCTCCTGCAACAGCACCGCGAGGAACCGGCTGCACATTGCTGCGCCGTTTTCGCAGGTCGCCTGCATGAATGGGCTGCCGGTGGGCGCAAAGTGACTGAACTGGTCGTCGAACTGGCCCTGATCCTCGTAGGGCATGCCGGAGTAGCCGCCGCCGAGGTAGGTCGACGTTCCGACAGCGAAGTCGACGTTGCGAGAGACCTCGATCGTGTTGGCGGAGTCATCCGTTGCCGATGCCCGCCACGAAGGGATGTTCAGTGACCAGGTGCCGGCGTTGACGGTCACGCCGGTGTAGCTGGTCCCGGTACCGATGAAGCTGGTCCCGGTACCGATGAAGCTGCCGCTGAGTCTCAGGGTGAGGTTGAAGTTGCCGTAGCCGAAGCCGTTGCAACCATCGTCGCGGGCGTCCGCACGTTTGACCACGAACAGTTCGAGGCCCAGCCGGCGGTTGGTGCTGGTGACCGTGGTGGAGCCGCTGCGTGCAGTGATCGGGTATGCCTCGACCGTTTCGACAACGCTTGCGGACCGGACAATGGCTGCGCAGGCCGCGAACAAAATCCCGGGAATTCATGTAGAGGGCTCCTCGGAACCGCGCGCGGTAATGGTCGACTCCACGCGAAATTTTTTTGGCAATATTTGCGTCAATGTGGCAATTTGTCACGAAATCAATGGTTCAGGTGATACTTGGGACCGATCCGACCGGCCGCTGCATGAATTCCTGTCAACGGTTCATCAAGCTGGGCGCACGCGTCCCCACCACCACTTTTTCCGCCTGCACAAGACCCTCCTCCAACGCACGTGCCAATGGTTTCGTCTTTCCTTCGCGTGCTGGTCCACTGGTTGCGCTCCCCGGCGGCTATTGGCCTGGGCATCGGCCTGGCCGCGTTTCTGGCGTTGGCCGGCTTGCGCCTGCTGGGTGGCTTGCAGGCAATGGAACTGGCCGTGTACGACCTGTATCTGAACGCCCGGCCGAACAGCGGCTGGCAGGAGGATCGCGTCGCCGTGGTGCTGATCGACGACGAGGACATCCGACGCATCGGCCGTTGGCCGATGGACGACGCCACCCTCTCGCGTGTGATCGAAAACCTGTCGCAGGCTGGCCCGCAGGCGGTCGGATTCGACTTGTACCGCGACCTGCCGGTTGCACCGGGCACCGAGCGGCTCGAGCGGCTTCTGGCGTCCAACGAGCAGCTCGTTTTTGTGATGAGGTTCGGCGGCAATGACGCCGCCCGCGTGTCGCCGCCACCCGCGCTGGAGGGCACCGAGCGCATCGGATTCGCTGACCTGCTCGTCGACCCAGGCGGGTTTGTGCGCCGTGGCCTGTTGTTCCTCGACGACGGCGAGACGGCCGGTTATGCCTTCGCCTGGCGGCTTGCCATGCCCTATCTTGCGGCGCACGGCCTGACGCCAGCGGCCGGCGAGCCGGACCCGGAGCACGTACGCCTGGGTTCCGTCACGTTGCGGCCAATGGAGGCCAATGACGGGCCTTATGTACGGGCCGACGCGGCCGGCTACCAGTTCCCGCTCGACTTCAAGGGTGGCGAGCGCCCGTTCCGGATCTTCTCGCTGACCGAGGTGCTCGATGGTACGGTACCGGCGGACGCGGTGCGCGACCGTATCGTGCTGGTCGGTGTCTCGGCCGACAGCGTCAAGGACTTGTTCCTGACGCCGTTCAACCACGGCGAATCCGATGCGGCCAGCACGCCGGGGGTGCTTGTGCATGCCCATGCCGTCAGCCAGTTGTTGCGCGCCGCGCTCGATGGCGAGCGTCCGCTGGTATTCCTGCCCACCTGGGCCGGGTACCTTGGCATGTTGGCGTGGAGCCTGGTGGCCGTGGCCACCGCGCTGCGGGTGCGTGCCTTGTGGCTGTTGGCATTGCTGGCCGGACTTGAGACACTGGCGCTGTTCGGCGGCAGTTACGCAGCCTTCCTTGCTGGCTGGTGGATACCGGTCGTGCCGATGGCCTTGGTGGGCCTGGTCAGCGCCAGCCTGTCCGAGGCCTACCTGTCCAGCCTGGAGCGCAACGAGCGCCAGTACCTGATGGACATCTTCTCGAAGCAGGTCTCTCCCGACGTGGCCGAGGAGATGTGGCGCTCGCGCGACCAGTTCCTCGAAAGCGGGCGCCTCAAGCCGCGCCTGCTCACCGCAACCATCCTGTTCACCGACCTGCACAACTTCACGCCGGTGGCCGAGCAGCTGACGCCCACGGAATTGATGGACTGGCTCAACCTGTACATGGACCGCATGGCCGGCCTGGTGATGCAGCACGGCGGGGTCGTCGACGATTATTTCGGCGATGCCATCAAGGCCAACTTCGGCGTGCCCATCGTGCGCCAGGACGAGCGCGCCATCGACGAGGACGCACGCCATGCCGTGCGTTGCGCGCTGGCCATGGGCGTGGCGCTGGAGCAGATGAATCGCGACTGGGAGGCCGCAGGCCTGCCGCATATCAGCATGCGCGTGGGCATCGCCACCGGCGAGGTGGTCGCCGGTTGCCTGGGCAGCACGCAACGCATGAAGTTCACCACGCTGGGTGACGTTGTCAATTCGGCCGCCCGGATGGAGACCTACGGCAAGGACGATCCGGCGGTCACCGCGCCCGATGCGATCAGCCGGGTGCTGATATCTGAAGAAACGGCCCGGCGTATCGGTGACGGTTTCATCACCACGGTCGTGGGCGACCTCCGGCTCAAGGGCAAGGCGTCCTCGGTCACGGTGTACCGTGTCGAGGGGGAGCGCGGGGCCAGCGTGGCGCCATCCTGAAGCCCATGCCCGGCGCGGCGTCAATCCCCGTTCGAGGCGTCTTGGCACGAGGCGGCCGCTGACCCTATACTTTTCGTTCACCTTCTGCGCCCGGCGGCGCAGCATCGGCGGCGGCGGCGCCGAAAGATCACCTGGGACATTCCATGTACAAAGCGTCGACGTTTTCCCTCATGCTGGCCGCGTTGCTGTTCCTGCAAGCCCCTGCAGTCGTGCAGGCGCAGACGGCTTCGTCCGCCGACTCCGCCGGCACCTTCGTCTACAAGCCGCCGTTGCGCGGCGCTCCGGCCCGACGCGTCGGCGGAGCCACCCGCGGCTCCGGCGACTCGGGCCTGGTGCTCCATGTGCTGGCACCCGACCAGACCGGACTGACGACGCTGGCGCAACCGACGCTGTATTGGTATGCCTCCAAGGCGACGAACACGTCGATCGAGGTGACGCTGATTGCGGACACCGCCGAAGTGCCGGTGCTCTCGAAGAACCTCGCGCTGACGGCCGCGGGGGTGCAGTCCGTCGACCTGGCACAACTCGGGATCACGCTCAGGCCCGAGACCGATTACGAGTGGTTTGTGTCGGCGGTGCCAGACGCGGGGCAACGGTCCAAGGACGTCACCAGCGGCGGCGCCATCCGCCGGGTGGCGCTCGACCCGGCGGTGCAGGCGCGTGCCGGTGCCGCAGGAGAAAGCGCTGCACCGGGCGTCTATGCCGAGGCCGGGCTCTGGTACGACGCGATCGCCGCGTTGTCGAAGCTGATCGAGCGCAACCCCGCTGACTCCGGATTGCGCGCCCAGCGAGCCGCGCTGCTCGAGCAGGTCGGGTTGCCGAAGGTGGCGGCGTACGACAGGGCTGGCGGACCCTGACGCCGGCGCGAGACGCTCAGCGGAACACGCCGCCGTGCGTCTTGCGCAACTCCTCCTTCTGCACCTTCCCCGTGCCGCCCACCGGCAGGCTGTCGACGAAGACCACGTCGTCCGGAAGCCACCATTTCGCGACCCGGGTCGCCAGGAAGGCCAGCAGTTCGTCCTTGTCGACCGTCTGGCCGGGCTTGGGCACCACGAACATCAGCGGACGTTCATCCCATTTCGGGTGCTTGACACCGATGACCGCCGCCATGGCCACGGCCGGATGCGCGACGGCGGCGCTCTCCAGGTCGATCGAGCTGATCCATTCGCCGCCGGACTTGATCACGTCCTTGGTGCGATCGCGGATCTGCATCGTGCCCTGGGCGTCGATGGTGGCGATGTCGCCGGTCGGGAACCAGCCTCCCTGCAGCGGTGAACGTTCCCCCTTGAAGTAGTCGCGCACGATCCACGGTCCGCGCACCATCAGTTCGCCCTGGGTGCTGCCGTCGCGCGGCACCGTGGCGCCGGTGTCGTCCACGACCTTGATGTCGACGCCGAACACGCTCTTGCCCTGGCGCGCGACGATGGCATGTTGCTGCTCCACCGGCAATGCAAGGTCCCTGGGCGTGAGAGTGCCCATGGTCGCCACGGCCGTGGTCTCGGTCATGCCCCAGCCGTGGCGCACCTCGACCTGGTATTCGTCAGCGAACCTGGCGATCAGTGCCTGCGGCATGGCCGAACCCCCCACGCCGGTGCGCCGCATCGTCGAGAAACGCAGCTGGTTCTGCTCGACATACGCCAGCAGGCCTTGCCAGATGCTGGGCACGCCAGCGCTGATCGTGACCTTCTCGTCTTCCATCAGCGTGTACAGGGATTCGCCATCGAGGCGTGGCCCCGGCAGCACCAGCTTGGCGCCGGACATGGGGGCGCCATACGGAATACACCAGGCGTTGATGTGGAACATCGGCACCACCGGCAGGATGGTGTCGCGGCACGACACGGCCAGCACATTGGGCATGCAGCCGGCCATGGCCTCGAGCACGATGGCGCGATGCGAATACAACACGCCCTTCGGATTGCCGGTCGTGCCGGAGGTGTAGCACAGGGCCGCCGCGGTGTTCTCGTCGAACTCCGGCCACGCGAAGTCGTCGCTGCACGGTGCGGCAAGGTCGTCGTAGCAGATCGGATGGTCGAGGCCCTCGATGATCGGCATGTGGGCGGCGTCCGACAGGCAGATCCAGTGCTTCACGGCCGGGCAGTGCGGGGCGATGCCCTTGATCAGCGGCGCGAAGGTCGCGTCGAACAACATCGCCTTCTCTCCGGCGTGGTTGATGATGTAGATCAGCTGCTGCGGATGCAGGCGCGGATTGCAGGTGTGGATGACCATGCCGCTGCCCGAGACGCCGTAATAGGCCTCGAGATGGCGGTGGTTGTTCCAGGCAATGGAGCCGACGACATCGCCGGGTGCCAGGCCCAGGCCGGCCAGGGCGTTGGCCAGCTTGCGCGCACCCTTGGCGCAGTCGGCATAGGTGTACCGGAACAGCGGCCCATGGGTTTCGCGCGAGACCACCTCGACATCGCCGTATTGCGCCGCCGCATGTTCGATCACGGCCGAAATCAGCAAGGGGCGGTTCATCATCAGACCGGTCTGCAGCATGGGGGTGTCTCCTGAGGTTTACACGGTTTCGGCGCTGGTCGGCGGACTCAGATCGACGCGGCGAGTTCGAGTTGCTTGAGCCGGCGCGTGATGCGTTCGAGGAACTGCCCGGTCACATGCGACAGGCTGCGGTGCGCCGGGATCAGGATGCCGACGCCGATGGTGTTGATCGCCTTGTTGGCCAGCGGTCGCCAGACGACCTCGCCGCGCTCGATCTCGTCGATGAAGCCGATCTGGGAGAAGAACGAGATGCCGCGGCCGGCGATGATCATGCGTTTGGCCATGGTCGTCGAATTGCACGAGATTGCCGGCTCCAGTTCGTCCCAGAAACTCGAGAACTCGGGCTGCACGACGGTATGGATCGGCGAGATGCGGCTGATCTGGATGAAGGCATGGCCGCGGCAATCGTCGAAGCTGACCGAGGCCTGGCGCGCCAGCGGATGGGACGGCGCCATCACGACGCCGGGCGGAAACGGCGCCGTGGCCACCACCTCCAGCGCGCTGGGCAACTTGCCGAGATAACAGATGCCGATGTCGGCATCGCCCGAGGCAACCCGTTCGGGCACGTCGCTGGGCATGGCGGACAGGATGCTGTAACGCACCGCCGGGTAGCTGCCCGAGAACTCCTCGACCGCCGCCGGCAGGAAGTCGATCAGCAGCGAGTCCATCGCCGCCACCGAGACATGGCCCTTGCGTTCGCCCTTGAGCGCATCGATCTCGGTGCGCATCAGGTGGAAGTCGTGCAGGGTGCTGTTGATGTGGCGGCGCAGCCGCTCGCCGGCAATGTTCAGCCGCATGCCGCTGGGAACCCGGTCGAACAACTCGGTGCCCAGTTCCTCCTCCAGCCGCAGGATCTGCCGGTTCACCGCGCTCGAGGCGACGAACAGGTTCTGCGCCGCCTTGCGGATGGAGCCGTGGCGGGCGACCTCCAGGAAATATTTCAGGACGACGGCATGCATGGCGACAGCTTAGCGCAACCGGACCCGCGTGGCCCATCGCGCACCGTGAGCCGGGTGCCGGGCCCGTTGCTTCTGCGGAGCTGGTTCAGCGTGTCGATGCCGCCGGTGTGTTCTCCACCAGCGGATGGTCGCGCGGCGCCGCCTTGAGGCTGCTGGCGCCGCCCGGGCTGCCCAGACCGGTCACCTGGGGTTCGAAGAACTCGCGGTTGATGGCGATGAAGTGCTTCTGCGCCGTCGGCACCTCGACGTCTTCGTAGATGGCCTCGGGCGGGCAAACCGAGACGCAGATGCCGCAGTTGATGCATTCGTCGGGATGGATGTAGTAGGTGCGCGGGCCTTCGTAGATGCAGTCGACCGGGCAGCAGCTGACGCAGGCTGCGTCCTTGCAGTCGATGCAGCTGTCGATGATGACGTAGGCCATGGCGTTGACTCCGCGGTCGGGGGCACGGTTGAGCCGTTACCGGTTCGAGCGTATCAGCGTCCGCTCCACTGCGGCTTGCGCTTCTGCTGGAATGCGAGCACGCCTTCGTTGGCGTCGTCCGACTGCAGCGCCGCGACCACAGCCGGCAACCGCGTCGCGTGCGCCTGGCTCGGCGTCATCTGGCCGGTCAGCCGCACCACCTGCTTGATCGCCTGCAGCGACAGTGGCGCGCACGCCAGCAGGTCGTCGACCCAGCGTTGCACGGCCGCATCCAGTCCGGTGCGGGGCACGACCTCGTTGATCAGCCCCATGTCCAGTGCTTCCGATGCGCCGATGCGCTTGCCGGTCAGCATCATCGCCATGGCCTTGCGAAACGGTACCTGGCGCTGCAGCAGCACCATGCCGCCGTCGAGCGGCATGCGCCCGACCAGGGCTTCGGGCAGGCCGAAACTGGCTTCCTCGCAGGCCACGACGATGTCGCAGCCCAGCACCATTTCCAGGCCACCTCCCAGAGCAAAGCCGTTCACGCGGGCGATCACCGGCACGTTGAGCGTCTCGCGCAGCGCGATGCCGCCGAAACCGCCGACGCGCGTGGCGGCCCAGTATTCGAGCCCGGTCACCGACGGGTTCTTCAAGTCGGCGCCGGCGCAGAAGGCGCGTTCGCCGGCGCCGGTGAGCACCACCACACGGATGTCGCGGTCGTCTTCGATCGTGCTCCAGATGCGTTGCAATTCGGCCTCGGTGGCCAGGTCGACCGCATTCATCGCCTGCGGCCGGTCCAGCGTGACCGTGGCCACGTGGTTCTCGACGGTCAGGGTCACACCCATGGCGGGTCCTCCGCAGATGCTGGCGTGTTCATGATGTCTGCGCCTCCATCTGCACCAGGTCCAGGATCTCCTGCGTGTGTTGCCCCAGCCGAGGAGGGGCCCGGCGCAGGCCGACCGGCGCCTCGGACATCTGGATCGGGCTGCCGACGAAGCGGCAGGTCTGGCCTTCGCCCGGGCCCTCCATGAGCATCTGGTTGTGCAGCGTCTGCGGGTCGACCAGGGCCTCGCGCAGGTCGCGCACCGGTGCGCACAGCAGGTCCTGCTCCTCGAGTCGGGCCAGCCAGTGCGCGCGGGTATTGCCGGCGAACTGCTGGCGGAACATGGCCTGCAACTCGGCCTTGTGCTTGAACTGCTGGTTCAGGTTGCAGAATTTCGGGTCGGCGGAGAGGTCGGGCAGGTCGAGTGCCTTGCAGATGTCCTGCAGCGGGTTGGCCTTGAACGCTCCCACCAGCACCAGCGCGCCGTCCTGCGTGTCGAACACGCCCGACAGCGGCATCGCGGCCCAGTTGACCTCGGAGTCGGCCATCATGATCATCGCCGCCTCCTGCATCTGCATCGCCAGCATGGAGTTGTACAGCGACACGCTGACCTTCTGGCCGACACCGGTCTTGCCGCGCTGCAGCAGCGCCAAGAGGATGCCCTGCACCATGTGCATGCCGGCGCTGTAGTCGCACAGCGCGGTCGGGTAGACCGACACCGGCACCGACGCATCGGCGCGCCGGTGCATGACGCCGCTCATGGCCTGGGCCAGAAAGCACCTAGAGCACCTACCGTTGCCTACACCACTTCCTTCCGACGGGTCACATCGAGACAGGAGCTCGATGGCCGCAGCAACCAACTCCAAGGTGCTG
>CAXBDR010000029.1:0-26913 GCA_963974265.1 uncultured Rhodoferax sp.
CGGCCGGATCGCCGTGCGCGCGCAAGCCGGCGCGGTGCTGGCCAAGGACGGCGTGGCCTTGCCCAGCACGCTGCTGTTTCTCACCGGCGGCGACGCATCTGTGCGCGGTTACTCGTACCACAGCATCGGCGCATCCGAGGCCAACGGCATCACGACCCCGGGCCGGTACCTGGCCGGCGCCAGCGTCGAGTGGCAACGCCCGATCCTGATCGACGGCCAGCCCAGCGAGTGGGAAAGCACGGTCTTCATCGATGCCGGTGCGGTCGCCGACAAGGCCTCGGACCTCAAGGCCAAGGTCGGCATCGGCGCCGGCGTGCGCTACCGCAGCCCGGTCGGACCGCTGCAGCTCGACCTGGCCTACGGCCTGGATACCCGCAACCTGCGCCTGCACCTGAGTGTCGGCTTCACGTTCTGATGCAACTGCTGCGCCGATTCGCCTTCGTCCTGGTCTGGCTGCTCGAGCTGGTACTGGTGGCCGGTGCCGCGCTGCTGCTCGCGGCCTGGTTCTGGAGCGGCACCGACGGCTCGCTGGCAACCGCTTTCAGGCAGGCACAGCCGTATCTGCCGGCTGGCCAGTCGCTGCAGGTGCAGCAGGTCAGCGGATCGATCCGTGGCGGCGGGCGCATCGGCATGCTGCGCTGGCAGTCCGACGGCCTGGATGTCGAGCTGCGCGAGCTGCGGTTCGCATGGCAGCCCTGGGACCTGCTGCAGCGCCGGCTGCGATTCACGACCCTGTCGATCGCCAACGTACGGGTGGACGACCAGCGGCCCGCATCGGCGCCCCAGCCACCACCCGAGGTGGCGTTGCCACTGCAGCTGGAACTGCCGTTTTCGGTCGCACGCCTGCAGATGCTGGGTGCCACGCCGGTCGAGGTGACCGACCTGGACGGCACCTACCGCTACGCCGACGACCACCACCAGCTGCAACTCGACTCGCTGGCCGTGGCGCAGGGCCGTTATGCGGGCCGGCTCTCCCTGCAGGCACGCAGACCCATGACCCTGGATCTGCAACTGCAAGGAACGGTGTCGGCCCCGATCGCCGAAGACCGGAATCTGGCCCTGGAGGCCTCGGCCACGCTGCGCGGAACACTCGCCGGCAGCGATGCCCGGCTGGACCTGCTGGCCCAGCTCCAGCCCGGCCCGGGCAACGCCGGGGCGCTGGCCCGGGCCGGCGCGATGCGGGCGACCGTGTCGGCACACATCAGCCCCTGGGCCACGCAACCAGTGGTGCGGGCGCAGTCCTCGTTCAACCATCTCGACCTGGCGGCCCTGTGGCCGACGGCGCCACGCACGCTGCTGACCGGCAACGCCTGGGTGCGGCCGGTGGGCAAGGGCTGGCTGGTCGACTTCAATCTCTTCAACCGGGATGCCGGCCCGTGGGACAAGGGGCAACTGCCGCTGGACAGCGCCAAGGGCCTGGTGGAATGGTCTGCCGACCAGTGGAGCGTCCAGTCGCTCCAGGCCGAGACGGCGGGCGGGCGCATCCGCTTGCAGGGCACGCTGGCCGATCCGGCACAGGTGAGCGCCAACGACGGATGGCAGGGTCTGCTGCAGCTGCAGGGCATCAACCCGGCCTTGCTGCACAGCCAGCTCGAGGCGGTGTCGCTCGACGGCACGCTCGAGGCGCGGGCCCGGGACAAGGCCGTGGTGTTCGACCTGGCACTGCAACCGGCGGCCGGGCAACCGCGCGCGGCGGCATTGCGCGGGCTGCGCCTGCGCGATGCGACCGCCACCGGACGCTGGGCCGACGGCTGGGTGCGGCTGGACCAACTGCAGGTACGCACGGCGCAGGCCAGCATCGACGGCAAGGTCGACGTGCAACTCGCCAACCAGACGGCACGCGGCCAGCTGCAACTGCTCGCGCCGGGACTACAGGCCCGCCTGTCCGGGCAGTTCGGTGCGAGCGCCGGCGAAGGGGAACTCACGGCCCAGCTGGCCGATGCCGCCGCGACCCGGCGCTGGCTCGCCCGGCTGCCCCTGGTGCCAGCCATCGTCGACGACATCGACCTGCAAGGCCGCGCCGATATCGCGCTGCGCTGGAACGGTGGCTGGGACACGCTGCGGGACCCGGCCCGTGGCCCCCCGCCCGAGATCGACGCCAGCGTCGAAGTGCCTCGCATGACCGTGCGCCTGCCCGATCAACCGGCCGACCAGGCCATACGACTGACCGATGCCGCGCTGCGCGTGTCGGGCAGGCTCGATGCCCTGGAGCTGTCGGCCCGCGCCGGCGCGGCGCGCGCAAACCAGCGGCTGCAGCTGGAAACGGCCGCCGACGGTGGCCGCGATGCGCGCGGCAACTGGCAGGCCACGATCCGCCGCCTGCAACTGCAGGCCCAGGACCGGCAACTGCCGGGCCCCTGGAACCTGGCGCTGGCCCAGCCCGTGCGCGCCGACTTCACCACGGCGACCGGCCAGTTGCAGGTCGGGGCGGTGCAGGCGCGCCTGACCGGCCCCGAGCCCGGCGCCACGACATTGAGCCTGGAGCCGCTGCGCTGGCAGGGCGGCGCCGGCGGCAGCCTGCACAGCAAGGGGGTCTTGCGCGGCCTGCCGATGGCCTGGCTGACGCTGCTGGCCCAGACCGACCTGGGCGCGGCGGGCCTGAGCGGCAATCTGGTGTTCGACGGCCAGTGGGATGTCACCGTGTCCGATCGCATCCGTGCCCAGGCCAGCCTGGCCCGGCGCAGCGGCGACATCCGCATCCAGGCCGACGGTGCCGTCGCAGGTGCTGCGCCCGCAGGTGCGGCCAGCACCGTGAACGCGGGCATTCGCGCGCTGCAACTGCAGGTGGACGCCGACGGCGATCGCGTGCAGGCGCAGTTCCGCTGGGACAGCGAGCGCGCCGGCAATGCCCAGGCCACCTTTAACACGCGGCTCACGCGCGACGCACAGGACCAGTGGCAATGGACCTCCGACAGTCCCGTGCAGGCCACACTGCGCGCCCGCATGCCGCAGGTCGGTGTCTGGTCGCTGCTGGCGCCACCGGGCTGGCGCGTGCGCGGCACCGTGGACGCCCATCTCGACCTCGGCGGCACGCTGCGGGCGCCACAGTGGAGCGGGACGCTGCAGGCCAGCGAGATGGCGGTGCGCTCGGTCGTCGACGGCATCGAATTCGGCAACGGCCAGCTGCGCGCAAGCCTGCAGGGCCAGCGCCTGAACATCGACAGCTTCAGCCTGCAGGGCGCCGGCGGTGCCAGCAGCGGTGGCGAACTGACCGCCACCGGTTTTGCCACCTGGGCCGCGGCACCCGCGGGGTCGGACGCGTCGCCGCTGCAGGCCATCGCGCTGCAGATCGACGCCCAGGCCAAGGCCTTGCGGGTATCCGCGCGCGCCGACCGGCGCCTGGCGGTGTCGGGCACGCTGCAGGCCGTGCTGGACAAGGCGCGGCTGAGGATCCGCGGCGCCCTGGCGGTCGACCAGGCCTTGTTCATCCTGCCCGACGAGACCGCCCCCAGCCTGGGCGACGACGTGGTGGTGTTGCGCAAGAACGCTCCCGCGAACGGCACGCCGGCCACGGCCGAACCAGCGCGTCGCCAGCCGGTCGCCGACGGCAACACCGGCGCGACGACGGGCAACACCCTGGCGGCCGACCTGCAGGTGACCCTGGATCTGGGCAGCGACTTCCGGGTGCGCGGCCGCGGCATCGACACCAGGGTGGCCGGTGAATTGACGCTGCGCAGCACGCTGGCCAGCGGCGAGGCGCCGACGGTCACGGGCACACTGCGGACGGTGGGCGGCCAATACAAGGCCTACGGACAACAACTCGAGATCGAACGCGGCCAGATGCGTTTTACCGGCGCCTACGACAACCCCTCGCTCGACATCCTGGCCATCCGCCCCAAGCTGGCCCAGCGCGTGGGCGTGCAGATATCCGGCACGGCGCTGCTGCCGCGGGTACGGCTGTATGCCGAACCCGACCTGCCGGAGGCCGAAAAACTCGCCTGGCTGGTGCTGGGCCGCTCCGCCGCCAACGGCGGCGCCGAGGCCGCGGTGCTGCAACAGGCGGCACTGGCGCTGCTCGGCGGCGAGAACGCGTCCGGCGGCATCGCCGGGCGGCTGGGACTGGACGAGCTGTCGTTCTCCGGCGCGTCCGAGGTCGGCGGCAGCGGCGCCGGCGCGGCCACGGTCACGCTGGGCAAACGCATCTCGCAGAACTTCTATGTCGCCTACGAACGCAGCCTGGCCGGCACGCTGGGCACGTTCTCGATCTTCTACGATTTGTCCGAACGCTTCACGCTGCGCGCGCGCACCGGGGAAAAGAGTGCGCTGGAGCTGATCTACAAATACAGCTACGACTGAGCGCGCGCCACCCGCAGGGGCCGGCTGCCACCGGCGGATCCACCGGCCTGCCGCGTCGGCGATGGGTGCATCCGGCCTGCTAGACTTCCAAGGCTTTGCTCGCCATAGTTCAATGGATAGAACGGCCCCCTCCTAAGGGGCAGATGTAGGTTCGATTCCTGCTGGCGGGACCAGACGCCCTGTACCCGACCCGCACGGGTGAAAGACCAACCCGTACCCAAAAAAATGGCCCCCCTTTGCGAGGAGCCATTTCGTGGGAACCGGGATCGGGATCAGGCGCCCTTGCGGCGCCGCGATACGGCCAGGCCCGCGAGTGCCAGCCCCAGCAAGGCCAGGGAACCCGGCTCGGGGACCGTCGCGCGTTCGAGCTCGAAATTGGACATCGTGGTCACGCCATCGATCGTCCAGCTGATATTGTCGACCGCGCCGACGAACGGGCCCCAGCCGCTGCCGACACCGGCACTGAAACCGAGAATGACCGCATTGGGCGAATGGGCCTGCCATTCGGCGAGCGTCGCATCGTATGCGAACGGTGTCGCGTTGATATTGGCCTCGTTGCCGATGCCAAGGCCGAAATTCCACAGAAACGTGGTTCCGGTCACGACGTCGGTGACCCAGCTGTCGGTGGGCGCGGCGCCGCCGCCGTTGTAGGCCCGCTCGAACACCAGTCCACCACGGTCATTGGTCGTCGCCAGGTTGCCATCGCGATCGAGCAGGATGCGCAACGAAGGATGCTGGCCAGCGTTGTTGGTGCTGGCACTGTCACGGTACCAGTCGTAACTCATGCCGGTGAAATCCGAGAACGCTCCCAACGAACCCGACGCAAAAAAGTTGCCCCCCGCCGAAACGCCGCTGGCCAGGTACTCGATGTCCGCCTTGTACGAGGCGCCGCCCGGGCCAGCCGTGCCGGAGAACGATGCCGACGCATTGCCGGACCGCGGATTGGCATCGCTGATGCCGACGGTACCGCCGTTGCGAACGTTGTTGTAGTACCAGTCCGACCCGGCGATCGCCTGCCCTTGGTTGGATCCGGATGCGTTGCTGTAGGCATCGCCCGGCGCCGGGTTGTTCGCGTAGACCAGGGTTGCGTGTGCGCTGCTTGCCGCGCCCGCCACCAGCCCGGCCACCAGGGCCAGGGAAAAAATCTTGCTGCTCATTCGTTGCTCCCCATATGGATGGCGTACTGCCAGGATCTGGTCGCGGGGCCGCACGCCAACAAGCCCCCGCGGAGAGGCAAGCAGTTAGTGCACCAAAACCGTACCCATTCGATCGAATAGCGGAATATTCAATGGAATCAAACCTTTTTGGCAGCGCGTATCCGATCAAACGACGCGTCGCTCCGCAAGCATGTCAAGGAAATCGACACACCCGTCGAGTTATGGCCGCTGTCAACCCGGCAATCACCCTGCGGAATGCCTCATGCCCCGCCGCGCAGCAACACCGCCGGCTCGAGCCGCATCTGCCCCAGCAGGTACCGCGCGCCCAGCCCCAGACTGACGGTGCTCACGCCGATGGCGGTGACGGCGCCGGTCCAGTACAGGCCGGCCAGGTCCAGGTCGAGCCGCCAATGCAGCAATCCGGCTGCCAGCACACTGCCGGCCAACATGGCGAAGCCAGCGGTGACCAGGGCCAGCAGCGCGTATTCCCACAACAACACCTGGCGCAATACCGACGCGCGTGCGCCCAGCGCATGCATGACGGTGGACTCATAGACCTGGCGCGCCCGGCTGGCGGCCACGACGCCGGCCATTACCAGCAAACTGGCGGCCAGGCAGACCAGGGCCACCAGCGCCAGGCCGCCACTGGCGCGTGTCATCAAGGCCCGCGTCTCGCGCAGCAGCGATTCGGTGCGGATGCTGACGATGTTGGGCGCCACCGCGGCCAGCCGGTCCTGCGCCTGCAAGGCCTCGTCCGCTCCCAGGTAGGCGGCGCCGACATGGCGTGTGATGAAGGGATCGAGCACGCCGTCGCTGAAGATCGCCTCCAGCCACAGCCGCGCCTGCATCCGGCGCTGGCTGTAGATGGCCACCAGCTGCGCCTCGACCGGCGCGCCCAGGATGTCGAACTCGATCCGGTCGCCGACGCGCAAGCCGATCTGCCCGGCCTCGCGATCTTCCATCGCCACCAGCGGCGGGCCCTGGTAGTCGGCCGGCCACCAGGCGCCGTCGGCCAGCACCACGTCGTCGATGTTGCCCTCGCGGTTGCTGAACTTCTGCTCGTCGCGTGCCTCGCGCACGCGTTCGCTGTCCGTGCTGTCGCGCAGCAGTTCGCCGTTGACGGCCACGATCCGGCCCAGCACCAGCGGCGCCGTCTGCAGGCGCTGCAAGCCGGGCGATGCCGCCATCGTCGTGCGCAACACATCGAGCTGGTCGGATTGCACGTCGTACAGCACCAGCGCCGGCGCGTTGGCGGGCACGGTCTCGTTGACGGCGCGCAGCAGGGCCACCACGACCAGCGTACAAGCCACCAGCAAGGCCAGCGCCGTTCCCAGCGACAGCAGCGCGGCGCGCAACGGCGACTCGGCACGCTGCAGACCGGCCAGCGCCAGGCGCATGGCCGGTGCCAGGCGTGTGTCGCGGCGTGCCAGCAGGCGTTGGGCCAGCCCTCGCAGGCCGCGCGCCAGGCCCTCGAGCAGCAGCAACAACACGGCCGTGGCAGCCACGAAGGCCACACCGAACCAGGCATCCGGCACACTGGCCACAAGCAGCAGCAACACGAGTGCGGCGACCGCCCCGGTCAGCCACCAGGCCGCACGTGGCGTACGCAACACCGCTCCGTCAATACCGCGAAACAGCGTGGCGGGTGACACCGACAAGGCACGTCCCAGTGCGGGCAGCGCGAACACCAGCGCGGTCAACACGCCGAACCCCAGTGCCACGAGCGAGGGCAACCACAACGAGGCCAGCAAGGGTGCCATCGCCAGGTCCTGCGCGGCGGCAAACGAGCCGGCTACCGCAAGCAGGTTGCCCAGCACCACGCCCGCCAGGCTGGACAACAAGGCCAGCATCAGGATCTGCAGCAGCACCAGCGCCGCCAGCCGCGCATCGCGCAGCCCCAGCGCACGCAAGGTGGCCAGCGTGCCGAGCTTGCCCTGCAGATAGGCCTGCACGCTGTTGTAGACACCCAGGCCGCCAATGAACAGGGCCGAAAAGCCGATCAGCAGCAGACCGGAGCCGATCTGGCCCAGCACCTCGGCCATGCGCGCGCTGCGTTCCTCGAAGGTGCGCACCTCGGCCTGCAGCAGCGGAAACGCGGCGACGAAGGCATCGCGCCATGTGGCTGCCGGCATGTCGGTGCGCACCCGGTACCGGTATTCGACCCGGCTCAGCGGCTGCACCAGGCCGGTCGCCGCCAGGGCTCCGTCGGAGACCAACACGGGCGCGCCGCTCCAGTTGGCACGCAGACTGCGATCGGGTTGGCGCAACACGCGGGCCCGCAGCTCCAGGCTCACGTTGCCTATCTGCAGCCGGTCGCCGATCTGCAGGCCCAGCCGGGTCGCCAGCGTGTCGTCGACGGCCGCGCCCCAGGTGCCGGCGCGTTCGGCCAGCGCATCGTCCAGTGCGCCGGCCGGCTCCAGTTCGACGCTGCCCACCAGCGGATACGCCGCATCCGCACTCTGCAACTCGATCAGCTGCGCGCGACCATCGGGCGCGACCATCATGGTGCGCAACTCGACCAGGCGCGACAGCTGGCCGCGCTCGCCCATCCACCGCAACACCTCCGGCGCCAGGGGCCGGTCGTGTTCGACCTCGACATCGCCGCCGAACAACACCCGGGCGTCCGCGCGCAAGGCGTCGGACACCTGGCGGTACAGGCCGCCGCCGGCGGCCACCAGCGACACGCCCAGCACCAGGCAGGCGCAAAAGATCCACAAATGGCGGCCGCTGGCGCGCAGGTCGCGCCAGGCCAGGTCAAGCAGGAATCGCATCGCTTGTCCGGGCCACGGCCGGTGTTTCGTGCAGCACACCGTCGTGCAGACGCAGCACGCGGTCACAGCGCGATGCGAAATCCATGTCGTGCGTGACCAGCACCAGCGTGGTTCCGGTCGCACGGTTGAGTTCGAACAGCAGGTCCCGAATCGACTCGGCGGTATGGTCGTCCAGGTTGCCGGTGGGTTCGTCGGCCAGCAACAGGCGCGGCCGATGCACCAGCGCGCGGGCGATCGCCACCCGTTGCTGCTCCCCGCCGGAGAGCTGGCTCGGATAGTGGTGCAAGCGCGCGCCGAGCCCGACCCGGCGCAGCTGTTCCTCGGCGCGGGTATGCGCATCGGGCTGGTCGGCCAGTTGCAGCGGCAACGCCACGTTGTCGAGCGCGCTCAGGCTCGGCAGCAGGTGGAAGGACTGGAACACGATGCCGACGGCCGACCGCCGCAGATCGGCCAGGCCATTGGCGTCGAGCGTGGACAGGTCGGTGCCGGCCACGCGAATGCTGCCCGACACCGGCTTGTCGAGGCCGCACAACAACAGCAGCAGCGAGGTCTTGCCGGAACCCGAGGGCCCGGCAATCGCCACGCTCTGGCCGGCCTGGATCTGCAGGTCCACGTCGCGCAACACCTCGATGCGGGACGCGGCCAGCGCATACGACATGGACAAGCCCTGGATCTGTACCAGGGGTTCGGAGCGGGTGGCTTCTAGCATGCAGCCAGTATCGCGGGCAAGCGCTTACCCGCGTGAACGTGGGGTGTTGCGCCGGCCCAGAAACAAGAAAGGGCCCCGGTCACCGGGGCCCTCGATCGTCAGCGCGACACAGGAGTCAGTTCAAGCCGACCTGCGACGACGCGATACCGCCAATGCGGCCAAGCCCAGTCCCACCAGCGCAAGACCGGCCGGTTCAGGTACCGTTGCGGCTTCAGGCGCGGCAAAGAATGCGCCCGGTCCGAAATTGTCTTGCCCCGCAACCCACACCGCACCATTGGCGTCCGCCCAGCTGCCCGGTGCAAAACTGAAGTCGAACGCGTAGAAGCCGTTCAGGCTGCTATCCGTCGTCGACTGGTTCTCGAAGATGCCGGTGGCGCTGCCCAGAGCCGCAAATGGCATGGCGCTCGTCTCGTACCAGCCGGTGACACCGTTGAGGCTTGCGGCCACGGCGAAGTCGGCCGTCAGCGTCATGTCGAAGCTCCGGAAGATGCCACCACTGTCCCCTGACGGACCACCTGGATTCGGCGCCGGCCACAGACGCGCAAAGTTCGAACTGTCACCGTCCCCACCGGAGATGTTGACCGTGAAACGGGTGTAGCCGTTGGACCAGCCGCCGTCGACCACCGGGTTTGCGGTGTCGTCGTAATACTGGATGAAGCCATTGTTGGTGTTGTTGGGATTTCCCCAGCCATTGCCGTTGGCAGGTGTCGTCGTGAAGTACCAGGCCGTCGACATGTAGCTGAGATTGTTCGGGTCGTAACCGGTTGCGCCCGACGCAACATAGATCTGACCGTCGCGGGCATTGGGCAAGGTCGACCGGGGCCCGTTGGTCGCGGTGGAGATGGCGGTGGAACTGAGCGCATTCACGCCGTTCTGCGCGTCGACCAGGGTCGCATACCGCGTGACCGTGCCGCTGTAGTTGAAGTTGTCGTAGCTGGCATACAACGGGCCGGCGACAGATGCCGTCGATGCGGTCATCGCTGCCAACGCAACAGCCACTGCAGTCAGCGCGCGAACAAGTCCAGGACGTCTCATGAAATTCTCCCCAAAGTTGATTCACTTATCGATCACAGTCGCGTCGCTCCGCCAGGGCCTCCGCCGCGACGCACGCCAGAAAGCAAATAACACGCCGACCAAGGACGGGGCGCGAAATATCAAATGGAATCAACCGTCTGCGAGCCAGGCACCCTCCCGCATTCAACCTCACGGTTGACAAAATGTAACGATTTTCGACATCACCATTTGGCCGACGGAGCATGGCAGACCAGCAGGACGAATACGGGTGTGCCGCCGGCGGTCCGCGATCTCATGGCAGGTCCCCCGCACGCGTCACCACCCGCACCTCCGAATGCAACGTCCGATGCACCGGACATTTGTCCGCGACCTCCATCAGGCGCTGGCGCTGCTCCGCGTCCAGATCACCGGTGATGGTGATGACACGCTCGATCCGGTCGACCTTGCCCTCGCGGGTCTCGCATTCCGCGCAGTCCTTCGCATGGATCTTGCTGTGCGTCAGGTCGACCGAGACCTTGTCCAGGGACCACTTCTTCTGCCGTGCAACCATTCGCAGCGTCATCGCGGTGCAGGCCCCCAGTGCGGCGGTGAGCAGGTCGTAGGGGCTCGGACCGAGATCGTCGCCGCCCACGCTGGCGGGTTCGTCTCCGACCCACCGGTGCCGACCGGCACGGATGTCGACCGTGAACGCGCCGGTGCCGCGTTCGACCACCTGCACCGCGCCATCGGGCAGCGCCGCGTCGACCCGGTCGGGGCCGGGCGAAGCCGCCGGCCGTTCGGCGACCGGCCCGGCCATCAGGTAACGACCGGCCCAGGCCGCGATCACGTCGGCGGCGAACTGCGCGTCGTCCGGCCGGCTAAGCAGATGGTCGGCGCCATCGAGGGCGACGAAGGACTTGGGATGCAGCGCGGCCTGGAAGATCTGGCCGGCGTTGTCGATGCCCACGGTCTCGTCGCGCGGGGCATGCAACACCATCAACGGACGGCGCAAGCGGTGGATGCGCTCGGTCTGCTGCTGGCTGGTCAGGTCGTCGATGAAGGCCTGGCGTACCGTGAACGGACGACCGGCCAGTTGCACCGTGGCTGACCCTTCGGCCTTGATCTGCTCCACCCCCTGGCCCAGTTGCTTGACCACATGGGCCGGATCAAACGGCGCGCCGATGGTCGCGACCGCCTGGTTGTCCGTGATCCGTTCGGCCGCGGCGAGCACGGCCGCGCCGCCCAGCGAATGGCCAATCAACAGCGCCGGCGCACCATGGTGCTCCCGCAACCAGTCGGCCGCGGCGACCAGGTCGTCGACGTTGGAGCTGAAATGCGTGTTGGCGAAGTCGCCGTCGCTGCTGCCCAGGCCGGTGAAGTCGAAGCGCAACACGCCGAAACCGGCGCGCGCCAATGCGCGCGATACATAAGCCGCGGCCTTGCTGTCCTTGGAGCAGGTGAAGCAGTGGGCAAACACGGCCCAGGCGCGTGGCGCCTGCTCGGGCGTGTCCAGGCGACCGGCCAGCAAGGCCTGCTGGCTGCCGGGAAATTCGATCTTGTGGGTTGGCATGGCGTGGATCCTCCTTGTCGTGCGCGATGACCCGGCCGCACATGGGCCGCGTCATCGGCGTGGGTCGCGACGAAGCCGCGATGCTTACACCCTCGTCGTGGCGATGCGCGGTCGGTTAGCCCAGTTCCACCCGCGCGTCGATACCAACCTCACCCGCATGGTTGGTCGACCAGACCTCCATGCCGGAGTCGTCGGCGTCGCCCGCCACATGCAGATGCAGCGGGCCGATGTCGAAGGTGGGTCGCCTGGCGCGAAATGCGAAGGAACGCACGAAACGGCCCGGGGCCACCGTGTTCTCCACGAACCCCAGCAACATCGTCGCGATCAAGGGGCCGTGCACGACCAGCCCCGGATAACCCTCGACCTCGCGGCAGTAATCGACGTCGTAGTGGATGCGGTGCCCGTTGAAGGTCGCCGCCGAATACCGGAACAACATCACGCTGTCGGCGCGTACCGCCAGTTGCCGCGCGCCGGCGCGCGCGAACCCATGTTCGCCTGCGCGTGCGCGCGCACCCTCCCCAGCCAGCGCGGCCTTCTCCTCGTCAGACGCCGCCGCGCGGTACACGATGTCGTGCGCCTCTTCGAGCAACAGGCCGTCGCGGTCGTGGTAGCGGTGGCCGACGGTCACGAAGACCATGTCGCCGCCGCGCCCGGACTTGGGCTGGACCGAGAGGATCTGCGAGTCGCGCGTGACGGTCGAGCCCACCGCGAACCCGCGGTGCCAGTTCAGCCGGCTGCCGGCCCACATCCTGCGCGGCAGCCGCACCGGCGGCAGGAAGTCGCCGCGTCGCGGATGGCCGTCGTCACCGAGCCCGGACTGCGGCGCCGGCGGATTGAAAAAAGCCCAGTGCCAGAGGGCTGGCAAGGCTGCTGCCGCGGGCGACGCCAGCCGCGCGGCGTCGTCCAGCGTGGCCGCCAGCTGGCGCACCCGAACCGGGTCGATGGCGTCGACCATCGTCTGGCTGCGCCCGACCCATTGCTGCAGTTCCGCGATATCGGATGTCATGACAGGACCGGCCATCAGTAGGAACGCGGCAGATCCAGCACATGCTCGCCCAGATGCGACAGGATCAGGTTGGTCGAGATCGGCGCCACCTGGTAGAGCCGCGTCTCGCGAAACTTGCGCTCGATGTCGTATTCGGCGGCAAAGCCGAATCCGCCGTGTGTCTGCAGGCAGACGTTGGCGGCCTCCCACGAGGCATCCGCCGCCAGCAGCTTGGCCATGTTGGCCTGGGCGCCGCAATCCAGGCCGGCATCGAAAACACCGGCGGCGTTGTACCGCATCAGGCTGGCGGCCTCGACGTTGACGTAGGCGCGGGCGATCGGAAACTGCACGCCCTGGTTGCGCCCGATCGGGCGATCGAACACGACCCGGTCCCTGGCATACGCCGTGGCCCGGTCGAGGAACCAGTAGCCGTCGCCGACACATTCGGCGGCGATCAGGATCCGTTCGGCGTTCAGGCCGTCGAGGATGTATTTCAGGCCCTTGCCTTCTTCACCGATCCGGTTCTCGACCGGTATCTCCAGGCCGTCGATGAAAATCTCGTTGGTCTCGTGGTTGACCATGTTGCGGATCGGCCGCACCGTGATGGTCTTGCCGATCTCGCCGCGCACGTCGACCAGGAATACTGACAGGCCTTCGCTCTTCTTGCGGACCTCGGCCAGCGGCGTGGTGCGCGCCAGCAGCAGCATGTAGTCGGAGTGCTGCAGCCGCGAGGTCCAGACCTTCTGGCCGGTCACGACATAACGGTCGCCCTTGCGCACCGCCGTGGTCGTGAGCCGGGTGGTGTCGCTGCCGGTGCCGGGTTCGGTCACGGCCATCGACTGCATGCGGATCTCGCCGCGCGCGATGCGCGGCAGCAGGTCCTGCTTCTGCCGCTCCGACCCATGGCGCACGACGCAACCCATCACGTACATCTGGCCATGGCAGGCACCCGAGTTGCCGCCGGCGCGGTTGATCTCCTCCATCACCACGCTGGCCTCGGTCAGCGACAGGTCGGAGCCGCCATAGTGCTCGGGTATCAGCGCCGACAACCAGCCGGCATCGGTCAAGGCCTGGACAAAAGCCTGCGGAAAACTGCGCGCCTCGTCCATCTGCTGCCAGTAACGCGCATCGAACCGCGACACCACCGCGCGAACGCCATCGCGCAATTCGGTGAACGCATGGTGGTGGTCGGTCGATCGCGGCACGGCCGTCATTGCGGTTGCTCCCGCGGCACCGGCCGCTGGAAGGGCTGGCGCAAGGCGCGCTCCACCATCATCAGCCGGTCCTGCCCGTAAAACATCTCGTCGTCGACAAAATAGGTCGGCGAGCCGAACACGCCGCGCGCGACCGCCTCCTCGGTGTTGCGGACGAACTCCGCCTGCACGGCGTCGCCGAGCGCCGCATCGCGCAGCGGTTGCGGATCCAGGCCGGCTTCGCGCGCGATCTGCGACAACACCTCGGCATCGCCGACATCACGGTCATCGCGCCACAACGCGGTCAGGATGGCCAGGTGCAAGGCATCGACGTCGGAGCCTTGCTGCCGGGCCGCAATGACGAAGCCCGAAGGCAAGGCCCGGTCGCCGTAGTGGTGCACCGGATCGACCAGCGCCGGAATGTCCAGGTACTCGCTCCACAACGCGATCTCGCGGCCGAAGAAGTGTTCCAGGTGACGCCGTGACCGCTGATCAAATGGCAGGCTGCCACTGGCCGGGATCACGCGAGAGAGGTCGATCGGCTTGTGGTTCAGCGTGCGGCCGGACTGCCGGGCCAGCGCGATGATGCGTTGCGCTCCGAAATAGGCGTAGATCGAGCGCGTGGAGTAGAAATAGTCGATGGGTGCCGGCATGGTCGGCCGATGTTCGCACAAGCCTGCGCCAGGTCTCGGGAGTCCGTCCGCCAGCCCGCATCGCGGCACACGCGAAGCGGGCCGCGCGGCAGTATGCATGGCGTTGCCGGCGCCGTCAATCGCCACGGGCCGCCGGGACACGCATCAACGCTGGTCGACGAGCGCGCGCTTGGTCCAGAATCGGCTTTCCGGCGTCTGGCCTGACCACGAGGAGACCAACCCATGCGTATGTTTGCCGCTTCCATCGGTACCGAAACCAACACCTTCGCGCCCATTCCCACGGCGCTCGAGAGCTTCCACGAATCCTTCTACGCGCCGCCAGGCGAACATCCCGACGACCCCAAGCTGTGTACCGCGCCGCTGTGGGTCGCGCGCCGCCGCGCCAAGGCCGAGGGCTGGACGCTGGTCGAAGGCTCGTGCTCGTTCGCCGAACCGGCGGGACTGGTGTCCCGCGAGGCCTACGAGACCCTGCGCGACGAGGTGCTCGCACAACTGCGCGCCGCGATGCCGCTCGACGCCGTGGTGCTCGGCCTGCACGGCGCCATGGTGGCCGACGGCTACGACGACTGCGAGGGCGACCTGATCGAGCAGGTGCGCGGCATCGTCGGCCCGGCGGTGCCCATCGGCGTCGAACTCGATCCGCATTGCCACATGACGCGCAAGCGGGTTGCCAACGCCACGCTGATCATCTGCTTCAAGGAGTTTCCGCATACCGACTTCGTCGCCCGCGGCGAAGAGGTGGTGGATCTCACGCTGCGCGCGGCGCGCGGCGAGATCAAGCCGGTGATGTCGCTGGTCGATTGCCGCATGATCGGCAGCTTCCCGACCACGATGGAGCCGATGCGCGGCTTCGTCGACAAGATCAGCGCGCTCGAGGGCAAGGACGGCGTGTTGTCGATCTCGCTGGCGCATTGTTTTCCCTACGCCGACGTGCCCGAGATGGGTTCACGGGTGCTGGTGGTCACCGACGACCGCCGCGCCGATGGCGACGCGCTGGCGCGCGCACTTGCCGACGAGTTCTTCGGCATGCGCGGCAAGACCCAGCCTCCCTACCAGACACCCGACGGCGCCATCGACCTTGCGCTGCAGGACAGCGGCACCGTCGTCGTGGCCGATCCGTCCGACAACCCGGGCGGCGGCGCTCCCGGCGATTCCACGATGATCCTGCGCCGGCTGATCGAGCGCAAGGTCACGAACGTGGCCGTGGCCCCGATCTGGGATCCGATCGCGGTGCGCATGTGTTTCATGGCCGGCGTCGGTGGCAACCTGCGCCTGCGTTTCGGCGGCAAGACCGCACCCACGTCGGGCCAGCCGGTCGACGCGCTGGTCACGGTCACGCGGCTCCAGCGCGATGCGATGCAGACCTTCGTCGACGCCAAGGTGCCGCTGGGCGACTGCGCGGCGATCGAATTCGACGGCATATCGGTGGTGCTGATCACCAAGCGCACCCAGGCGCTGGGCAGCGACCTGCTCACCGGCATGGGCGTCGAGATCAAGGGCAAGAAGATGGTGGTGGTCAAGTCGACCAACCATTTCCACGCCGCATTTGCGCCGTTTGCCAGCCGCGTGTTGTACTGCGATGCCGGTGGGCCGATTCCGCGCGACCACCGGCAGGTACCCTATACCCGCGTCCAGCGCCCGATCTGGCCACTGGACGAAGATGTCCAACCCGTGCTGCTGACATGATGGCGCGGCAACATTTTTTCATTTCGTGAGGAGAAACAGCATGACCACACCGTATGACCGTCTCAAGGAACTCGGCCTCGAGTTGCCCACCGCCGCCACGCCGATGGCCAACTACGTGCCGTTCCAGCTCGTGAACGGCTTCCTGTACCTGTCCGGCCAAGGGCCGCGCGACGCCGAGGGCAAACTGGCCACCGGCAAGGTCGGCGCCGAGGTCAGCGTCGAGCAGGCCTACCAGCATGCCCAGCTCACCGGACTGAACCTGCTCGCGGTCGCGCATCTGGCGCTGGGCGATCTCGCGCGCATCAAGCATGTGGTCAAGGTACTGGGCATGGTCAATGCCGTACCCACGTTCGGCGACCATCCCAAGGTCATCAACGGCTGCTCCGACCTGTTCGTCAACGTGCTCGGCGACGCCGGCCGGCACGCCCGCTCGGCGGTCGGCATGGGCTCGTTGCCGGGCAACATCTCGGTCGAGATCGAGGCCATCATGCAGGTCGACGGCTAGCCGCCGCCCCGACGCGCCCGCCATGCGCGAGACCACGCTCGCGGCCATCGACGCCGCCCGCGACGTCGACATCCGCCGGGCGCTCGGCCTGCGTCCCATCATCAATGTCTCGGGCACGATGACCGTGCTCGGCGCCTCCATCATGGTGCCGCAGGCGGTCGCCGCGATGGCGGCCATTGCGACCGAGTTCGTCGACATGGCGGCCTTGCACGATGCGGCCAGCGGCGTGATCGCCGAGCTCACGGGTGCGCAGGCGGGATTCGTCACGGCCAGTTGCGCCAGCGCCATCACGCTGGCCGTGGCCGGCACCATGACCGGGGAGCGCCTGCTGGCCATCGAACGGCTGCCCGACGCCACGGGACTGCGCCGCGACGTGCTGGTGCAGCTCGGCCACATGGTCGGCTACGGCGCCTCGTTGCACCAGAGCATCGCAATGACCGGTGCGCGCGTCGTGCCCGTGGGCACGGTGAGCATGGCCCAGGCCTACCAGCTGGAAGACGCCATCGACGACAACACCGCCTGCGCGGTGTTCGTGGTCTCGCACATGACGGTGCAATACGCCATGCTGGCGCTGGAGCAGGTCTGCGCGATCTGCCACGCCAAGGGCGTGCCGGTGATCGTCGATGCGGCATCCGAATACGACCTGCGCGGATTCCTGGCACGCGGCGCCGACGTCGTCGTGTACAGCGGGCACAAGTTCCTCGGCGGGCCGACCTCGGGCATCCTTGCCGGAAGCGCCGAGCTCGTGCGTGCGGCGCGATTGCAGAACCGCGGCATCGGCCGCGGCATGAAGGTCGGCAAGGAGAGCATCGCCGGCGTCATGGCCGCCCTGCACGCGTGGCAGCAGCGCGACGCTGCCGCGATCCGGGCCCGCGAGGAAGCGGCAATCGCGCTCTGGCAGCAGGCGCTGCAGGCCGCCCCCGGCGTGCGCTGCACGCCGGTGGACGACCCGACCGGCAACCCGTTGCGGCGGCTGCGCGTGCAGGTCGATCCTGCCAGCGGCTGGACGGCGCGCACACTCGCCGACGCCCTGGCGCGGGGCGATCCGGCGGTGATGGTGCGCGACTACCAGACCGACCTGGGCTACGTCGACCTCAACCCTTGCAACCTGCATCCCGGCGACGATCACGTGGTTGCCCGGCGGCTGGTCGACGCGCTCGCCCGACTGCCATGAACAAGCGGCACGGCTGCGCGTGCAGCGACCATGCGGACCGCTGGTCGACCGCCGCCTGGCAGGCCGGGCGCGGCTTGCGTGCTGCAATCACTGCAGCACGCTGTCAAGCCCGGATTCGTTTCGTGTACGTGTTTCGCGATTGATCCGCGTGCTTGCCCGCCCCAGTTGAATGTGCTTAAATAAATTCGGACCCATAACCAAGGCTGCAATGCCGGTGCCTGCCGATCGAGACAACAGCCGTTCAACAGGAGATGCTTCGATGACCCATTCACGGCGTACCGTTCTGACAGCAGGTGTGGCCGCAGCAGCAGTGGCAGGTGTCGGCACCCCATTGCTGGTACGTGCACAGGCCAAACCGCCGCGCGAGGCGCGCATGGTCCCGCACGGCGACCTCAACGTGCTCGACCCGATCTGGACCACGCAGAACATGGCGGCCTACCACGGCGCCATGATGTACGACACGCTGTTCGGCATCGACGCCAACTTCAACCCTCAGCCGCAGATGGTCGGCAAGACCGACATCTCGGCCGACAAGAAGACCTATACCTTCGAACTGCGCCCCGGCCTGAAGTGGCACGACGGCACACCGGTCACGGCTCGCGACTGCGTCGCCTCGATCCGCCGCTGGCAGGCCAAGGACGGTGCCGGCACCCACCTGTTCGCCCGTGTCGCCGACACACCCGTGGTCGACGAGAAGACCTTCCGCATCGTGCTCAAGGAGCCCTACGGACTGCTGATCGACGCGCTGGCCAAGACCAGCACGCCGGTGTGTTTCATGATGAAGGCCGAGATCGCGGCCACCGATCCGAACACCCAGATCACCAAGCACATCGGCTCGGGCCCGTTCAGGTTCGTCGAATCCGAATATCGCCCCGGCAGCCGGGTCGTCTACGAGCGCAATCCCGACTACGTGCCGCGCAGCGAGGCGGCCTCGGGCATTGCCGGCGGCAAGGTCGTCAAGCTCGACCGCGTGATCTGGGACATCATGCCCGATGCGCAGACCGCCGCCTCGGCGCTGATGACCGGCGAGGTCGACTTCTTCGAGGTTCCGCCGATCGACATCCTGCCGGCCTTGCAGGGCGCACCTGGCGTCAAGGTCGAGGTGTTCAACAAGTTCGGCAACGTCGGCTACACCCGGCTCAACCACCTGCACCCGCCGTTCAACAACGTGCTGGCGCGCCGGGCCGCGCAAATCGCCATCAACCAGGAAGACATCCAGCGTGCCGCGATCGGCAACCCGGACTTCTACCGTACCTGCGGCTCACACTTCACCTGCGGCTCGCCGATGGGCGTCGAAGACGGCTCGGAGGCCCTGATGCTCAAGGCGCCGATGGCCGAACGCCAGGCCAAGGCGCGCGAACTGCTCAAACAGTCGGGCTACGACGGCAAGCCCATCATCTGCCTGCATGCGACCAACATCCACGTGATGAACCAGACCATGCTGGTGATCGCGCAAAACCTGCGCCAGGTCGGCTTCAATGTCGAGCTGGCATCGACCGACTGGGGTGCGGTGGTCACGCGCCGGGCGGTGCAGAAGCCGCCGACCGACGGCGGCTGGAACGTGTTCTTCACCTGGGGCGGCGGCAATGCCACGTCGAGCCCGATCGCGTTGTCAGGCCACGCGGCCAACGGCACCAAGGCCTGGTTCGGCTGGCCGGACAACCCCATGCACGAGCAATTGCGCAACGAATGGGCGGCCGCGCCGACCCTGGAGGCACGCAAGGCGGTGGCCCGCAAGATGAACAAGAACATGATCGAGTACGTGCACGACGTCAAGACCGGCCAGTGGACGCAACCGGCCGCCTACCGTGCCGACCGCCTGCGCGGCCTGCTGACCGTGCCCGAGGTCATCCCATGGTGGAACGTGGAGCGTTACGCCTGAGTCGATGTGATTCACAGCAACCCGGCCACTGACGACGGCGGCCGGCCCGGCAGACGGCGCTCCCCCGGCCCGCGCCGGGTCCGACGTGCCCATCCTGCGCCTGTCACATCCACTCCCGGCCTGCTGATGCTCTCCTACATCATTCGTCGTCTTCTCGGTGTCATACCCGTCATGCTGGTGGTGGGTATCTTCGTGTTCTCGTTGCTGCACCTGGCGCCAGGCGATCCGGCGGCCATCATCGCCGGCGACAACGCCACGCCCGAGAGCATCGCCAAGATCCGCACCAACCTGGGCCTGGACCGGCCGCTGCTCGAGCAATTCGCCACCTGGGGCTGGTCCACGCTCAAGGGCGACCTCGGAGTGTCGATGTTCTCCGGCATCCCGGTCACCACGCTGGTCGAACAGCGCATGGGACCGACGATCTCGCTGACGATCACGACGCTGATCGTCGCCGTCTCCATCGCCGTCACACTGGGCGTGCTCGCCGCCTGGAAGGCCGGCTCGCTGCTCGATCGCGCGGTGATGGGGCTGGCCGTGACCGGCTTCTCGGTGCCGGTGTTCGTCGTCGGCTACATCATGGTCTATTACATCTCGCTCAAGTGGCGGCTGCTGCCGGTGCAGGGCTACAAGGAGATGAGCGAAGGCTTCTGGATCTGGCTCAGCCACCTGATCCTGCCGTCGTTCGCGCTCGGCCTGGCCTATGTTGCGCTGATCGCGCGCATCACCCGCGCCAGCATGCTCGAGGTGCTGGCCGAGGACTACATCCGCACGGCCAGCGCCAAGGGCGTCTCGACGATGCCGATGCTGCTGCGCCACGCGCTCAAGAACGCCGCCGTACCCATCATCACCGTGATCGGCATCGGCATCGCGCTGCTGATCTCGGGTGTGGTCATCACCGAGAGCGTGTTCAACATTCCCGGCATCGGCCGGCTGGTGGTCGACGCCATCGCCCGGCGCGACTACCCGATCATCCAGGGCACGATGATCATCTTCGCCGGCGTCTACGTGCTGATCAACCTGGCGATCGACATCTCGTACAGCTTCCTCGACCCCCGCATCCGGTACAGCTGATGGACGCCGTCTCACCCGCAAGCCGTTCCGATACGTCGGAGTTCATCCGGCGCCACCCCACCATCGTCATCGGCGGCCTGTTGCTGATCGTCATCACGCTGGCCGCCATCCTGGCCCCCTGGATCGCGCGCGACCCCATCATCTTCGAGCCGATCAACCGGCTCAAGGGGCCGTCCGCCGAGTTCTGGCTCGGCACCGACGCCCTGGGCCGCGACGTGTTCGCGCGCATGGTGTACGGCGCGCGCATATCGCTGATCGTCGGCCTGTCGGTGGCGGTCATCACCATCATCGGCGGTTCGGTCATCGGCCTGCTGGCGGGTTATTTCAAGGCCTTCGATGCCATCATCATGCGGCTGATGGACGGCATCATGGCGATTCCGGCCATCCTGCTGGCGATCGCGCTGGTCGCGCTGCTCGGCTCGAGCGTCACCGTCGTCATCATCGCCATCGCGATCCCGGAGATCCCGCGCGTCCCCCGGCTGGTGCGGGCCGTGGTGCTCTCGGTGCGCGACCTGCCCTTCGTCGAGGCGGCGCGCTCGAACGGCACCCGGGTGGGCAAGTTGCTGCGCCGGCACATCCTGCCCAGCACCATCGCGCCGCTGATCGTGCAGGCCACCTACATCTGCGCCTCGGCCATCCTGACCGAAGCCGGCCTGAGTTTCCTGGGTGCCGGCACGCCGCCCGAGATCCCGACCTGGGGCAACATGATTGCCGGCAACCGGCTCTACCTGCAGATCGCGCCGTGGACCATCTTCGCGCCCGGCATCTGCCTGGCGCTGGTGGTGCTGGCGGTCAACCTGCTGGGCGACGGTCTGCGCGACCGGCTCGATCCACGTATTTCGCGGGGCATGTGATGGCGGCCGTACCCGTATTGACAATCGACGACCTGCACACGCGTTTCTTCACCCGTGACGGCGTCGTGCGCGCCATCGAAGGCCTGTCGCTGAGCGTGCAGGAAGGCGAGGTGCTGGGCATCGTCGGCGAGAGTGGCTGCGGCAAGTCGGTCACGGCCTTGTCGGTGATGCGGCTGATCCCGCCCAAGGCCGGCCGCATCGTGCAGGGCTCGGTGAAGTTCGAAGGCAAGGACCTCGCCCACCTCAGCGACGCCGAGATGCGCAAGATCCGCGGCAACCAGATCGCGATGGTGTTCCAGGAGCCGATGACCTCGCTCAACCCGGTGCACAGCATCGGCGACCAGATCGCCGAGGCGGTGCAGATCCACCAGGGACTGTCCCGCCAGGCGGCCATCGCGCGGGCGGTGGAGATGCTCAAGCTGGTGCGCATCCCCGATCCGCAGCGGCGCGTCAACGACTATCCGCACCAGTTCTCCGGCGGCATGCGCCAGCGGGTGATGATCGCCATGGCGCTGTCATGCAACCCCAAGCTGCTGATCGCCGACGAACCGACGACCGCGCTCGACGTCACGATCCAGGCCCAGATCCTCAAGCTGATGGTCGAGCTCAACGGCCGGGTCGGCGCCTCCATCATGCTGATCACCCACGACCTGGGCGTCATTGCCGAGACCGCGCACCGGGTGGCCGTGATGTACGCCGGCCGCAAGGTCGAGGAGGCCACGGTCGACGCCTTGTTCGAGCGCCCGGTGCACCCGTATACCCGCGGCCTGATGGCCTCCATTCCGCGCGGCCGCCAGGGCGCGCGCACCCGGCGCCTGAGCGAGATTCCGGGCATCGTCCCTTCGCTGCGCGAATCGGTGCCGGGCCAGCCGGCCTTCCCCGGCTGCGCCTTTGCGCCGCGTTGCGGCTTTGCGCAGGCGCGCTGCCGCGAACAGGCGCCGCCCCTGCTGCAATACAGCGCGGGCTCCACCGCGCGGGTGATCGAAGGGCCGGCTCCGGTGGGAGCCCATCTGGCCGCATGCTGGGAGATCGACAAGGTGTTGCAATCATGAGCGACGCAAGCACGCAGCAGGCCCCCCCGCAGGCAGGCGCCGACACCCATGTGTTGCGTGTCGAAGGCCTGAAGAAACACTTCCCGGTGCATCGCGGCGTGTTGCAGACCGTGGCCGGTCACGTCAAGGCCGTCGATGGCATCTCGTTTTCGATCAAGGCGGGCGAGACCCTGTGCCTGGTCGGCGAATCGGGCTGTGGCAAATCCACCGTCGGCAAGACCGTGCTGCGGCTGCAGGAACCCACGGCCGGCCGTATCTGGCTCGGCGACACCGAGGTCACGCAACTCGACGACGAAGGCATGCGCGAACACCGGCGCGAGGTGCAGATGGTGTTCCAGGACCCGTATTCCTCGCTGAACCCGCGCATGCGGGTCGGCCAGATCATCGCCGAGCCGCTGGAGAACTACGGCCTGGCCAAGCGCGGCAGCGAAGGCGAGAAACAGATCGCCAGCCTGCTCGAGAAAGTCGGCCTGCGCGCCGACGCCATGGCGCGTTATCCGTTCGAATTCTCCGGCGGCCAGCGCCAGCGCCTGGGCATCGCGCGGGCGCTGGCCCTGAACCCGCGCCTGATCGTGGCCGACGAGCCGGTCTCGGCGCTGGACGTGTCGGTGCAGGCCCAGGTGCTGAACCTGATGATGGACCTGCAGGACGAATTCCGGCTGGCCTATCTGTTCGTCTCGCACGACCTGGCCGTGGTCGAGCATATCGGCCACCGCATCGCCGTCATGTACCTCGGGCGCATCGTCGAATTGTCGACGCGCGACCGCATCTTCGGCCAGCCGCAACACCCCTATACCGAGGCGCTGATGGCGGCGGCACCCATCGCCGATCCGAAGGCCAAGCGCGAGCGCCTGGTCATCGAGGGCGACGTGCCCAGCCCGATGAACCCGCCGCCCGGCTGCCACTTCCACACCCGCTGCCCGTATGCTGTTCCCCGCTGCAAGGTCGATGATCCGCCCTTGCAGGAGATCGCGCCGGGCCATGTCGTGGCCTGCCATCTGCGCACCCCGGAGACACTGGCGGCCCAAGCAACGCCATGACCAGTGCCAGGCCATACGCTGCGCGCCGGGGGCGCCGCCACCTGCGGCGGAGCGTGGCATGAGCATCGCGGAGCGACAACCATGAGCACACGGCAAGCACCATGGGGCGTGGCGCGGCGCATCAACGCCGCCGGCACGCTGACCCGGCTCGGCGGCAGCCTGATGGCGCCCGAGGTGCTCGACGCCATGCGCGAGGCGGCCGGATACAGCGTCGACATCGCGGAACTGCAGACGGCGGCCAGCGAACGCATCGCGGCCATCACCGGCGCGAAGGCCGGCATCGTGACCTCGGGCGCATCGGCTGCCCTGACGCTGGCCACCGCGGCCTGCCTGGCCGGCTGGGACGTCGCCCGCATGGCCGCGCTGCCGGACACCAGCGGCATGCCGAACCAGGTGCTGATGGCACGCACGCACCGCAACAGCTATGACCACGCGATCCGGGTCGCCGGCGCGCGCATCGTCGACATCGGCCACAACGACCGCGGCACCGGCGCCGGCATCCGTGGCCTGGAGGCCTGGGAGATCGACGCCGCCGTCAACCCTCAGACCGTGGCCTTCGTGTTCGTGGCCAACCCGTCGTCGATCGGCGCATTGCCGATGGTGATTGCCACCGTGCATGCGCACGGGCTGCCGTTGATCGTCGACGCGGCCGCGCAGCTGCCGCCGCGCGAGAACCTGCGCCGCTTCATCGACGCGGGGGCCGACCTGGTGCTGTTCAGCGGCGGCAAGGCCATCGGCGGCCCGCAGTCCAGCGGCATCCTGGCGGGACGGCGCGAACTCATCGGATCGGCGCTGGTGCAGATGATGGACATGGACGTGCATCCGCAGACCTGGTCGGCGTCGCCGCTGATCGACCGCGCCGCGCTGCGCGGCATTCCGCACCACGGTATCGGCCGCGGCTTCAAGGTCGGAAAGGAGGAGATCGCCGGCCTGCTCGTGGCGCTCGAGCGCTTCGCGCAACGCGACGATGCCGCCTACGCCGCGCGGCTGCACCAGCGGCTGGTTTCCATCGCGCAAGCCTTGTCCGCGGCGGGCCCACGGCTGCGGACCCGACTCGAGCCCGAGGCACCGGGCACCGGCGTGCCCACGCTGGCGCTGCATGTCGCCGGCGCGGCCGAAGCTGTAAGCCAGGCCCTGCAACACGGCGACCCGCCGGTGCACCTGGGCGAAGGCCGACTGGACGCCGACATCCTGACCCTCAACCCGCAGACCGTGCGCGAGGACGACGACGCCACCCTGGTGCGTTGCCTGCTCGCGGCCTGCGCCAGCCTGCCACCCGCCTCATCAACGACCCCACCACCATGACCCAAGCCCACCACGACCTGATCCTGCGCGGCGCGCGCGTGATCGACCCTTCACAGGACATCGACCGCGTGACCGATGTCCGCTTCACCGACGGCAAGGTCGCCGCCATCGGCGACGCACTGGCTGGCGACGCCAACACCGAGGTGCGCGATCTCCAGGGCAAGATCGTCACGCCCGGCCTGATCGACCTGCACACCCACGTCTACTGGGGCGGCACCTCGATCGGTGTCGATGCCGTGCAGCTGGCGCGCACCAGCGCCACGGCCACCTTCGTCGACGCCGGCACCGCCGGGCCGGCCAACTTTCCCGGTTTTCGCAAACACGTGATCGAGCCGGCCATGCCGGTGCGCATCCTGCCGCTGATCAACCTGTCGTTCGCCGGCATCTTCGCGTTCTCGGGCACCGTCATGGTCGGCGAATGCGAGGACCTGCGCCTGCTCGACATGCGCCAGTGCCTGCGCGTGGCGCGCGAGAACCTGGACCTGATCGTCGGCATCAAGGTGCGTGTCGGCCGCGGCGCCAGCGGCAACTCGGGCATCGCGCCGATGGACATGGCGCTGGAAGTGGCCGAGGAACTCGGCCTGCCGCTGATGGCCCACCTGGATCATCCGCCGCCGTCGCGCATGGACGTGATGTCGCGGCTGCGCAAGGGCGACATCCTGACCCACTGCTTCCGGCCGTTCCCGAACGCGCCGTCGATGCCCGGCGGCGGCGTGCGCCCGGAGGTGCTGGCGGCACGCGAACGCGGCGTGATCTTCGACATCGGCCACGGCGGCGGCTCCTGCGGCTTCAAGACCAGCCGCGCCATGCTGGACGCCGGCTTCAAGCCGGACGTGATCTCGTCGGACGTGCACATCCTGTCGATCGACGGTCCGGCCTTCGACCTGCTGCACACGCTGGCCAAGTTCCACGTGCTGGGCATGAGCCTGCCCGAAGTCGTGGCCAGCGCCACGGTCAACGCGGCGCGCGCGATCCGGCGCCCGGAGCTGGGCACGCTCAAGCCGGGCGCCCTCGGCGAGGCCAGCATCTTCGAGGTGCTGGAGCAGCCCACCGAATACCGCGATGTGATCGGCGAGGTGATCCAGAGCAACATCGCGTTCAAGGCGCACGGACTGGTGCTCGACGGGCGCTGGTGGACGTGAAACGCCGCACCCCGCGCGCCAGCCTGACGTCGCACACGACATGAACCCGGCCGCACGGTCCGCCGTGCGCCGCCCACAGCCTCATCCTTCGGAGTCCCCACCATGGCCAGCGATCCATCCCTGATATTCACCAACGTCGACTACAACGCCCAGGGCAAGCAGGTCGACTGGCTCTACCTGCCGCATTCGGTCACCCGTTCGGCCTATGGCGCGCTGGCGATTCCGATCGCGGTGATCCGCAATGGCGACGGGCCGACCGTGTTCCTGATGTCGGGCAACCACGGCGACGAATACGAGGGCCAGATCACGCTGGCCAAGCTGATCCGCGAACTCGAGCCCGAACACGTGCGCGGACGCATCATCATCCTGCCGGCGGCCAACCTGCCGGCGGCAATGGCCGGCACGCGGGTCTCGCCGATCGACCAGGGCAACCTGAACCGGGCCTTTCCCGGCGACCCGCAAGGCACGCCGACCTGGGCCATTGCGCACTACATCGACAGCGTGTTGTACCCGATGGCCGACTTCCACCATGACCTGCACTCCGGCGGGTCCTCGCTCAAATACGTGCCGTTCTGCTCGATGCGCAACAGCGGCGACCCCGCGCTCGATGCACGGTCGCTGGCCGCGCTGCAGGCCTTCGGCGCGCCGCTGAGCCTGGTGTGGGCCTACAACCCCGAGGGCCGGCTGGCCGGCGCGGCAGCCGCCCGGCGCGGCCTGGTCTCGCTGGGCGGCGAATTCGGCGGGGGCGGCGACGTGAACCGCTCCAGCCTGGCCATGCTCGAGGGCGGCGTGCGGCGCTTCCTGGCCTTTGCCGGCGTGCTGGCCAACACACCGGCACCCGAACCGCGCACCGACATGCGCGTGATCGAGGTCTC
>CAXBDR010000030.1:0-26716 GCA_963974265.1 uncultured Rhodoferax sp.
GCTGGAGAATGGCGGCGACGAACCGCACTACGTGGCCGGCACGGAGAACTTCTACGTGATCACCCGCTACAACTGGAGCAGCTACTACGCGATGGCGGTGATCGAGCTGGGTCGCGCAGTGGCCGAGGCGCGCGAACGCTGATGCGCAAGCGCACCGGCACTCAGCCGGCGCGCTCCTGCAGCCAGGCGATGAGTTGCTCGGCCGGCATCGGACGGGCAATCAGGAAACCCTGCACCTCGTCGCATCCCAGCTCGCGTACCAGCGCCAGTTCATCCTTGGTCTCCACGCCTTCGGCCACCGTGCGCAAGGCCATCTTGGTGGACATCGCCATGCTGCTCTCGAGAATGGCGCGCGCGGCGGCGTCCCGGGTGCCACGGGCCACGAAGCTGCGATCGAGCTTGAGTTCGGTGAACGGAATCCGGCCGAGCTGCTCGAACGACGAGTAGCCGATGCCGAAATCGTCGATGGACAGGCCGAAACCCTTCAGGCGCAGGCGGCTGAGCACATCGAGCGCGGTTGGAATGTCCTTGGTGACACCGGTCTCGGTCACCTCCAGGTTGATGTCGGAAGGCTGCAGGCCCTGCGACTGCACGGTCTTGAGCAGCAGGTCCGGCAGGTTCAGATCGTCCAGCCACAAGGCCGACAGGTTCAGCGCAATCGACAAGGGGTAACCCGCCCGATGCAGCCGGGCGCCGTCGCGCAACGCAGTGTCGAGCAATACCGCCGACAGCTGCCCGATGATGCCCGCACGCTCGGCCGCGACAATGAACAATCCGGGCGACACCTGGCTGCCATCAGCCTGCTGCCAGCGCGCCAGCGCCTCGACGCCCACGGGCTCGAGCGTATCGGCCCGCACCTTGGGCTGGAACCAGATGCCGAACTCGCCATTGCGGATACCGGCCAGGATGGACTGGGGCGTCAGCACCGAGGGGCCACCGGCCGGTTGCCGCGCGGCCTGGTCGGGCAGCGACGCGCGCAGCAGCGCGACCATCTGCTGCGGGGTGGCCGGCTTGTGAACCTCGCCCAGCACGCTGAGACCCTGCAACTGCGCCAGGTTGCTCACGGTGGCGAGCAATTGCTCGTCGGCACCGCTCATCAGGATCAGCGCCCCGCGAAAGCCGCTTTGCCCGAAGCGGCGGATCATCTCCACGCCATCCATCTCGGGCATGTTCAGGTCGCACACCACCACATCCGGGGGCGCCTGGCGGCGGTTCATCTGCCACAAGGCGTCGACGCCATTGCTGGCGGTGAGGACCTCTCCGATGCCGATGCCGCTGAGCATCTGCTGCATCTGCATCAGAACCACCGGATCATCGTCCACGACCAGCACCGATCCGACCAGATCCTGTGACGCCGCTTCGACCAGCAAGGGCGCCGGCATCGAGGTCTCGTCCATCGCATCGATGTCGCCGGCACGCTGGCGCACCTGCTCCAGTGCCTCGCCCAGCGCCTGCAGCGACGGCGCCAGCTCCGCGCCCGCGCGCAGGTGGACCTCCCGCTCGATCGCCTGTGCCATGTCTGCATACCGCAAGGCCCCCACGGTGCGCGCGGACGACTGCTGCCGGTGCATCTCGCGCGCCAGCTCCTGCGGTTCGGGATCGGCCGCCGCCAGTCGATCGAGCCCGTCGCGGGCGTTGTCGATGAAGGTCGCCAGCAGGGAGCGGGCCTGCCCGGTGCTGACGCGACCCAGCACCGCGTACAAGGCATCGAGATCAAGCACCGCCGATTCGGCTGGCGGCAACGCAGTGCCGGCCCGTGACGGCGCGGCCTGTTCGGCCGGCGCCTGCGCCATGCCGCCCAGCCAGCGACCCAGCATGGCCGCCAGCATCTCGAGCGAGACGGGCTTGATCAGCATGTCGTCCATGCCGGCGGCCAGGCATCGCTCGCGTTCACCGGGCACGGCCGCCGCGCTGATGGCGACGATCGGCACCCGCCGGCCTTCGACCGGCTCCCGCTCGCGGATGGCACGGGCCAGTTCGTGGCCCCCCATGTTGGGCATGTCCAGGTCGCTCAGGACCAGGTCGCAGGGCTTGGCCTTCCAGCACGCCAACGCCTCCACGCCATCGCTGACCATGTCCACGGTGCAGCCCAGGCTGGACAACTGCAGCTTGAGCACGGCCTGGTTCGGCCCGTAGTCCTCGGCCACCAGGACGCGCGTACGATTGCGGTGCGACAGCGGCTGGACGATGCGCGATGCCGCGTCATCCGCGGTGCGTGCCCCGGTGGTCGTGGCCGACGCCAGCGACGGCAGGTCGACCCAGAAGGTGCTGCCTTGCTGCATGCGGCTTTCATAACCGATGGAGCCGCCCATCGCCCCCACCAGCCGGCGCGAGATCGACAGGCCGATGCCCGTGCCCTCGATCGTGCCGCGTTCCGCACCCAGTCGCTCGAATGCCGAGAAGACCTGGTTGGCCATCTCGGGCGATATGCCATTGCCGGTGTCGGTGACCGCGATGCGAATCCGGGCGCTGTTGTTGTCCGCGTCCGCGATCTGACGCTGGCACGAGACGCGCACCGAACCTTCGGGCCGGTTGTACTTGATCGCGTTGGACAGCAGATTGATCACGACCTGGCGCAGGCGAACCGCGTCGGCCAGCACCACCGCGTTGCGCGCGTTGCCACCTTCGAACACGATACGGATGCCCTGGTTGGCGGCCAGCGGCGCGACCATCGACAGGCTCTCGTTGATGACGGTCTCGATCGAGAGTCGCTCCATGGTCAGCTCGAGGTGGCCGGCCTCGACACCGCCGAGGTCGATCAGGTCGTCAACCAGCGACAGCAGGTGGCGGCCCGCGCGTTCGATCTCGCCGGCGTTCTCGCTCGCCGACGGCGTGCCCTGCGCATCGGCCCGCAGCAGTTGCGAGAATCCGAGGATGGCATTCAATGGCGTGCGCAACTCGTGGCTGACACTGGCCAGGAAGGCGCTCTTGGCCCGGTCCGCGCGCTCGGCATCGTCCTTCGCGGCGCGCAGGGCCACCTCGGCCCGCTTGAGATCCGTGATGTCGATGCCGAAGGCGTAATACCGCTGCAACCCGCCCGTGCCCCTGGCGCCCATCACCAGGGTAACCTGCAGGTACACCTCGGGCCGGCGGTCGGTGGCCTCGAACCGCTGCTCGACGGCCACCCGCTGGCCGGCGCGCACCCGGGCGATCTCCCGCACGTTCTGGCGGTATTGTTCCTCGCCCATCAGGTCCCTGACCCGGCGCCCGACAATCTCCGACGGCTGCAGGTCGAACAATCCAGCCATGCGCGCATTGACGTAGGTGTAGACGAAGTCCTGGTCGATGACGCTGACGTAACCAGGGAAGGCGTCCATCAGCGCGCGTTGCTGGCCATCGTTGGCGCGCAGCGCTTCCACCGCCTGCTCCTGCAGCGTGATATCGCGGAAAATCCAGACCCGGGTCGGGCCCGATGCATTCTTCATCGGTACGCTGTGCCGCTCCAGCACACGGCCATCGCGCAGCTCGAGCCGGTCGGTGTGCGGTTCTTCCGACGCGAGAATGCGCTCGATGCGGGCGAACTCGAGTGGCGGATCGACGAACAACTTGCCCGTGGCCTCCATCATGTCGGCCCGCGTGAGCGTATGCGCCGCGCGTGCGGGAAGTTGCCACATCTCGAACAGCCGGTCGTTGGCGAACAGCAGCCGGCCGGTCGGGTCGGCCGCGTCATAGGCAAACATGCCATCGGTGGTCGCATTGAAGATGCGCTGCAGGTTCTCCAGGCTCTGCGACAACGCGACGCGGGTCTGCTCCTGCTCGGTCACGTCGCGCGTGACGGCAACCACGCCGCGCACGTCCGCGTCGCTGGTCAGGTACGGCGTCATGGTGGTTTCCATCGTGCGCCGGCCCAGCTGCGGGTAGTCGACCTCGGCCCGCACCATCTGCATCTGCCGATCGGCGATGCAACGCCGCAGCGCCTCGACGCGCCGCTCCGTCATCACCGCAGGCACCGCGTCGGCGATCGTGCGCCCCAGCACCTCCTCGCGTCGCACCCCATGCCGCGCGCACCAGGCATCGTTGACGAAACGATACCGATCGTCGAGATCGGTGACGCTGACCATGTCGCGAACCGAGTTGACGACGAACTCCGACACATGTTGCGCCGCACGGGCACGCTCGATGGCGCTGAGGTCGGACAGCGTCACCAGCAAGCCGCTCACCTGCCCCGCCGCATCGACCAGGGCCGTCTCGTGCGCCAGGCAACGCACCACGCTGCCGTCGACACGGGAGACGTCGACCAGCGCGCCGGCCTCGCCGGAGCCATGTGCTCCGGCCAGGCATTGGCGCAGACGCCGCGCGTACGGCGCGTCCACCCGCTCCAGGATGTCCCCGTCCATCAACGCCGCCTCGGAGCTTGCGAGCATGGTCTGCAAGGCCGGGTTGACCCCGGTCGTGCGCCCGTCCCGACCGACGAACCAGAACCCGAGTTGCGTGGTCTGCCGCATGACTGACAGCAGTTGCTGCTGCTCCTGCAGCCGGGCTTCGGTCAGCGTCTGCTGCGTGACGTCCTGGACCGTGCCGGTCAAGCTCACGGCGTGGCCCTGCGCATCGAACTGGATCTCGCTGCGAGCGAACACATGCCGGACCTGCCCGTCGGGCCAACAGACCCGATAACGGCAATCGGGCACGGCACCGGTGTCGATCGCCTGCTGCAGCTGCGCCGCGATCCGCTGCCGATCATCCGGATGCACGCCGGCCAGGAACAGCTCGCGATCGGGCACCACGCTGCCCGGCTCCAGCCCCCACAGGCGGAAATGGCCATCGGACCAATGCAAGGTGCCGGCCTGCCAATCGAGCACGAAACTGCCCAGGTCCGCCAGCGCCTCCGCCTGCTGCATCTGCGCATGGCTGCGATGCACGTCAGCCAGTTGTGCCGCCTGGGCCGCGCGCAGCATGACCGCCTCGCGCATCGTGCGATTCGCTCGCGCGGCGATCGCCAGCATGTACAGGATGAACAACACGCCGATGGCCGCCATCATCATGCCGGTGTCGTTGTCCAGCGTCAGCAGGCGCAGCACCCATGCCAGCGTCACCGGCAGGCTGAACCACAACGCGGCTCTCAGATCGAACGCATAGCCGGACAGTGAACTGACGCAGATGCCCGCCAGGGCGAACACCAGGAAAAGCTGGTGCGCCAGCGAGGTCGCCGCCGGCGCCAGGCCGACGACCCGGGACTGGACCACGGCCACGATCAGCCCCAGCAAGCTGCTGCCGACCACGGCGGCGGGCAGGATCAGGCGATGCTGGCGCACCTGCTCGTCACGCACGAGCAGGTCCGCTTCGCTTGCCGCAGTTGCAGCATGCGTCATGACGGGGTTTGCCGCGAACAGGGTTGGATAACCATGGAATCAGGGTGTCTCGCCTCGCATTCTGCCCCCGATGGCCGCGGGCAGACCAACGGGCGGCCATGCCGGCCGCGGCAACGCGGGACGCTCAGTTCGGCAAGGGAACCAGGAAATCGCGACTGATGTGCGAGCCCAGGTCGTTGACCCGATCCAGGAACTGCGTCAGGTAGGCATGCAGCCCCGTGGCCAGGATCTCGTCGATCTGCCCGTACTTGAGCTCGGCACACAACTTGCCGGCTCGGCGCATCGTGTCGCTCGAACGCTCCGTGGCCAGCAAGCCCAGGTTGTTGACGACCTCGTTCAGGCTGGCCAGCAGCGAACGCGGCATGTCCGGGCGCAACATCATCAGTTCGGCCACCAGTTCGGGCTTGATCACGTCTCGGTAGACCTTGCGGTAGATCTCGAAACCCGAGATGCTCTGCAGGATGGCGCTCCAGTGATAGAAGTCGTATTCCTGGTCCTTCTCGCTGGCGGCGCCGTAGAAGTCGCTTTGCACCGCATGGAACTTCACGTCCATCAGGCGCGCGGTGTTGTCGGCCCGCTCCAGGAAGGTTCCCAGGCGCATGAAATGCAGTGCCTCGTCCATCAGCATGGTCCCCACCGTCACACCGCGCGACAAGTGGGAATGGAACTTGACCCACTCGAAGAACGCCGCCGGATCGCGTTCGAACACGCCGGCCTTGAGGTTGCGCCGCACCTCGAGCCAGGTCTGGTTCTGCGTCTCCCAGACCTCGGTCGTCAAGGTGCCGCGCACTGCCCGGGCGTTTTCACGCGCCGCGGTCAGGCAGGACACGATGCTCGACGGATTGGTCTCGTCCTTGACCATGAAGTCCATCACGTCACGGGCGTTGACGGCTCCATATTTCTCGGTGTAGGCCGGCATCAGCTCGCTGATGCTGATCAGGCCCTGCCAGCCCACGAGCGCGACGGCGTCCGATTGCGGCAGCAGCGACGTCTGGTAGTTCACGTCGAGCAGGCGTGCGGTGTTCTCGGCCCGCTCGGTGTAACGTGACATCCAGAACAGGTGGTCGGCGGTTCGGCTCAGCATGGTCGCTCCTTCGTGATTCCCGTATATGCGTGATCGTTCGGCTGGGTGCCCGTCATTCCTCGAGCACCCAGGTGTCCTTGGTGCCGCCGCCCTGCGACGAGTTCACCACCAGGGAGCCCTCCTTCAGCGCGACCCGGGTCAGGCCGCCCGGCACCATCTGCACCTTCTTGCCACTGAGCACATAGGGACGCAGGTCGATATGGCGCGGTGCGATGCCGCTTTCGACGAAGGTCGGGCAACTCGACAGGCTCAGCGTCGGCTGGGCGATGTAGCGCTCCGGATGGGCACGCAGCAACTTGCCGAATTCCTCGAGTTCGGCCTTGGTCGCGGCCGGTCCGACCAGCATGCCGTAGCCGCCCGCGCCGTGTACCTCCTTGACCACCAGATCCTTGAGGTTGTCCAGCGTGTACAACAGGTCGTCGGCGTTGCGGCACATCAGTGTCGGCACGTTGTTGAGCAAGGGCTTCTCGCCCAGGTAGAACTCGATCATCTTGGGCACGTAGGGATAGATCGACTTGTCGTCGGCCACCCCGGTGCCGACCGCGTTGCAGATCGACACGTGGCCGGCGCGATAGACGTCCATCAGGCCGGGACAACCCAGCGTGGAATCCGGGCGGAATGCCTTTGGATCCAGGAAGTCGTCGTCGACCCGGCGGTAGATCACGTCGACCCGCTTCGGCCCGCGGGTGGTGCGCATGTACAGGAACTGGTCGCGGGTGAACAGGTCCTGCCCTTCCACCAGCTCCACGCCCATCTGCTGCGCCAGGAACGCGTGTTCGTAGTAGGCACTGTTGTACATGCCCGGCGTCAGCACCACGACGGTCGGCTCGGCGGTGGTCTCCGGGCTGCAATCGCGCAGGGTTTCGAGCAGCAGGTCGGGGTAATGCGCGACCGGAGCGACCTTGTGCGCGCTGAACAACTCGGGGAACAGGCGCATCGTCATCTTGCGGTTCTCCAGCATGTAGCTCACGCCGCTGGGCACCCGCAGGTTGTCCTCGAGCACGAAGTATTCGGGCTCGCCCTTGGCATTGGCCGCCCGCACGATGTCCACCCCCGAGATGTGCGAGTAGACGCCACCGGTCACGTTGACCCCGACCATCTCCTCGCGAAACTGCGCATTGCCCACCAACTGGTCGTTGGGCACGATGCCGGCCTTGAAGATCTCCTGGTCGTGATAACAGTCGTGGATGAAGCGGTTCAATGCGGTGACGCGTTGCGCCAGGCCCTTCTCCAGCGCATCCCATTCGCGCGCCGCGATGATGCGCGGTATCAGGTCGAACGGAATCAGGCGTTCGTTGCCGGCGCCGGTATCGTCCTTGTCGCCGTACACGGCAAACGTGATACCCACGCGGCGGAAGATGACCTCGGCCTCCTCGCGCCGGGTCGCCATCATGTCGCCCGGCTGGCGTGCAAGCCACTCGTCGTAGATCTTGTATTGGTCGCGAATCTTTTCCCCGCCCGAGAAGAACTCGTAGGGCAAGGAGGTGTACATCTCGTCAAATTTCATCATGGTCCGGTGTCTCCAGGCAGGACGGGGTCCGTCCGGGTGACGAGGGCGAGGGCCTCCGACACGCGCACAGGACTTGGCTTGCGACAAGCTTAGCAACTTTCGGGCCGCACCCACAGCGGGTATGCCCGTGCCCATTAGAACCGGCTTTGACCGTCGCCGCGATGCTGCCAGTAGCGTGGATGCGCGAGCCGATGGCAGGAAACAACGGCCGGAGCCTCCGAGCGCCACGCCATGGCACCACAATGGGGCGAATTGAACACGGCGATGCCGCGCTCCTGGTAACGCGCCATCGGCTCCGGGGCCGGATGACCGAACCGGTTGCGATAACCGCTTTGCACAAGGGCCACCCGCGGCCGGACGGCATCGAGGAAGACTGCGCTGCTGGACGTCTTGCTGCCATGGTGCGGGACCAGCAACAGGTCGGCGCGCAGATCGACCCGATCCGTCACCAGTTGTTGCTCCTGCGCCGACTCGATGTCCCCTGCCAGCAAGGCCGTGGCGATCGGCTCGTGCCGGGTCGCGGCCGAGCGGATCCGCAACACGCACGACACGGTATTGGGCTTGCCACCCCGGTCGTAGTCCGCCTGCCGCGGATGCAGCACCAGGAACTCCACGCCATCCCAGTGCCAGCGCTGCCCGGCCGCGCAGTGCCGCACCGGACGCAAGGCCCACAGCGCATGGTCCGGCGCCATCGAGCCGGTCAGGGACATGCCCGGAACCATCTCCAGCACCGAGGCTGCGCCGCCGACATGGTCGCTGTCGCTGTGGCTGAGCACCAGCAGGTCGGGCGCCACGCCCAGGGCACGCAGCAGCGGCACCAGCACCCGGTGCCCGGCGTCGCTGTCGCGCGAATAGCGCGGTCCGGCGTCGTACAGCAGCGCATGGCGGGCGGTTCGCACCAGCACCGCATTGCCCTGGCCGACGTCGACCGCCAGCAGGTCGAACCGGCCGGGATCGGGACGCGGAGCCTGCCACAACAGCACCGGCAGCACCAGGGCTGCGCCAGCCAGGCGCAGCGCCGCCGGCAGCCGCATCGCCACCAGCACCCCGCCCAGCACCGCGGTCGCCGCAACGGCGAACGGCGCGCTCGCCACCGACACCGTCGCGAACGGGAGACCGGCCATCCAGGCCAGCACCCGCGCCAGCACCGCGACGGCCAACGCCGCCAGCTCCCATGCCGGCGCGAACACGGTGCCCAGCATCGCCAGCGGCGTCACCAGCAAGGTGACCCAAGGAATGGCGAACAGGTTGGCGACGAATCCGACCAGTGACACCTGGCCGAACAAGAGCAGCACCAGCGGTGTCAGCGCCAGCGTGATGATCCATTGCTCGCGCAGCATGGCTCGCAGGCGCTGCCTTGCGGGCACCGGCTGACCATTGGCACGATCGCCGGCGGCGAACAACACGCCGACGGCGACGAAGCTCAGCCAGAATCCGGCCTGCAACAGCGCCCAGGGGTCAATCGACAACACCGTCACGCCGGCCAGCAACCAGGCCATCGGCCAGGGCCAGGACCGGCTGGACAGGCGCAACAGGCAGACCACGGCCAGCATGACCACGGTGCGCTGCGCGGGCACGCCCCAGCCGCTGAAGACCGCATAGGCCAAGGCCAGTGCCGGGCCGCCGATCCAGCCGGCATGCGCTGCTGGGCACAACAGGCACAGGCGCGGGCTGGCGCGCCACAGGGCGGCGGTCAGCGTCGCCGCCAGCCAGGCGAACATGGTGACGTGCAAGCCCGAGATACTCATGAGGTGGGACACACCGGTGGCACGGAACACATCCCAGTCGGCCCGGTCGATGGCGTTCTGGTCGCCGGTCACCAAGGCTGTGATCCAGCCGGCCTGCGGGGCCTCGGCCAGTTGGAGGTCGATGCGCTGGCGCACCCGCTGGCGCAACCATTCGACCGGATGCCGGCCGGTCTGCGCCAGGCGTTGCGGCGCCCTCGCAGCGGTGGTGTCGCGCACGTATCCGGTGGCCTGCACGCCGTGTTCCCACAACCACAACTCGTAGTCGAAGCCATGCGGATTGCTGTTGCCGTGCGGCGCCTTCAAACGCACCACCATGCGCCAGCGTTCACCGGCCCACACCGGTGGCAGCCGGCCAGCGAGCGCAGCCGCATCGCCACCGCCACTGCCGTGCGCGCCATACCAGCCCAACTGGACGCGGGGCGGGACCCGCACGGGTACGGCGTCGGCATGGCCACGCGCCGACTCGACGTGCAGCTGGAACCGAAGTCCGTTGGCGCCGCGCTGCGGCATCGTCGCGACCACGCCGGTGATCAGCAGCTCACGCCCTTCCAGTGCCGGCGACAATGTATGCGCCAGGAACCCGACGGCGCGCAGGCCGACACAGCCGAACGCCAGCGCGACCACGGCCAGCAACAGGCAGGCATGGTGTGCCCAGCGCGGCCCGCTGCGCAACACGCGCGCCACCCCGAGCAGCACTGTACAACCGAGCGCCAGCACCCCTCCATAACCCCACCAGGGCCACAAGGCCGGCTGCGTCAGTTGCAACGCGGTGCCGCCCACCCAGCCCGACAACGCCGGCAACAAACCGCCCGCGATGCCGGGTCGGTGCCAGGTGGCGGGAAACATGCCAGCATGTTAGGGACGGCATGCAGCCTCGCGCCGGCATGGCTCATGCGTTTCGTGGATGAATGGCCGGCCTCGAAGCAGCGTAACCCCGTTGTCTGGCGGGTGTTTGCCTATGCTTGTGTTTAACCCTTTCGCATGGACGCCACGCTTGCGCCATTCACAAAAAGCGGACCCATACGCGAGGCAAGCAACTGGACGATGCAGGTCACACCGGACCGTTAACCTGCCTGTGAAGGGAGCCTGGCCAGTGATGCCTTGGTGCCAGAACGACCCAAACCGACAGCCTCGGATTTACCCCACCTGCACGAAGCCGCACGCCAGATGCCAATAGGCACCATCCTGGCCAACCGTGTCACTCGCTTTTACGCACCATGTGATACGGGCTTTGTCGGGCTTCTTCGAGTACCCATTGGGTAAACGCCTTGACCTTCGCCGCATAGGCCATCGAATTGGGGTACACCAGATGCCAGGCCTTTGGCGCGAAATAGCGCGCTGAGAATGGCGCGACCAGACGGCCAAGTTTCAGATCGTCCTCCATCAGAGGCAAGCGACCTACTGCAACCCCCAAACCCTCGGCAGCTGCCTGTAACGCGAAAGTCAGTGAGTCGAACCGCGGACCATGTAACGGATCGACATTGTTTACCTTGGCATGGTCCAACCACAGGCCCCAGTCTTCCATCGTTCCTTGAACGTGCAGCAATGTCGCATGGGCAAGATCGGACGGTTTCTTCAACGCCTTGCTGCCTTGTACCAAGGCCGGGCTGCATACAGGCACCATCTCAGCGGAAAAAAGATAATGCGACTCCAGTTTCGGCCAGCGGTTACCCCATCGAATCGCGACATCCATTTGCTCCTGGTCGAAATCATCACTCCTGGTCGACGTCAGTACATTGACTTCGAAATGTGGATACAAGCGATGGAACGAATGCAGTCGCGGCAATAACCATCGCATGGCGATGTTTGGCATGCAACTGACGGTGAGGTGCGTCGTTGGCGCAGAGTGCAAAAGCGTCTCCGTCGCTTCGTTCATGAGCTGGAACGCTTGGCGCACGGCGGAGAAGTATTCCTCGGCTTGGGCCGTGGGTTTGAGCCCACTGCTGTGACGATGGAACAGCCGCATGCCCAAGCGCTGCTCCAGCAGCTTTACCTGGGAGCTGACCGCCGCTTGTGTCACGTTGAGTTCCTTGGCTGCGCGACTCAAACTCCGATGGCGCGCGGCCACCTCGAACGCGCGCAGCGCATTCAACGGAGGCAGGCGGCTGGGAGGCGATGGGTTCATTGCGTGCTCGAAATTGTTGGCGTTCGGGATAAACGGTAGCAGCGCAAACGCGGGGGGGGGTCGATGCATTGCCCCAAGTATTTCTAATACCTCCCTCGGAGAATTCGTTCGATTGTATTGGCAACCCTACCTAGAATTCGTTGCTTCTTAATCTTCCCCATCGGGCTAGGAGAGTCATATGCATCAAAGTCTTCGGCGGTACATCAGCGTATCAATGCTGCTGCTGGCGGTCGCCACAAGCAGCGCGCAACCCGCAAGAGCCGACGCTTTCCCGGCCCGCGCCATCACCATCATGACGGGGTTCTCGCCCGGCGGCAGTTACGACCTGATGGCCCGCAAGTTGGCAGATGGCATGCAGCAACGACTCGGCCAGCCGGTACTGGTTACTTCGCGCCCGGGCGCAGGTGGAATCGTCATGTCGCAGACTCTGGGCAACGCACGCCCCGACGGCTACACCATCGGTTTCACGACCTCACTCAACATCGTGCTCGACGCACAGGCTGGCATCGTGCCATTCAAGGCAGACAGCGTCCAGCCCTTGGCATCGGTCGCGCGCTTTCAAAGCGTGCTTGTCGCCGGCAAGGATCGGCCATACAAGTCGTTTCCAGAGTTGATCGGCTTCACGAGAAAGCAAGGATATGCCCACTTTGGCAAGCAGGCATTGGTTGATGAATTGGTGATGCGCGGCGTCATGGATGTCGACAACGTTGAATTCAACCTTGTTTCGTACAAGGGCGGTATCGCTGTTCGCATGGCGGCGATGACTGGCGAGGTCGACTTGGGGTACGTCGGCGCTGGTTACAAGCCCGACGTAGACGGCGGAAAACTGGAAATACTGGCAACGACGGCGCCAGACCGCATCAAGGCCTTTCCCGCAGTTCCCACGCTTGTCGAACTGGGATATCCGATCTCCGAGGAATCGGTAGCACTGTTCATGGTGCCGCGCGGAACCCCCGAGCCCATCGCAAGAAAGTTGCAGCAGGTGATCAAGGAAGTTGCGCAAACGCCGGAATTCAAGGCCTTCCTCGAAAACAATCTGACCTTGGTAGCCGAAGTGCATTCTGGCGACAGCCTGCAAACCCTGCTCGATAGCCAGACCGCGCAATGGCGAAAAATTCTGGCTCAAACCAAGAAGTGAACCGGACGGAGATCGTAATGACTGGCACTCGATATTTTGACCTTGCCCCCATGGACGCTCCGGTAGGCGCCGAGGTTTCCGGTTTGGACTTGGCACAGCCCCAGGAGGCCGGCGCAATTGAGCTGCTGCGCCAGGCCCTCGACGAGCATGGTGTGCTGCGCTTTCGTGGACAAAACCTGTCCGATGAACATCTGATGCAGTTTTCGCGACATTTCGGAACACTGGACCTCAATCCCGGTTATGCGGTTCCGACCTTGGGCGTGGCACCTGAAGAATCGGCAGACAGCGCCAGTGAGACTCGCAAATATGTTGCCGTGATCTCCAACGTTATTGAAAATGGAGTACTCATTGGCGGCCTGGGCGATGGCGAAGCCGTGTGGCACGCGGACATGACCTATGTTTCCGCGCCGCCGGCGGCGTGCCTGCTGTATGCGCTGGAGGTTCCGCCATCTGGTGGGAACACCGGGTTTCTGAGCCTGGCCCATGCGTATGAAACGCTCGATCCGGAGTTGCGCGCGCGACTGGACAAACTGCAGCTGAAACATGACGCCACCTATAACAGCGCCGGCGAACTGCGCCGGGGCGTAGTCGAGCGATCCGACCCGCGCCATACACCGGGTCGAGTCCATTCCCTGGTGGTGACGCACCCACGCAGCGGCCGCAAGATGCTTTTACTCGGGCGTCGACGGAACGCCTATCTGATAGGCCTTGATCTGGACGAAAGCAATGCCTTGCTCGATGCAATCTGGGCGCATGTGACCCAGACGAAAAACACCTGGTATCAGCAATGGAAGGTGGGTGACGTCATTTTCTGGGACAACCTGGCCACGATGCATCGACGCGACCCGTTTCCGTCAGACTCGCGACGCATCATGCATCGCACGCAGATCCTCGGCACGGAGCTTCACTGACGATGCTGATCCAAGACATCCGGCTCTATCGATTGAGCTTGCCTTTGAGCACGCCATACAAGGTTTCGTCATATGTATTCCGCACCTTCGATCCGATCGTTATCGAGATCCGCGACGGCGAAGGACACAGCGGATGGGCAGAAACCGTTGTCGGCCCTGGCTACACCGAGGAAACCGAAGAAGGTGCGTGGGCATTTTGCAAGCAGATGGCGCACCGGATCAAGGGCATGCAGTCGGAGCACGCAATCACCTTGCTTGCGGAGCACCTGACCGAGCACTCCCACGCCGCTTCGGTCATCATCTCTGCCCTGGAGATGATGGAGGCAAATACGCTGCTCACGATCGAAGCCACGGCGAGAATTCCCTTGCTCGTACCCGTACAGCAGATGTCCCGCCATGCCATCCGTGACGAGGTCGAGCAGCACCTGGAGTCGGGTTTTCGTACGCTCAAGGTAAAGATCGGGTTTGGTGTTGAAGAAGACCTTGAACGCGTCGGCTGGATCCAGCAGGCGGTCAACGGCCGCGCGCACTTGCGGCTGGACGCCAATCAGGCATATGACGAGGCCGAAGGCATCAAGTTCGTGCGTGCGCTTGCACCCGACTTTATCGAGTTGCTCGAGCAGCCATGTGACAAGCACGATTGGGATTCAAATGCCGCGGTGGCATCCGTGTCGCCGGTGCCGTTGATGCTGGATGAGTCGATCTATAACCTGGGCGATATCGACCGTGCCGCAGCGCTTCCGGGCGTGGGCTACGTCAAGGTCAAGATCAACAAACTGGGCGGCCTCGCCCGCCTGGCAAATGGTTTGAAACACATTCGAGAGCTGGGCATGGAGCCGGTACTGGGAAATGGTGTTGCCACCGACATATCTTGCTGGATGGAAGCCTGTGTCGCGCGCAGCACCATACGCAACGCAGGCGAAATGAATGGCTGGCTGAAGTTGCAAACGCCGCTATTCACGAACTCCATGACGGTGAACGATGGGTCGATCGTGCTGGACGCGGGTTACTGGCCAGAACTGGACCATGAAGTTGTCAGGGCATTCGCGCAGGAAACGCACGTCGTAGCGTAGCGCGGGCACGCCAACGCGACTCCGCGCGACTGGCATTGCGTGCGAATCCGACCGGCGCCGTGCGCCAGTCCGCCATGTCGTCGCGCCGCACCGCGCCCGGCCAGCACTGGCACGGCAACACCCACGATCCGGGCGGCTGAGTCAACGGGTCTGTGCACCGTCCCGGACCCAGGAGGCTCCAAGCGTCGAGAATAGGCAGCCATGAGACTGTCAACGACGTTTCCCCCACAAGTGCGCGACAGCGCAGGCGCGCTGCAAATCCTGCACACACCCGCTGCATCACCATGGCACAACCCGCGTCCAACCAGCATCACATGAACAACCTGCCAATGGACCTCATCACACTGCGGCTGGTTGTCGCGGTGGCCGATTGCGGATCCATCAGCGCCGGCAGCGACCGGGTGCAGCTCGCGCTCGGAGCGGCCAGCGCCCGGATCTCGGCGCTGGAGACCGCCACCGGCGTGCGCATCTTCGAGCGCTCCTCGCGCGGCGTGCAGCTCACGCCGACGGGCCACATGCTGGTGCAGCGCAGCCGCGAGCTGCTGGCCGACGCACACCGGCTCACGGTCGACTTGCGTGACTACAGCCAGGGCCTGCAAGGCCACGTGCGGGTACTGGCCAATGCCTCGTCGATCCTCGAACTGCTGCCCGAGCGCTTGATGCAGTTTTCGCGCAGCCATCCGCAGATCCGGGTTGACGTCGAAGAGCGGCCCAGTCCCGAAATTCCGCTGGCATTGCTCGATGGGCGGGCCGACCTGGGCATCGTCGACATCGCGCACCCGCTGATGGGGCTGCAGTTCCAGGACCTGGCGCGCGATACCCTGGTGCTGATCGTGCCGGACGCGAACCCTCTGGCGCAGCGCGCCGAAGTCGCCTTGCAGGACGCCCTGACCGAGGACTTCATCTGCCTGACCGATGGCAACGCGCTCACCACCCGGCTGACCGCGGTCGCCGCGCAGATCGGGCAGCCGATCCGGATGCGCATGCAGATGCGCAGCTTCGACGCCATCTGCCGCATGGTCTCCGCGGGTCTCGGCGTGGGCGTACTGCCCATCGAAGCGCTGGCTCCGCAGCTGGCGGGCCTGCCGATCAAGGCCATTCCCCTGTCCGACCCCTGGGCCCGGCGCACGCATCGGCTGGCCCTGCGAGAAGGTGTCGCGCCCACGGCCGCGACCCATCACCTGATGCAGGTCCTGATGGCGCCAGCCGGGTCCTGACCAGACCCCCTGCACGTGCCGGACCGGCGCAGGCACGGCGTCCAGCCTTCGCGAATGCCGAAGGCGGCTTTCGGCGCAGATTCTTGCCGGCCACCGTGGCCGCCCCTAAGCTTGCGCCCACCTTCCATTGCCGGACGCCTGCCGCAACCAAGCTTCATGAAAATCACCCGCGTACACGCAACGCCGCTGAACCTGCCGGTCTCGGTCGACATCAACGGCCGCACCAAGACCACCTCGCTGTCGATGTGCCTGGTCAGCATCGAGACCGACACCGGCCTGGTGGGCACCGGCTTGACCGCCATCACCGAAGAAGAGGTCATCGGCTCCATCGTCAATGACATCGCCGCCCACACGCTGGTCGGCATGGACCCGCTGCGCCACGAACAGGTCTGGGAGCGGATGTACTGGCTGCTGTCGCCGCGCGGCCAGTCGGGCTATGCCAGCCATGCCATCGCCGCGATCGACATCGCCCTGTGGGACATCAAGGGCCAGGCCTATGGCGAACCGTGCTGGAAACTGCTGGGCGCCGCGCGCGACCAGGTGCCGGTCTACGCCACCTTCGGGTTCGCCTTCTTCGACCGCGATGAACTGGCGCAGGCGGCCAAGCACTGGGTGGCGCGCGGCTTCAGCCGCCTGAAGATGACGGTGGGTCACCACGCCCTGCAGCGGCGCGACGAGCCCCGGCCCCTGGCCGAGGTCATCACCGAGGACGTGCAACGCATCCGGGCCGTGCGCGAGGCCGTGGGGCCACAGGTCGAGATCTACATCGACGCCAATTGCAGCCTGGACTATTTCCACGCACTCAAGCTGGCGCAGCAACTCGAGCCGTACAACATCGCGTTCTTCGAAGAGCCGGTGTCGCATAACGACATCCCCAACCTGGTCAAGCTGCGCTCCAGGACCGCCATCCCGCTGGCCGCCGGCCAGAACGAAGGACTCGCCAGCCGCTTCCGCGACATGCTGGTCGCCCAGGCCGTCGACGTGGTCCAGCCCAATGCCTGCATTTCCGGCGGGTTCACGCAGTGCGGTCGCATCGCCGGCATGGCCAGCGCGTTCAACACCCGTTTCGCCAACGGCGGCGCCTGGCCCCACCACAACATGCATCTGCACGCCGGTCTGGCCAACGGCTCGCTGGTCGAATACCACTCGGTGGCGGTCCAGTGCTGCCAGCTGGTCTACGACGACCTGCCCGAACCGTCGAACGGCGTGCTGCAACTGCCCACCCGTCCGGGCCTGGGTTTCGCGCCCAACCCGGAGCGGGTCGCGGAACTCGCCAGGCGACCGGGCTCACGCGGCGTGGGCAAGGCCTGAATTCCATTGACGCCCGACACCCGTGCGGGCGCTGCACTCACCACCAACAGGAGACAACCATGACCATTTTCAACGCACTGACCCGCCGCCGCGCCGTGGCGCTGGCCGCAATGCTGGGCCTGACCGTCGCCGCCCATGCGCAATCCTTCCCGACCAAGCCGATCCGCATCCTGGTGGGCTACTCCGCCGGCGGCGGTGTCGACACCATGGCGCGCCTGCTGGCACCCCACCTGTCGACCCATCTGGGTCAGCAGGTCGTGGTCGAGAACCGCGCAGGCGCCGCGGGCCTGATCGCTGGCGACGCCGTGGCCAAGGCTGCGCCCGACGGCTACACCTTGTTGCTCGGGGAAAGCGGCCTGCTGATCGCCCAGCATCTGCAACCGAGCATGAGCTTCGACCCGATCAAGGGTTTTGCGCCGGTGGCCGGGCTGTTCTACTCGCCGCTGATGATCGTGGCCGGCAACAACGTGCCGGCGAAAAACGCCAAGGAACTGGTGGCCTTGCTCAAGGCCAACCCCGGCAAATACTCCTACGCCAGCTCGGGCGTGGGCACGGTACAGCACCTCGGCTTCGAGATGCTCAAGGGACAGACCGGCACCTTCGTGGTGCATGTACCGTACCGCGGTGCATCGCAGATCGTGCCGGATGTGATCGGCGGCCAGATTCCGTTCGGTGTGGTCAGCGCCACCGCCGGAATATCGCAATCCAAGGCCGGCAAGCTGCAGGCGGTGGCGATGATGAGCAACGTCAACCTGCCCGGCGCGGAGAACGTCACGCCGATGTCCGACGCCTTGCCGGGTTTCAGCGTCGCACCCCGGCTGATGCTGCTGGCCCCCGCCGGCACGCCCGCCGCTGTCGTGGACAAGCTGACCGAATCCGTACGCGCCGCGCTGACCAACCCGGAGGTGATCCGTTCGGCCAACCTGCAGGGCGCGGTTCCGGCCTATCTGCCGTCGGCCGAACTGGCCGCGGATCTGGTGCGCGAGTCGGCGACCTGGGCCAAGACCATCAAGGAACAGAAAATCACCGTCGATTGAGCCGATCCGCACCCACCCTACCCGCACAGGAGCATCTGCCATGACTTCCGACACCCGGCCCACCATCGGCCTGATCGTTCCCCCCGGCGCCGGCGAAGTGCCTGTGGACGCCGCGCTGCTGTATGGCGACAAGGTGCGCTTCATCGCGCGCGGACTGGGCATCGGCGGCGTGTCGCCGGAGGGTTTTGACCCCGTCGTCGACACCATCCTGGACAAGGCACGCGAACTGCGCGACGCCGGTGCGCAGGCCATCTCGCTGATGGGGACCTCGATCAGCTTCTACCGCGGCGTCGCCTTCACCGAGGAGCTGCGCGACTCGATGCAGCAGGCGACCGGCCTGCCGTGCACGACGATGAGCCATGCCATCGTCTCGGCGCTGCGCGCGCTGGGCATGCAGCGGGTGGCGGTGGCCACGTCCTACATCGGCGAACTCAATGACCGCCTGGTCGACTACCTGAGCGTCTCGGGCTTCGACGTGACGGCCATCGAAGGCCTGTCCATCGTCGGCGTCAAGGAGGTCGGTGAAGTCACGCCCCAGACGCTGACGACGCTCTCCAAACGGGTACTGGCCCGCGACCCGTCGGCCGACGGCATCTTCATCTCGTGCGGTGGACTGTTGACGCTCGACGTCATCCCGCCGCTGGAGCGGGACCTGGGTCTGCCGGTCACCGCCAGTTCGCCGGCCGGCTTCTGGGATGTCATGCGACTGGCCGGGCTGGATCCCGCGTCGCCGCCATACGGCCGTCTGTTCCAGCCAGGTGGCAACACGCCGGGCGATGCGCCTGCGGCCCGAGTGGCGGCAGGATCCAAACAACGCCCCGCCACCGTCTGAACCATGGCGACGGCGGGCCCGTCACCGGCCCGACCACCGCTCGCCAGACCCGGTCGATTCCCCCGTGCCCGGAACTTCCCCTTGCTGCTGAACATCGATGACTACCGGTGCGCCGCGCGCCGCACCTTGCCACGCTTCGTGTTCGACTATGTCGACGGTGCCGCGGACGACCTCCACTGCCTGGCGCGCAACCGCCGGGACCTGGACGCCATCACGCTGGTGCCCCGTGTGCTGCGCGATACCCGCTCGGTCGACACCACGGTCGAGGTGTTCGGCACGCGCTGGCGTTATCCCTTTGCCATCGCTCCCACCGGCCTGAACGGCCTGGTGCGGCCCGGTGGCGATGTCGCACTGGCGCGGGCCGCCGCCGCCATGGGCGTGCCGTTCACGCAGTCCACCGCCTCCAACCAGCGCCTGGAAACCGTACGCCAGGCGATCCCCGACAGCCCGCACTGGCTGCAGCTGTACGTGATGCAGAACCGCTCGATCGCCGAACAACTGGTCCGCCGTGCCCGGCAGTGCGGCGTGCAGGCGCTGGTGCTGACGGTGGACGTGCCGGTCAGCGGCAACCGCGAGCGCGATGCGCGCAACGGCTTCTCCCTGCCCTTGCGCCCCACCGTGAAACTGGCCTGGGACCTGGCCAGCCACCCGCGCTGGTCGTTGCGCATGGCGCGTTCGGGCGCGCCGCAGTTCGCCAACCTGGTCGAGGATCCCGACGCGGTGTTGTCGGCGCAGGCGCAGGCGGCGCTGCTGTCGCGCGCAATGGACCGCTCGCTGGTGTGGGACAGCCTGCCGTGGCTGCGCAGTCTCTGGGACGGGCCGCTGTTGATCAAGGGGATCCTCCATCCGCAGGACGCCGCGCGCGCCCTGCAGCATGGGGTCGACGGACTGATCGTGTCCAACCACGGCGGCCGCCAGCTCGACGCGGCACCGTCCGCCATCAGCGTGCTGCCCGCGATCGTGCAGACGGTGCGCGGGAAGATTCCGGTGTTCATGGACAGCGGTGTGCGCCGCGGCTCCGATGTGGCACGGGCACTGGCACTGGGCGCGCGCGCCGTCTTCGTTGGCCGGCCCGTGCTGTATGGCCTGGCAACGTCCGGCCAGGCCGGCGCGGAAGCCGTATTGCAGATCCTGGCGCGCGAACTGACGCTGGCCATGACGCTGCTGGGCGCAGCCTGGCTGCAGGACCTCGTGCCACAGGCCGATGACGCGTCTGCCGGCAGCGACGCCCACTCGCAATAGACAACAGGAAAGCGCGCGGCGCTTGCCGGCCCGTGCGGTCTGCCGCCGCGCAAGGGGGCCAGGCGGGCGCTGCGGCGGACGATCACCTCCGCGCCGCTGTGCCTCTGCGCGCCTCAGGTACTGTTGAAAATGCCGCAGATCAGCTGGCGCATCCACATATGCGAGGGATCGGAGTGCTGGCGCCGGCTCCAGTGCAGCGACACGGTGAAATCGCGCAGCGGCAGCTGCGGTGCCACGACAACATAGCCGCCACCCGCATTGAATTCCGTCGCGATCTGGCTGGGCATGATGACGGCCAGATCGGTGTCGCGCACGATGGCCGGCAAGGCCAGGAAATTCGACGCGAACAGCTTGATGCGCTCGCGCAGGCCCAGGATCTCCAGCATGCGCAAGGTGTCCGAATGCGAGCGAACCGCCACGAACGACAGGCGCGCGAGCGCCGACAGATCGGCGCCGCCCCGGCCCACCATCTCGGCCAGCGGATGTCCCTCGCGCAGCATCATCACATACCGTTCCTGCATCAGCGCGACCTGTTCCGTGCCTGTCACGGTGGGCAGGAAACCGAACGCGAAGTCGAGTTCGCCCTTGTCCAGCTGCTCGGCGATACCGCCATGGGGCATGGCGTGGCACTCGACACTGGTGCCGGGCGCCTGCACCTGCAAGGCGGCCATCAGCGCCGGCAGAAAACGCGCCTCGCCGATGTCGCTCATGTGCATGCGGTAATGCCGGCGCGAGGTGCGCGGGTCGAACGCATAGGTCTGCCGCAACGCGTCGGTCAGCTGGGCCAGCGCCGAACGCACCGGGCCGATCAGGTGGTCGGCCATGGGGGTCGGACGCACGCCGCCGTGGGCGCGCGCGAACAGCGCATTGCCGAGCACCATTCGCAAGCGGGTCAGTCCGTTGCTGGCCGCCGGCTGGCTGATGCCCAGGCGCTCGGCGGCCACGCTGACGCTGCCGCTGTCGTAGACCTCCGCGAACAGGCGCAACAGGTTGAGGTCGATCTGGTCGATCTTCTCGATATTCATGAATCAAATGAGACTTAGCAGGCTCATATTATTGTCGTTATCAAGCGTCTGACCGACACTGCCGCACCTATTGTTGGAGAACACGCGTGGAAGTTTCGTTTGGCAAGGAAGTCGAGCAGTTGCGCCAGGGCGCGGGAAGCACGTTCCACGGCGAAGGCATCCTGGCCATCACCAAGGCCTTGCTGCAGTCCGGCGTGTCGTATGTCGGTGGTTACCAGGGCGCGCCGGTCTCGCATCTGGTCGACGTGATGGTGCAGGCCAAGCCGTACATGGACGAGCTGGGCGTGCATGTGCAGGCCTGCTCCAACGAGGCGTCCGCTGCCGCGATGCTGGGGGCCTCCATCCACTACCCGCTGCGTGGCGCCGTCACCTGGAAATCCATCGTCGGCACCAACGTGGCGTCGGATGCCTTGTCCAATCTGTCGTCGCCAGGGGTGCTGGGCGGGGCCTTGATCATCGTCGGCGAAGACTACGGCGAAGGTGCGTCGGTGATCCAGGAGCGCACCCATGCCTTCGCGCTGAAGTCGTCGATGCTGCTGCTGGACCCGCGGCCGGATCTGGCGGTGATGGTCGACATGGTCGAACACGCGTTCCGGCTGTCCGAGGCCTCGAACATGCCGGCCATCCTCGAACTGCGCATCCGGACCTGCCATGTCCGCGGCAGCTTCAGCTGCAAGGACAACCTGGCACCCCGGTGGTCGACGCGCCAACCGATCGTGGATCCGGCCCGCTTCGACTACAACAAGCTGGCCCACCCACCGGTGACCTACGCCCATGAAAAACGCAAGACCGACGAGCGCCTGCCCGCGGCCAGGCGTTACATCGTCGAGCACGGCCTGAACGAGCTGATGCCGGGCACGCACGCCGATGTCGGCATCGTCGTGCAGGGCGGCCTGTACAACTCGCTGATCCGCGCGCTGCAGCAATTCGAGCTGGCCGACGCCTTCGGGGACAGCGCCATTCCCATCCTGGTGCTGAACGTGACCTATCCGCTGGTCCCGGAGCAGGTGGCCGACTTCTTCATCGGCAAGCAGGCGGTGCTGGTGGTGGAAGAGGGCCAGCCGGAATACATCGAGCAGGAGATCGCCACGCTGCTGCGCCGGCGCGACATCCAGACGCCGCTGCACGGCAAGGACATGCTGCCGTCGGCTGGCGAATACTCGATCGAGGTCATGGCGCGCGGCCTGCTCGCCTTCGTTCGCCGTCACCTGCCGTCGCATTCCATCGCGGCGGCGCAGCAATGGCTCGATGCCAACCAGGAGCGGCGCAACGGCGTGCCGCAGCAGTTCGAGCGGCCCTTGCCGGCCCGCCCGCCCGGGTTCTGTGTCGGCTGCCCGGAGCGGCCGGTATTCTCCGCACTCAAGCTGGTGCAACAGGACATCGGCAAGGTGCATATCGCCGCCGACATCGGCTGCCACGCGTTTGCCACCTTCGAACCTTTCTCGTCCGGGCATTCGATCCTGGGATACGGCATGAGCCTGGCCAGTGGCGCCGGCGTGGCGCCGATGATGCAGGGCCGCACGCTGGCCATCATGGGCGATGGCGGCTTCTGGCACAACGGCCTGATCACCGGCGTGCAGTCGGCGCTGTTCAACCGCAGCGACGCGGTGCTGCTGATCTTCAAGAACGGCTACACGTCGGCCACCGGCACGCAGGAGATCATCTCCACGCCCGACGACGACGCGCGCGCCGCCAGCGCCGACAAGCTGGCCAGCCTGACCGATACCAACCAGACCATCGAGACCACGCTCAAGGGCCTGGGCGTACAGTGGATGCGCACCGTGCACACCTACCGCGTGAAGGACATGCGCAAGACATTGCACGACGCGTTCACCTCGCCATTCAACGGCCTGAAGGTCATCGTCGCCGAAGGGGAGTGCCAGCTCGAACGCCAGCGCCGCATCAGGCCCTGGCTGGCCAGCCTGCGCCAGCGCGGCGAACGCGTATTGCGGGTGAAATACGGCGTGGATGAAGACGTGTGCAACGGCGACCACGCCTGCATCCGCCTGTCGGGTTGCCCCACGCTCACCATCAAGGACAACCCGGACCCGCTCAAGGTCGACCCGGTGGCCACGGTGATCGACGGTTGTGTTGGTTGCGGCCTGTGCGGCGAGAACGCACACGCCGCCACCTTGTGCCCAAGCTTCTACCGGGCCGAAGTCATCACCCATCCCAAGTGGCACGAGCGGCTGCTCGACACGATACGCGGGCGCATCGTGCAGGCGATGGCCAAGGCATGACCCACGCAGCAGGAAGCCGCATGCACCACAAGACCCAACCCATCTCCATACTCGTCTGCGCCCTGGGCGGCGAAGGTGGCGGCGTGCTCAGCGAATGGCTGGTGCAGGCCGCCCTGCTGGCCGGCTATCCGGTCCAGGGAACCTCGATCCCGGGCGTCGCACAACGCACCGGTGCCACGACGTATTACGTCGAGATCTTTCCGGTGCCGCACGCAGACCTCGCCGGGCGCCGGCCGGTGTTCAGCCTGTATCCGGTACCCGGTGCGCTCGACCTGCTGGTGTCGTCGGAACTGCTGGAGACCGTGCGCCAGATCGGCAACGGTTTCGCCACGGCGCAGCGCACACAGGTCATCAGTTCGTCGACCCGCACACTCACCACCCACGAGCGCATGCAGCTCGGCGACGGGCGCATGCCCGATGCGCCGCTGCGCGAGGTCGTGGCGCGCCACAGCCGCGAACACCAGGTCTTCGACATGGCCGCCGTCACGCGCGATGCGGGAACCGTGGTCAGCGCAGTGATGTTCGGCGCCGTGGCCGCCAGCGGCCTGCTGCCGTTTCCGCGCACAGTCTGCGAACAGGTGATACGCGCCGGCGAACGTGGCGTGGACGCCAGCCTGCGGGGCTTTGCAAGCGCCTTCGACATCGTGTCGTCGGCCCGTCGGCACACCACCTTCGTGCGCGAGATGGTGGCCATAGATCCCCCCCCGGCCGCTGCCCCGGCACCGGCACCCGCAGAAGCGGCGCTGCCGCGCGAAGCGGCGGCCGCCTTCCCCGCAGCCACACACGATCTATTGACCCTGGGCCTGGCGCGCATGGTCGACTACCAGGACCGGGCCTATGGCGAACTCTACCTGGAGCGCCTGCAGCGCATCCTGGCCGCCGAGCGCGCGAGCGATCCGGACGGCGGCAACGGCTGGGTCATCACGCGCGAAACCGCGCGTTACCTGGCGCTGTGGATGGCGTTCGACGACATCGTGCGAGTCGCCGACCTGAAATGCAGGGCCTCGCGGCGGGACCGCGTGCGCCAGGAAGTCAAGGTCGCCGACGGCGAACTGCTGCGGGTCTATGACCACTTCAAGCCTGGCGTGGCCGAAGCGGCCGCGCTGCTGCCTGCGGGCCCGGCGCAGGCCCTGCTGCGCTGGGACCGGCGCCGCCAGGCCCGGGGCAAGGAGCCGTTTTCGCTGCCGTTGAAGGTCGGCACCCACAACGTGCTGGGTTTCCTGTCGCTGCGCGTATTGGCCAGCCTGCGCTGGCTACGCCGGCGGGGCAGCCGCTTCGCGCTGGAACAGAACCTGATCGAGCGCTGGTTGGCCGCCGTCGAACACGGCGCGCGGACCGACTGGGCGCTGGGCAACGAAATCGCGCTGTGCGGCCGGCTGATCAAGGGTTATGGCAGCACCAACGAACGCGGCAAGGACAACCTGCTGCACGTGATCGACCACCTGGCGCAGTCGCAGACGCTGGAGACCGCCACCCGGCGCGCCGACGCCATCCGCGCAGCCCGGGTCGCGGCCCTGGCCGACGAAGCGGGTACGGCCCTGGACCTGACGCTGCAACAACACGGTGCGCCGGCCCGCCCGGTCAAGGAAGTGCCGATCCGGTTCGTGCGCAGGCCCGCGCCTAACCGCCCGACCGCTTGACCACGAAGCCCCTGGCCTGCAGCAGCGGCATGACCCGCTCCACGTGATCGCCCTGGATCTCGATCACGCCGTCGGCCACGGTTCCGCCGCTGCCGCAGGCGGTCTTGAGCTGGCGTCCCAGCACCGCCAATTCGTCGGCCGCCAGCGCCAGGCCGCGCACCACGGTCACCGTCTTGCCGCCACGCCCCTTTTTCTCGCGACTGACACGCACGATGCCGTCACCGGCGGGCACCGGCCTGGCTCGGCCACAGATACATTCGGATTTCGGCCGCCGGCACGCGGGGCACATGCGCCCGCTGTCGGTGGAATAGACCAGGCTCATGGGTCTGCCCTTCGTGCGGCGCGCTGCGGGCGCATTCGTCTTGGGGCGGCCCGGCGACTCATTGGGCTGCCCTTCGCGCAGCGCGCTGCGGGCGTATTCGTCTTGGGGCGGCCCGGCGACTCATTGGGCTGCCCTTCGCGCAGCGCGCTGCGGGCGTATTCGTCTTGGGGCGGCCCGGCGACTCATGGGATCTCCACCACCACGTTGCCCGGTGTGGTCGCCTGCTCGACCGCTTCGTGTGCCGACACGATCTGCGCCAGCGGCAGCCGCTGCGCAATGGCGTGGTTCAGGGCTCCGCGGGCCAGCCAGCCGTGCAGCGTCGACTCGGCATGTGCCCGGTCGGCCTGCGACAGGTTGTAGACGATGAAGAAGTCGAGCGACACGTTGTTGACGATCAGCGGGAAAAACGGCAATTCGAATCCTGGCTTGCCGCTGCCATAGACCATCAGCGTGCCGCCCGGTCGCAGCAGTTCCAGGTCGAGCGCGGCATTGACGGCGATGTCGACCTCGACGATACGGTCCACGCCCTGGCCCTGCGTGGCCTCGCGCACCCGCTGTGCCACCGATTCGGTGCGGTAGTTGATGGCCAGGTCTGCACCAGCCTGGTGCGCGATCGCCGCCTTGTCTGCGCTGCTGACCGTGGCCAGCACCTGGCGCGCACCCAGCAGGCGGCAGAACTGCAACGCATAGTGACCGACCGCGCCGGCGCCGCCGGCGACCAGCACCCGCCGGCCGGCGACGCCGCCGCGCGCCAGCACCGCGTGCAGGGCGGTCATGGCCGGTATGCCCAGGCAGGCTCCCGCCTCGTCACCAGTGGCCGGGGGCAAAGCCACCGCCATCCGCTGCGGCAGCACCACGTATTGGGCCGCCGTTCCGTTCGCACGGCCCCAGGCGGCATTCCAGACCCAGACCCGCTCGCCGATGCGGCCCGTATCCACACCCGCGCCGGTGG
>CAXBDR010000031.1:0-26222 GCA_963974265.1 uncultured Rhodoferax sp.
ATGTTGGCGCCGGCCGCCGACATCACGCAGGCTCCCGGCCACCAGCAGGCTTCATCCCGGTCGACGGATGCCCACCGGCAATGCCGCGGCGGCGTCCCATTGCGGACCGTCGAACCAGGTGTCGCCCGCCAGATAGGCGGCCAGCATCGGCAAGGCGTCTAGCCCCCAGAACAGCCGGCCGTCGACGACCAGCGTGGGCACGCCAAACAGCCCCAGGGCAATGGCCTCGTCGGTCAGCGCCTTGAGTTGCGTCTTCACGTCCTCTGCGCCCGGGTCCATGGCCGGCGCAAGCTGGCTGGTCAAGGCCTGCAAACGCGGACCGTCGACAGCATCGAGGCCGCTGCGCCAGACATGGTGGAAGATCTTCTCCGTCACGAACCGGCTCGGCAGGCCGTCGTGCGCGGCGCCGGCCAGCGCCAGGCGCAACAGCGGCAAGGGGTTGAACGGATGGGCCGCGGGCAGGCGAAAGTCGATGGCGTGTTGATGGGCCAGCCAAGCCACCTGACGGTAGGTCCAGTCCCGCTTGGGAGCGATCTCGGCCGGGCCGAGTTGCCCGTGCCGACGCAACAATGCCGCGAACAGGATGGGCTTGTAACGGATGGCGTAACTATGGCCCATCAGGGCTTCGGGCAGGCGCTCGAAGGCCAGATAGGCGTATGGCGATATGAAGTCGAAATAGAAGTCGATCTGCTTCATCGTGTCCCCCGGCTGTCGTCACGCCGCCCGCAAGGCCACGCGCTGCAGGATGCAGTTCCAGACCTGCCGCTTCGAGGCTTCGTCCATGCGGCCCCAGGCGACGATCTCGTCGATCGTGCGCAGGCATCCGCTGCACAGGCCGGAGGCCGGATCCATGCGACAGACCGACACACAGGGTGACGGCACCCGATGGGCCGGATCCTGCGCCAGTTCGGCCAGCGCGGACAGGGTATCGGCGGTGTTCATGACTTTGAAGCCCCCACAGGTTCCACCACATCGGCCACCGGCGCACCCGTCAGCTGCTGCAACTGCTGCGGGGTGAGCTTGAACACCGCATGCGGATGACCGGCCGCAGCCCAGATTTCGTCGAACCGGAACAACTCCCGGTCGATCAGGGTCACGCAGTCGCTGGCATGGGCCAGCGGCGCCACGCCACCGATGGAAAAGCCGGTACGAGCCTTGACGAACTCGGCATCGGCACGCCCGAGCTTGCCGTGGCCCTCGCTGCAGACCAGCGCGGCGACCCGCCCCTCGTGGACACGGCGATCGCCGGAGGTGACGACCAGCACGGCGACGTCATCGGGCTTGCGCCGGAAGATGATGCTCTTGGCGATCTGCCCCAGCGCCACGCCCAGCGCATCGGCGGCCTGTTGCGCGGTACGCGCCGCGGCATCGAGCATGACCGGTGGGTGCGGATGCTGGCGCGACTGCAATACGTCGACCACGCGCCGGACGGGTTCGGGCAGGGGGATGAGTTCGGAACCACACATGGTCATGTCACAAGAGGCTGGACGCGAAAGATCGGGACCGGATGGCAGGCATCAGGACTCCCGCTTGCTCAACAGCGCACGGGCGGCGCGGGAGCCGGACTTGCGTTGCAGGAATTCGTTGATGAACATGCCGGCATCGAGCAGCTTGTCCATGTCGATACCGGTCTCGATGCCCATGCCGTGCAACATGTAGACCACGTCTTCGGTCGCCACGTTGCCGGTCGCCCCCTTGGCATACGGGCAGCCACCCAGGCCGGAGATGGAGGTATCGAACTGCCACACGCCGAGTTCCATGAATGCCAGCGTATTGGCCAAGGCCTGTCCGTAGGTGTCGTGAAAGTGGCCGGAAACGTCATCGATGCCGTAGTGCTGCAACGTGGCCTCCAGCGCCCGCTGCACCTTGAACGGCGTGCCGACGCCGATCGTGTCGGCCACGCCGACATGCTGCACGCCGATGTCCTTCATCAGCCCCGCCAGCATCGCGACCCGCTCGGGGGCCACCTCGCCTTCGTAGGGACAACCGACGGCACAGGACATGGCGCCCCGCACGAAGATGCCGGCGGCGCGCGCCGCCTCGACCACCGGCCGAAAGCGCTCGATGCTCTCGGCGATCGAACAGTTGATGTTGCGCTGGCTGAAGGCTTCGCTGGCGGCGCCGAACACGACGATTTCGTTGGGCCAATACGCTTTGTCCAGCGCCACCGCGGCCTCGAAACCCTTGAGGTTGGGTGTGAGCACCGAATACCGCACGCCGGCTCGGCGCTCGATGCCGGACATGACCTGCGCGTTGTCGGCCATCTGCGGCACCCACTTGGGGCTGACATAGCTGGTGACCTCGATCTCGCACAGGCCAGCCTCCTGGAGACGGTGCACCAGAGCGATCTTGATCTCTGCCGGCACCGTCAGTTTTTCGTTCTGCAAGCCGTCGCGCGGGCCGACCTCGACCAGCTTGACCTTGGGGGGCATTTTCATGGCAGTTCCTGGCAATGGGTCAAAGGCGCTGCTCTTGCAGCACTCAATATCCGCGTTGCAGGTCAACCATACCTGCAACCGGCTCGCCGCGTTCGAAGGCCTGTATCTTGCCCGCGATCTGCGCAATGCTTTCCTCGCGCAGGGTCTGGGCCGAGATGTGGGGCGTGACCGTGATCTTGGGATGGCGCCAGAACGCGTGTTCCGACGGCAAGGGTTCGGTGCGGAACACGTCGAGCGTGGCGCCCGACAGATGTCCGTCGTCGAGCAGGGCCAGCAGGTCGTCGTCGACCACGTGGTCGCCGCGCGCCACGTTCACCAGAAAGGCCCCGCGCGGCAGTTGCAGCAGTCGTTCGCGTCCGAGCAGGTCGCGGGTATCGTGCGTCAGCGGCAACAGGCAGACCAGCACGCGGCTGTGTGCGAGAAACTCGCCCATCTGGCCATCGCCGGCGAAACAACGTACGCCGTCGACCGAGCGCTCGCTACGGCTCCAGCCCCGCACCGGGAAGTCGAACTGGCGCAAGGCCTGTGCGACACGGGCCCCCAGGACACCCAGCCCCAGGACCCCGACGGTGAAGTCCGCGCGCGGCCGTGCGGCTCGCCGCAACCATGCGCCTTGTGCGGCCTGCGTCTCGTACGCAGCGAACTCCCGGTAGTGGCGGATCACGGCATGGCAGACGTATTCAGCCATCTGCGCGGCCATGCCGGCGTCGTCCAGCCGAACCACGGTCAGTTGCCCGGGCAGGCGCAGTTGCATCAGCTTGTCGACCCCCGCTCCGACATTGAACAAGGCCTTGAGCCGTGTCTGCTGGTCGATGAAGGCCTGCGGCGGCGCCCACGCAACCCCATAGTCGGCGGGCTCGGTGCCATCGACCCAGGCATCGACCTGCGCTTGCGGCAAATGCCTGCGCAAAGCCTCCAGCCAGGGTTCCGGTTCGCAGGAAGGATCACAGAAAACCACGCGCATCGTCATGCCGCCATTGTCAACAATTCGGCGCCCTCGCCGACCTGGTCGCCTGGCGCGTACAGGATTTCGGCTACCGTGCCATCCGCCGGCGCGGCGATCGTGTGCTCCATCTTCATGGCCTCCATCACCGCCAGCGCCTGGCCCTTGCTGACCTTGTCGCCGACTTTGACCGTGAACGACAACACCTTGCCGGGCATCGGTGCGGTCAGGCGGCCGGCCTCGCCATGCGCATCGCCGGCGTGGTCCAGCAGGTCCACGTCCAGGATGCGGGTCGCGCCGTGAGGTGCGAACACATGCACCTGTTCACCCAGGCGATAGACCCGGACCACATGCCGCTGGCCCGCATACCGCAGGTCAATGCCGCCGTCGACCGCATCGAACTCCAAAGCCATATCGACGGCGCCCAGTTGCAGCTGCATGGCGCCATCATGCAAGTAGGTGAGCCGCGCCTCGACCGACTCGCCCTGGAACTCGAACCCGAAGCGGCGTGTCGCGACACCAAAGGCGCGCCAACCGTCGCGGCGGCTGAACGGGTCGGCTTGCGCCAGTGCACGCTCCGCGATCAGCCGCTCGGCGACGGAAGCGGCCACCGCCACGGCCAAGCCGATCGGCTCCTGCCGGAACAATACTGCCTCCTCGCGCGCAATCAGCGCGGTATCCAGGTTGGCATCGACGAAGGACGGGCTGCGCGCCACATAACGCAGGAACTGCACATTGGTGTGGAGCCCGACGATATGGGTCTGCGCCAGTGCGGCATCGAGCCGCGCCAGGGCCTGGGCCCGGTCGGTGCCGACCACGATCAGCTTGGCGACCATCGAGTCGTAGAACGGCGAGATCGCATCACCCTCGCGCACGCCGTCGTCGATCCGCACGGCCACGGCGTCGTCGGCGCGCGCAAAACTTGTCGCCGCGGGTTTGCGGTAGACCCGCAGGCTACCGGTCGCGGGCAGGAACTGGTTGTCCGGGTTCTCGGCACAGATGCGGGCCTCGATGGCATGGCCCTGGATACGCAATTGCTGCTGGGTCAGCGGCAGCGTCTCGCCGCTGGCAACCCGCAACTGCCACTCGACCAGGTCCTGCCCGGTGATCGCCTCGGTCACCGGGTGCTCCACCTGCAGCCGGGTGTTCATCTCCATGAAGAAAAACGCCATGCTGCCGTCCGGGCGCTGCTCGACGATGAATTCGACGGTTCCGGCTCCGACATAGTCCACGGCACGCGCCGCGGCCACCGCCGCCGCGCCCATCTCGGCGCGCATGGCCTCCGTCATGCCCGGCGCCGGGGCTTCTTCCAGCACCTTCTGGTGCCGACGCTGCACCGAGCAGTCGCGCTCGAACAAATGCACGTAGTTGCCATGGCTGTCGCCGAACACCTGGATCTCGATATGGCGCGGACGCTGCACGTATTTCTCGATCAGCACCGCATCGTCGCCAAAGCTGTTGATGGCCTCGCGCTTGCATGAGGCCAGCGCGGCATCGAAGTCGGCCGCCCGCTCGACGATGCGCATGCCCTTGCCACCACCACCGGCGCTGGCCTTGATCAGCACCGGATAACCGATACGGTCCGCCTCGGTGCGCAGCAGTTCCGGCTCCTGCGCCGCGGCGTGGTAACCCGGCACCAGCGGCACGCCGGCGGCTTCCATCAGTTGCTTGGACTCGGCCTTCAGGCCCATGGCCTTGATGGCCGACGGCGGCGGGCCGATGAAGACCAGGCCGGCATCGGCGCAGGCCTGTGCGAACGCCTCGTTCTCACTCAGGAAACCGTAGCCCGGGTGCACGGCCTGCGCGCCGGTGGCCTTGGCGGCTTCCAGGATGGCCTGCCAGCGCAGGTAGCTGTCCTTGGGCGCACTGCCGCCCACATGCACCGACTCGTCGCAGGCCGCCACGTGTTTGGCTCCGGCATCCGCATCCGAATACACGGCGACGGTGCAGATGCCCATGCGCCGGGCAGTGGCGGCGACGCGGCAGGCGATTTCGCCACGATTGGCGATCAGGATCTTGGAGAACATGGTTAAAACCTCAATGTGCGGGCACTGGCGCGAACCAGGCCCGGATGCGGCGCAACACCGCTTTCAGGAATGCAAGCAGCATGATCAACAGCCAGGCCATCAGCAACAGCGCGACGACCAGTGCGATGCCGAACAGGAACGGATGCTGGGTGGCCAACCACAGCGCACCCACCACCAGGCCGTCCTCGACCAGGCTCACGCCGATGTTGGAGAACGGTTCGGGCGAGGTGTTGACGGCGGCTCGCGTGGTGGCCTTGGTGGCAAAGGAACTGGCCGCCAGCGTGCCCCCCAGCAGGCCGGCCACGGCGGCCATGGTGCCGTTGTCGACGCCGAATACGCCGGCCGCCAGCAACGCACCGCCGGGAATCCGAATGACCGAATGCACCAGGTCCCACAGGCTGTCGAGCCCCGGGATCTTGTCGGCAAAAAACTCGACGAACACCATGCAGCCGCTGGCGGCCAGCATCAGCGGATGCTGCAGCAACTGCAGGCTGTCCGGCAAGACCATCCAGCCCATCGCGCCGGACAGGCCGAGCATGAACAACACCGCGTACAGGCGCAAGCCGCTGGCCCAGCCCAGCGCGGCGGCCAGCGCCAGCAAGGCCGGCATGTCCATGCCTTGCGCGCCCTGCGCCAGTGCCGCGCCGGCGGGCTGCAACACGGACAACAGTTGATCGAGCCAGGCTTGCATGGGCCGTCATGCCTACATCCGGAACAGGCCGAACTTCGTCTCGGGGATCGGCGCATTGAGCGACGCGCTCAGGCCCAGCGCGAGCACGCGACGGGTGTCGGCCGGATCGATGACGCCGTCGTCCCAGAGGCGGGCGGTCGCGAAGTAGGGATGGCCCTGCTCTTCGTACTGGTTGCGAATCGGCGCCTTGAAGGCCTCTTCCTCCTCCATGCTCCAGCTGTCGCCGCGGCCTTCGATGCCGTCGCGACGCACGGTGGCCAGCACCGAGGCGGCCTGCTCGCCGCCCATGACGGAGATGCGCGCGTTCGGCCACATCCACAGAAAACGTGGCGAGAATGCGCGGCCGCACATGCCGTAGTTGCCGGCACCGAAACTGCCGCCGATGATGATGGTGAACTTCGGCACCGCCGCGGTCGCCACTGCGGTCACCATCTTGGCGCCGTTGCGCGCAATGCCTTCGTTCTCGTATTTGCGCCCGACCATGAAGCCGGTGATGTTCTGCAGGAACACCAGGGGCACCTTGCGCTGGCAACACAGTTCGATGAAGTGCGTGCCCTTGAGGGCCGACTCGCTGAACAGGATGCCGTTGTTGGCAATGATGCCTACCGGCATGCCTTCGATGTGTGCGAAGCCGCACACCAGGGTCGTGCCGTAACGCGCCTTGAACTCGTCGAACTCGGAGCCGTCGACGATGCGCGCAATGATCTCGCGCACGTCGAAGGGCTTGCGGGTGTCGACCGGGATCACGCCGTATAACTCCTGTGCATCGAAGCGCGGTGCCACCGGCGTGGTCTGCACCAGGGTCTTGCGCTTGGCGCGGTTGAGATTGCGCATCGTGTTGCGCGCGATCTGCAAGGCATGCATGTCGTTTTCGGCCAGGTGGTCCACGACACCCGACAACCGGGTGTGCACGTCGCCACCGCCGAGGTCTTCGGCGCTGACGACTTCGCCGGTGGCGGCCTTGACCAGCGGCGGACCGCCCAGGAAGATGGTGCCCTGGTTGCGTACGATGATGCTCTCGTCGCTCATGGCCGGCACGTAGGCGCCGCCGGCCGTGCAACTGCCCATGACGACCGCGATCTGGGCAATACCCTGTGCGCTGAGGTTGGCCTGGTTGAAGAAGATGCGGCCGAAATGGTCGCGATCCGGAAACACCTCGTCCTGGTTCGGCAGGGTGGCGCCACCGGAGTCGACCAGGTAGATGCAGGGCAGATGATTCTGCTGCGCGATCTCCTGCGCGCGCAGGTGTTTCTTGACCGTCAACGGGTAGTAGCTGCCGCCTTTGACGGTTGCGTCATTGCACACGATCATGCAGTCGACGCCGCTGACACGGCCAATACCGGCGATCAGGCCGGCACATGGGGCGCTGTCGCTGCCGTCACGGTCCGGGTACATGCCCAGCGCCGCCAGCGGGCTCAGCTCCAGGAAAGGCGTGCCCGGGTCCAGCAGCATCTGCACCCGCTCGCGCGGCAGCAGCTTGCCGCGCGCCACATGTTTGGCCCGGGCGGCATCTCCGCCACCGTTTTGCGCCTTGGCGACCTGGGCTTGCAGGTCTGACACGAGTGCGCGCATGGACTGGGCGTTGAGCTGGAAATCACTCGCGCGCGGATTGAGTCTGGATTCAAGTATCGGCATGGGGTCGTCGGCGTCCGGTTCGTCGTGGGGGTAGCAGCTATCAGTGCATCAGCAGCGGCAGGTCGGCCATGTTGGCGAAGATCTCGACCGCACCGGCTTCGCGCAGCGCGGCGTCGTCGCCTTGCGGCAGGTAGGCAAAAACGGTGGCTCCTGCCGCCACGCCGGCCGTGACGCCGGTGACCGTGTCCTCGACAACGGCGCAGCGGCGCGGGTCGGCATGCAGCGCCCGCGCCGCGGCCAGGTACACGTCGGGAAACGGCTTGGAGCGCGGAGTTTCGTAGCCGCTGAAGATGCGACCATCGAAATAGTCCATCAAGCCCACCTTGCGCAGCTGCATCTCGACCTTGATGCGGTCCGCACCGGACGCGCAGGCGATCCGGGCGTCGTGGTGGGCGTGGATGCGATGCACGGCATCATGGATGTTCGGAATCGGCTCGAGCTGCTCCATCAGCGCCGCATTGCGGCGCAGCTGGAAATCGGACAACCAGGCGCCATCGACGGTACGCCCGGTGTTGGCCGCGATGATGCTCAGTTCTTCCTTGAGCGCCTTGCCGACGAAATGGCGCATGCATTCGTCCTGCGTCAGCTCCCAGCCCAGCTCACCCAGCATCTCGCGCAACACGCGGTTGGTGATGGGTTCGGAGTCGACCAGCACGCCATCGCAATCGAACAATACGGCTTCAAATTTCATGCGCGGGTTTCCTGTCTTGCTTCGGGTGGGCCGGGTTCACGCCTTGCCCTTGCGTCGCGCCCTGTTGGCTTCGAGCGATTCGGTCGGTGCGCCGGCCTGCGTCCAGTCGGCCCAGCCGCCGTCGAGATGGGCCACGTTCGTCATGCCCATGTCCTGCAAGGCCTTGGCGGCCAAGGCACTGCGCCAGCCGGCACCGCAGAACAACACGAACTCGCGCGATTCATCGGCAAACACCGGCTTGTGGTAGGGCGAAGCCGGATCGACCCAGAACTCGAGCATGCCGCGCGGCGCATGCAAGGTGCCGACGATCGTGCCTTCGCCCAGTTCACGGATGTCGCGGATATCGACGATCTGCAGTTGAATATCGTCGAGCCGCCCGCGCACCTGCTCGACGCTGTAGGTCGTGACCTCGGCCATGGCCTCGTCGACGAGTTGTCGGTAACCCTTGGTGATCGGCATGTCTTGTCTCCAATGTGCCGCGAGCGCAGGCGCCCACTTGCCGCTTGTTTCAGGCCAGCGCGCGCTGGATCAGGATCTTCTGTACGTCGCTCGTGCCTTCATAGATCTGGCAGACCCGCACGTCGCGATAGATGCGTTCGAGCGGGAAGTCGCCGACATACCCATACCCGCCCAGCGTCTGGATCGCCGCCGAACACACCTGCTCGGCCATCTCGCTGGCGAACAGCTTGGCCATCGCCGCTTCCTTCAGGCAGGGTTTGCCGGCATCGCGCAGGCTGGCCGCATGCCAGATCAGCTGGCGGGCCGCCTCGATGCGGGTCGCGCAGTCGGCCAGCCGGAACCCGACCGCCTGGTGACTGAACAATGGCTGGCCGAAACTCTCGCGCTGCTTGGCGTAGTCGAGCGCGAACTCGAACGCGCTGCGGGCCATGCCGACACTTTGCGCCGCGATGCCGATACGGCCGCCCTCCAGGCCACCGAGGGCGATGCGATAACCCTCGCCTTCCGCGCCAATCCGGTTCTCGACCGGAATACGGCAGTTGTCCAGGTTGATCTGCGCGGTGTCGCTGCTGTGCTGGCCCAGCTTGTCCTCGAGCCGGGCGACCTGGTAGCCGGGCGCATCGGTCGGCACCAGGAAGGCACTCATGCCCTTCTTGCCCGCCCCCTTGTCGGTAACCGCGATGACGATGATCACCTGCCCGTTCTTGCCGCTGGTGATGAACTGCTTGACTCCGTTGAGCACATACATGTCGCCGTCGCGCACGGCCGTGGCGCGCAATGCCGACGCGTCGGAGCCGACATGCGGTTCGGTCAAGGCAAAGCCGCCGAGCAACCTGCCTTGCGCCAGCGGCGTCAACCAGGCCTTCTTCTGCTCGGCATTGCCATAGGCCATCAGGATCGCGTTGACCGGGCAGTTGGTCACGCTGATCGCGGTGCTGGTGCCGCCGTCGCCGGCGGCAATCTCCTCGAGCACCAGGGCCAGCGTCAGGTAGTCCAGGTTGGCACCGCCGAATTCCTCGGGCACGCAGATGCCATAGGCGCCGAGTTCCGCCAGGCCCTGGTGCGCCTCCTTGGGGAAGTGATGCTCCTTGTCCCAGCGCGGCGCATTCGGCCACAGTTGCTCCTGGGCGAAGGCGCGCACCGCGTCGCGCACCATTTCCTGGTCCTGGGTCAGCAGCATGGCGGCCTCCTGTTCACGTGGGCGGGATCGGGCAAGGTCGTCGTCCTCAGAGCAGCTCAAGCGCCACGGCCGTGGCTTCGCCGCCGCCGATGCACAGGGTGGCCAGGCCGCGCTTCTTGCCGCGCGCCTGCAGGGCGTGCATCAGCGTGACCATGATGCGCGCGCCGCTGGCGCCGATCGGGTGGCCCAGCGCACACGCACCGCCGTTCACGTTGACGATGTCGTGCGACAAGCCGAGCTCGGCCATCAGCGCCATGGGCACGACGGCGAAGGCTTCGTTGACCTCCCACAGGTCGACATCCTCGACCTGCCAGCCGGCCTTGGCCAGCGCCTTGCGGGTCGCGCCCACCGGCGCCGTGGTGAACCAGTTCGGCTCCTGCGCATGCATGGCATGCGAGACGATACGCGCCAGAGGCTTGGCGCCGAGCTTTGCCGCGGTCGACGCGCGCATCATCACCAGCGCCGCCGCGCCGTCGTTGATCGACGAGCTCGATGCCGCGGTGATGGTGCCGTCTTTCTTGAACGCCGGCTTGAGCGTGGGAATCTTGTCGAGCTTGACCCGGCCCGGACCTTCGTCGATGGAAACCAGCCTCTCGCCCGAGCGGTCCTTGACCGTGACCGGCGCGATCTCGGCGGCGAACGCGCCCGACTCCGTGGCAGCCTTGGCGCGTTGCACCGACGTAGTCGCGAACGCGTCCTGCGCCTCGCGGGTGAAGTTGTACTTGGCAGCGCAGTCCTCGCCGAACGTACCCATGGCCCGGCCCGGCTCATAGGCGTCTTCGAGGCCATCGAGCATCATGTGGTCGTAGACCTTGTCGTGCCCGATGCGCATGCCGCTTCGGCCCTTGAGCAGCAGGTAGGGGGCGTTCGTCATGCTCTCCATGCCACCGGCGACGACGACGTCGTGGCTGCCCGCGAGCAACATGTCGTGCGCGAACATCGCTGCGCGCATGCCGGAGCCGCACATCTTGGACAAGGTGACCGCGCCGGCGCTCATCGGCAGGCCGCCCTTGAGCGCGGCCTGGCGTGCCGGCGCCTGGCCCTGGCCGGCCATCAGGCAGTTGCCGAACAATACTTCGCCGACCTGCTCGGGCGCAACGCCGGAACGCTGCATCGCGGCGGAGATCGCCGCGCCGCCGAGGTCGTGCGCGCTCAACGCGCTGAAATCGCTCTGGAAACTGCCCATCGGGGTGCGGGCAGCGCCGACGATGACGATGGGATCTACCTGGGACGTGGACATGTCTGTTTCTCCTTCAACAATGGTTCTATGGGAATGACCACCGCACCGGCGGTCAGCCCAGTTCGGTTTCTTCGGCGGTCGTGATGAATCGTTTTTCCTGGTCGTACGGGAACACGTCGAAGACATGGCCCTGGGCGATGCGTTCCTTGTGCCCCTGCCAGAAATCGGCCTCCAGCAGATCGCCATGGTGGCGCATGAACACCTCGCGCACCGCCGGATTGCCGAGCAGGAACGGGCCGAAGGTCTCAGGGAACACATCCTTCGGACCCACCGTGTACCAGATCTCGCCGCTCATCTCCTCTTCCTCGGTCCGCGGCTCGGGCACGCGACGGAAGTTGCAGTCGGTGATGTATTCGATTTCGTCGTAGTCGTAGAACACGACCTTGCCGTGGCGGGTGATGCCGAAGTTCTTCCACAACATGTCGCCGGGGAAGATGTTGGCGGCCACCAGATCCTTGATCGCGTTGCCGTATTCGACCACGCCGCGCTCGATCTGTTCGCGTGCGCGCAACGCGGCCGGGTCGTCCGGCGCGCAGCCCTGGCTGAGGTCGAACGCCTCCTGCAGGTAGATGTTGAGCGGAATCATGCGCCGCTCGATATACACGTGCTGCAGGATGACCTCGACCTGGCCGTCGCCGTCACGGTCGCTGATCTCCAGCTGGCTGGGCGCGAACTTCTCGATTTCGGCAATCAGTTCGTCGTCGAAACGCGCGCGCGGAAACGCGACACCGCTGTATTCCAGCGTGTCCGCCATGCGTCCGACGCGGTCGTGCTGCTTGACCAGCAGGTACTTGCCCTTGATCTGCTCGCGTGTCGTGTCTTTCTGGGGAGGGTAGTAGTCCTTGATGACCTTGAACACATACGGAAACGACGGCAGGTCGAACACCAGCATCACCATGCCCTTGATGCCCGGGGCGATGCGGAACTTGTCCGTCGAGTGGCGCAGGTGATGCAGGAAATCGCGGTAGAACAGGTTCTTGCCCTGCTTCTGCAGACCCAGCGCGTTGTAGAGCTCGTTGCGCGGCTTGCGCGGCATCATGCTGCGCAGGAACTGCACGAAGGCACTCGGCACCTCCATGTCGACCATGAAATAGGCGCGCGCGAAGCTGAACAGGATCAGCATGTCGGCCTCGCCGAACAGCGCGGCGTCGATCACCAGCTTGCCTGCCTTGTTATGCAGCAACGGCAAAGCGAACGGCTCCTCGGTGAAACCGTTGATGATCTTGCCGACGATGTAAGCGCCCTTGTTGCGGATGAACAGGCCGGACAACACCTGCAGCTGAAAATTAGCCCGCAAGGTCACGTCGCCCAGTCGCCGGTGCATGGCCTGCGCGACGAAGCCGCAGTCGCGCTGCAGGTTCTCGAACGGGCGCCGCAGGTCGAAGTCTTCGATGATCTGCGCGATCACCTGCTGCAGATTGCTCTGGGAGGGGTAATACGAACGATAGGTCGGTAGCGCCTCGGGCTCGTCGTTTTCGATGTATTCGGTGCTGACGGCCGGACGCACGAAGATGAAATCGTTCTGGAAGTAGCTGCGGTGCAGGATCTTGGTCGTGACCGAGTTGAAGAAGGTCTCTGCCAGCTCCGGCTGATGATGATCGACCAGCAGGCCGATGTAATGCAGCTTGACCTGCTGCCACACTTCCATCGGCTGCTTGCCGGCCTTGAATTCGCGCTCCAGCCGGCGCGAGCACTCGCGCACGCGCAGGTCATAGAACTCGATGCGTTCACGCTGCGCGCGCTGCTGCCCATGCCAGTCGGCGGTTTCGAACCGGTGCTTGGCCCGCGCCGACTCGGTGCGGAACAGGCGATAGTGGCGGTTGAATCCGTCCATCATCGCCTTGGCGATGCCATAGGCGACCGTCGAGTCCAGGCGTTGGGGAAACATGGCGCGGGCTCCTGTCGTGCCCGTTCAGGCCCGGTCGACTTCGGATACGTGGGCGACGGCAACCCGGTACAGGCCGTCGAGCCAGTCGACGCCCGGGACCGACATGTGCAGGTCCTTGAGCAAGCCGTCCTTCAGGCCGTAGACCCAGCCATGCAGAGTCAGCTTCTGGCCGCGGGACCAGGCGTCGCGCACCACCGTGGTATGGGCGACGTTGACCACCTGCTCGATCACGTTGAGCTCGCACAACACGTCGTGGCGCAACTCGGCCGGCGTGTGTTCGAGCAGGCTGGCATGCCGGTCGCGCACATCCTGCACATGGCGCAACCAGTTGTCGGCCAGGCCGATGCGGATGTTCTCCAGTGCGGCTTGCACGCCGCCGCAGCCATAGTGGCCCACCACGATCACGTGTTCGACCTTGAGTCGTTCGACCGCGAACTGGATCGTCGACAAGGCGTTGAGATCGGAGTGCACGACGACATTGGCCACGTTGCGGTGCACGAACACCTCGCCGGGTTCCAGGCCGGTGATCTGGTTCGCCGGAACGCGGCTGTCGGAGCAGCCGATCCACATGTACTTGGGTTGCTGCTGCGCCTTCAGGCCGGTGAAGAATCCCGGTCGCTCGGTTTCCATCCGGGCGGCCCATTCCCGGTTGTGGGCGAACAGTTCGTCGAGGGTAGGTGTGCTCATGGAACGATTGTGCCTGCGCGCGGCCGTCAAACGGTTTCGTTGTAGAGCTCGCGTCCGATCAGCATGCGTCGGATCTCGCTGGTGCCGGCTCCGATTTCGTAGAGCTTGGCGTCGCGCCACAGGCGGCCCAGCGGATACTCGTTGATGTAGCCGTTGCCGCCGAAAAGCTGGATGCCCTCACCCGCCATCCAGGTGGCCTTTTCGGCACACCACAGGATCACCGAGGCGCAGTCCTTGCGCACCTGGCGCACATGTTCGCTGCCCAGGGCGTCGAGGTTCTTGCCCACGGTGTAGCAATAGGCGCGACCGGCCTGCAGGACGGTGTACATGTCGGCCACCTTGCCCTGCACCAGCTGGAATTCGCCGATGCTCTGGCCGAACTGCTTGCGGTCGTGGATGTACGGCACCACGTTGTCCATCACCGCCTGCATGATGCCGATCGGGCCGGCCGACAACACGGCACGCTCGTAGTCCAGGCCGCTCATCAGCACCTTGGCGCCGCTGTTGAGACCACCCAGGATGTTCTCGTGCGGCACCTCGACATTGTCGAACACGAGTTCGCCGGTGTGGCTGCCGCGCATGCCGAGCTTGTCGAGTTTTTGCGCGATCGAGAAGCCCTTCATGCCTTTTTCGATCAGGAACGCCGTCACGCCGCGCGCACCCAGTTCCGGCTCGGTCTTGGCATAGACCACCAGGGTGTCGGCATCCGGGCCGTTGGTGATCCAGAACTTGCTGCCGTTGAGCAGGTAATAACCGCCCTTGTCCTCGGCCTTGAGCTTCATCGAGATGACGTCGCTGCCGGCGCCCGACTCGCTCATCGCCAACGCGCCCACATGTTCGCCGCTGATAAGCCTGGGCAGGTATTTCTGGCGCTGCGCATCGGTGCCGTTACGCCGGATCTGGTTGACGCACAGGTTGCTGTGGGCACCGTAGCTCAGTCCCACCGAGGCCGATGCGCGGCTGATTTCCTCCATCGCGATCATGTGGGCGAGGTAACCCATGCCGGCACCGCCATATTCTTCGCCGACCGTGATGCCGAGCACGCCCAGTTCGCCCATCTTGCGCCACAGGTCCATCGGGAACTGGTCGCTGCGGTCGATCTCGGCGGCTCGGGGCGCGATTTCGGCCTGCGCGAATGTGCGCACGGCGTCGCGCAGTGCGTCGATATCTTCACCCAGTTGGAAATCGAGTCCGGGCAATGTATTCATGGTTGTCTCCTGATGAGTCTTGAAGGGATGGGCCGCGCTCGGCCGTCAATAGGTCTTGGGCACCGGCACCAGGGTTTGCTGCATCACCGCGCAGTCGGCCTGCTGCCCGTCTTCGCCATGGTGCGCCACTGTCGCAGTCGTCACGATGATGCGCTTGCCAGCCCGCACGACGCGTCCGATGGCGCGCAACTCCCCGTGGCGCATGGCAGCCAGGAAGTTGATCTTGTACTCCACCGTGGTGACCTCCATGCCGTCCGGGGCGACCGTCAAGGCCGCATATCCGCCGGCAATGTCGGCCAGCGCCCCCATGGCACCGCCATGGAACCCGCCTTGTTGCTGCGTCACCTTGTCGGAATACGGCATGGCCAGTTCGCACGTGCCAGGCCCCACGTCCAGCAGGCGTACACCCAGGTGACGCATCATGCCCTGGCGCTCGAAGCTGGCGAGCACCCGCCGATACAGGGCGGAGTGGGTCGGACTCTGGGTGGCGTCGCTTGGCGTCATGGAAGGGCGTGCGTGGTGGCGGCTTGTTTACGTTTACGTAAACGTCAATTATGAATCATCGAATGGGAAATGTCACTCGGAAAAGCAGGCAGACGGTGTCATCCGACCGCACTGCGCTTGTCTGCCTTGGCCAGCAAGGCTTTCGCCTCCCGTTCGTGCTCCCGGACCTCGTCGAGGTTGGCCACGAGATCGGCCATCTGCTCCTCCAGCGCAAGCCGGTGGGCCGCCAGCACGTTCAGGAACTTGCGCAACTGCGGCCCGGTGTCGCGCGGGCTGTCGTACATGTCGATGATCTCGCGCGCTTCCGTCAATGACAGGCCCAGCCGCTTGGCGCGCAAGGTCAACTTGAGCCGGGTGCGATCGCGCGCGCTGTAGACCCTGCTCCGGCCGCCAGGGCCGACGCGTTGCGGCTGCAGCAAACCCATGTCTTCATAGAAGCGGATCGCCCGCGTCGTCAGGTCGAATTCCCGCGCAAGATCGCTGATGGTGAATTGAGTGGCCATGGTCGTGACGCTCTCCAGTAAGGGCTCATGCCCCGGGATACAAAGGCGACAGCTGCGCGCACCGCCGGTTCCTACAATGGCGGATTACAACTGACGTTTACGTAAACGTCAATTTATACCCGATGCCATGAACGAACTCGAAAACCAGCTGCACTACCCCCTGGGCGATGCCATGCCCGAGCCGGGCCATACGATGGAGGTGGCGCCTGGCGTACGCTGGATCCGGATGTCGCTGCCCTTCGCACTGAACCATATCAACCTGTGGTTGTTGCGCGACGAGATCGACGGCCGCCCAGGCTGGAGCGTGGTCGACTGCTGCATCGCGCGCGACGAGTCCCGCGCCCAGTGGGAGCAGGTTTTCGCGAACGAACTCGACGGACTGCCGATCCTGCGCGTCATCGTGACCCACATGCATCCCGACCATATCGGCCTGGCCGACTGGTTGTGCCAACGCTGGAACGTGCGCCTGTGGATCAGCGCCACCGATTACCACGTGGCCCGGCTGGGCGCCATGGGCCCCTCGGCCTTCGGGGGCGACGCAGCGGCCGACTATTTTGCTTCGCACGGCCTGAACGACCCGGCTTCGGTGGAGCAGATCAAGGCCCGCACCCGCTACTTCCCCAGCCTGGTACCCAGCGTGCCGCGCCAATACCGCCGCATGTCGGACGGTGACGTGTTGACCATCGGCGGCCGCCGCTGGCGCTGCATCAGCGGTTACGGCCACGCGCCCGAACACATCGCCCTGTATTGCGACGCGCTGAAGCTGCTGATCGGCGGCGACATGATGCTGCCGCGCATCTCGACCAATGTCAGCGTCTACGAAGTCGAGCCGGAGGCCAATTCGCTCAAGCTCTTCCTGGATTCGATCGAACGTTTCCGCGACCTGCCCGATGACACCTTGACTCTGCCGTCACACGGCAAGCCCTTCACCGGCCTGCACGTGCGGATCGGCCAGTTGCAGGACCACCACCGTGACCGCCTCGAAGAAGTGATGCAGACCTGCGGTGAGCGACCCAGCTGCGCGGCCGATATCCTGCCCGTGATGTTCAAACGTCCGCTCGACCTGCACCAGAAGACCTTTGCCATGGGTGAAGCGGTCGCTCACCTGCATGCCTTGTGGTACCAGGGCCGGCTGCAGCGACGCCTCGACGCGGACGGGGTATACCGGTTCGCGCCGAGCCGCTGATCCCGCGCCGCGGCTTCAGCGCCACAAGGGAATCGACTCGTCCTTGAGCTGGCCGCGCAGTGTCTGGTAGTCGGGCATCACCGAACGCACCGTGTCCCAGAACCGGGGACTGTGGTCCATGACGCGCAGGTGGCTCAGTTCATGCGCGACCACATAGTCGATCACATCCATGCGGAAATGGATCAGCCGCCAGTGCAGGCGGATCGATCCGTCGGCACGGGCGCTGCCCCAGCGGGTGCCGGCGCTGCTGAGCGACAACTTGCGCCACTGCACCTGCAATCGGGGTGCGTAGTGGTCGAGCCGCTCCGCGAACACGCGCCGGGCCTGGCGCATCAACCATGCCTGCACGGTATCGCGAATCTGTTGTTCGGTCGCATGCTGCGGTAGGCCCAGGCGCAGGTCGCGTACCGCATCCGGGCCGAGCGCCGCATCCTGAGCGCCCGCAATCGCACCCGCACCAGGACTGGAGTGGGACGAATCGAGCACGATGCGCATCGGATTTCCCAGGAAGGGAAACTGCGCGCCATCGCGCCATTCGATGCGATTGGCATGCATGCGTGCATGGCGGTCGCGTGCCTCGACCAGCTTGCGCACGATCCAGGACGCCTTTTCGTCCAGCGCCTGCTGTACATCCGACAAGGTGACCCATTTCGGCGCGTGCACGACCAGGCCGTCGGCCCCGACCGAGAATCCGATGGTGCGGCGCTTGCCGCGCTTGAACTCGTAGCCGACGAGGTTTCCGCACAGACGGACCTCCCGGTTCGCGCGCGGATGACGAAATATCGCCATGTCGGGCCGGACCGACTGTTGCGGCCGGACCGCAGTCCCGGGCGCAGGTCGCTGCGCACCGGGGACCACGGATGGCGGTGGCGTAGGCTCGGGCCCGTCGTCCGGCGCGAACAGGTCCAGGGTGTATTGCAGCAAGGCTCGCATGGTGCCCGGTTCTAGCACAAGCAAGCGCGTCAGCGATAGGCCTGGGGATCGAGCCGATGCATCTCGGCCTCGATCCAGGCCTCGACCTCGCGCATCAATTCGTCGGGCTTGCGTCCGTCGCTGGGAATGGGCTTGCCGATGGACACGTCCACCGTACCCGGCATCTTGATGAAAGCCTTGCGCGGCCAGCACTTGGCCGAACTCACGGCGATCGGAATGACCGGTGCGCCGGTTTCGATGGCCAGGCGCGTACCGCCGGACTTGTAGACGCCCTTGTGGCCGCGCGCAATACGTGTGCCTTCCGGAAACATGATGATCCAGGTGCCGCGCGCCAGCAACTTCTTGCCTTGCGCCACCACCTTGCCGAATGCCTTGGCCCGCTGTTCGCGATCGATGTGAATCATGTCCAGCCGGCCCATGGCCCAGCCGAAGAAGGGCACACGCAGCAGCTCCTTCTTGAATACGTATGCCAGCGGATGCGGCATCAGGGTGGGCAACAGGAAGGTCTCGAACGTAGACTGGTGCTTGACCAGCAGGATCGCCGGACTGGTTGCCCCGTCAGGAAGATGTTCCATGCCGCTGACCCGCACCTCGATGCCCAGCAGCACCCGGGCGCCCGCGACGGACCAGCGCAACCACCGCACGGCCATCCACCACAGGCCCGTGCCACCGACCCACAAGGACGCCACCAGCATGATGATGCCCCAGGGGATGACCGTGACCAGCATCCACACCATGTGCAGCACGGATCGGATAAATGCCAGAGCGCGCACCGGGCCTCCTGCTCGATTGGGAATGATCGAAACTCAGCCCGCCGCGGCAGCTGGCACCGCGTCGCGCTCGATAAGGTATTCGGCAAATGCCGCGAGATCCTCATGCACGCGTGTCTGCGCGGGAAACGCGGACGGCAACGCCTGGCTTCGGTATTGCGCGCCCTGCCCCGTCAGGACCAGGTGCGGCTCGCAGCCTGTGGCCGCCGCTGCGATCAGGTCCTCGGCTGCGTCACCGACCGCCGGCGTGCCCGACAGTTCGATGCCGAAGCGTTCGCGAATCTGCTCGAACAGGCCCGGCTGCGGCTTGCGGCAGCGACAGCCTTCATCCGGGGCATGAGGGCAGAAGAACACCGCATCCACCCTCGCTCCCACGGCGGACAGCAGCTTGTTCATGCGCCCTTGCTGGGCATTGATGGCCGCCATCTCCACCGCACCACGCCCGAGATCACCGTAGTTGGCAGCGATGACGACATGCCAGCCACCGTGGTTGAGCCTGGCGATGGCCTCCATCGCGCCCGGCAATGGCTGCCAGCTGTGGTCGGCATCGGCCGGATCGGCATCGAGTTCGCCGATGGTTCCATCCCGGTCCAGGATGACCAGCTTGAAGTTCATCATCCCTGGCCATCCAGTCGCGACAAGTCGGCGACCCGATTCATGGCGTTGTGCAGCGCCTGCAACAGGCCCAGTCGATTGAGCCGCAGGTCCAGTTCTGACGCGTTCACCATCACCTGTTCGAAGAACGCATCGACCGGTGCGCGCAAGGCGGCGAGTGTCTGCAACGACGCGGTGTAGTCCTTGGCGGCGAACTGCGCGTCGGACTGCGGCGCGCATCGCATCATGGCCGCATGCAAGGCCTGTTCCGCGGGCTCGCGCAACAGCACCTCGCTGACATGCGGATCTACCGGCGGCACCTTTTTCAGGATGTTGCCGATGCGCTTGTTCGCCGCGGCCAGGGCGGGCGCCTCGGGCAGGGCCGCAAAGGCGCGTACCGCGGACAGGCGCATCGGCAACTCGGCCCAATGCGACATGCCTTGCGCATGAATGACCGCGTCGACCTCGGCGCCGGTGTGTCCACCGTCGCGCAGGTAACCCTTGAGCCGCTCCACCAGGAACTGGTCAAGCGGCTCCGCCGCATCGTTGAGCATGCCCGAGGGAAAAGCCGCGAACCCCATCTCGACCAAGCGTGCCGGCGCCAACGGCAAGGCGCGCTCGACCAGCATGCGCACCACCCCCAGCGCATGACGGCGCAGCGCAAACGGATCCTTGTCGCCGGTGGGCAGGTTTCCGATGCCGAACATGCCGACCAGGGTCTCGAGCTTGTCGGCCAGTGCCAACACCAGCCCGACCGTCGTGCGTGGCAACGCGTCGCCGGCGAAGCGGGGTCTGTAGTGGTCCTCGATCGCCATCGCAACCCCATCCCCCAGGCCATCGTGGCGCGCGTAATAGCCGCCCATGACGCCCTGCAACTCAGGGAACTCGCCGACCATGTCGGTCAGCAGATCGGTCTTGGCCAGCTGTGCGGCCGTATCGACATCCGCCAGCAAGGCGCGATCACCCAGATCGCCCGCCAACGCACCCGCGATCGAGCGCACACGCTGCATGCGTTCGCCCTGCGATCCGAGCTTGTTGTGGTAGACCACCCGGGAGAGCCCCTCGACGCGGGACATCAAGCTACGCTTGCGATCCTGGTCGAAGAAGAAACGCGCATCGGCCAGCCGCGGCCGCACGACACGTTCGTTCCCGCCGATGACAGCACGGGTGTCGCTCGGCGATATGTTGCTGACAACCAGGAAACGGTTCGTCAGCCGGTGCGACGCGTCCAGCAGCGGAAAGTACTTCTGGTTCGCCTTCATCGTCAGGATCAGGCATTCCTGAGGCACTTCGAGAAACTGCTTGTCGAAGGTGCAGACCAGCACGTTGGGCCGCTCCACCAGGGCCGTGACCTCGTCCAGCAAGGCCGCATCGTCGACGGCATATACGCCGCCACCCAGGCGTTCGCAGGCGGCGCCCAGTTGACGCACGATCTCGGCGCGGCGTGCGGCGAACCCGGCGATCACGGCTCCATCGCGCTGCATCGTCTCGGCATAGGCATCCGCATGCGCAATCACGACCGGATTCCTGGCCGCCTCGAAACGATGCCCGATGGTCGTGTTGCCGGAATGCAGGCCCAGCGCCTGTACCGGGACCACCGTCGCGCCATGTAGCGCGACGACCCCGTGCGCCGGCCGCACGAAACTCACGCTGCTCCACCCGGGCAGGTCGCAGTTGTCCTGCAACTGGTAGGTCATGACCTTGGGAATCGGCAACCGCTCGATGGCCGCCTGCAACGCACGCTGCAGCCCCGCGCGGATATCCGCGCCAGGCAGGACGCTGGCGTAGTAGAGGAACTCATCCTTGCCGTCGCGCTGCACGAACAGGCGGTCGGCGCCGTCCTGGCCATCGGGCCAGGTCTGCAGCAAGGCGACGCAACGCGGCCCCATGGCCTGCGCCTTCTTGGTCAAGGCGACGGTCGGTTTCCCTTGGGCGTCGAACGCCACCTTGACCGGCATCAGCTTCTTCGACTCCGGGACATCCGGGGCGACCGAGGCGACGTCGCGCACATGGACCGCCAGCCTGCGCGGCGATGCGAAGGTGGTGTACGCGGTTGCGTCGACCACCAGGCCCCGGCTGTGCAACTCCTGCACCAGGGTGCGACCGAAGGCATTTCCAAGGGTTTCGAGCGCCTTGGGCGGCAACTCCTCGACCAGCAACTCGACCAGCAGGTTCTCGCGGGAAATCATTGTCGGTTCCGTCACGTCAAGCCGCCTTCTTCGTCATCTGCTCGGTCCATTGTGGCGGCGCCAGCGGAAACCCGAGTCGCTCGCGGCTGTCGAAATAGGCCTGGGCCACCATGCGCGCCAGGTGGCGGATGCGTCCCATGTAGGCCGCGCGCTCGGTGACGCTGATCGCTCCGCGTGCATCGAGCAGGTTGAAGCTGTGCGCAGCCTTGAGCACCTGCTCGTAGGCCGGCAGCGCGAGTTGCTCCTGCACCAGGTGCGTCGCCTGCTTCTCGTGTGCGGCAAAGGCGATCAGCAGGAACTCCACGTCGCTGTGCTCGAAGTTGTAGGCGGATTGCTCGCGCTCGTTCTGCAGGTAGACGTCGCCATAGGTCGTGCCTTCGGTCCACTGCAGCGCGTAGATGTTGTCCACGTTCTGAAGGTACATGGCCAGGCGCTCCAGGCCGTAGGTGATCTCGCCGGTGACGGGCTTGCAGTCGATTCCGCCGACCTGCTGGAAATACGTGAACTGCGTCACCTCCATGCCGTTGAGCCAGACTTCCCAGCCCAGGCCCCAGGCACCCAGCGTCGGGTTTTCCCAGTCGTCCTCGACGAAACGGATATCGTTGTGCTGCAGGTCGAGGCCCAGCGCCTTGAGGGATCCCAGATACAGGTCCAGGATGTTCGATGGCGCCGGCTTCATCACCACCTGATACTGGTAATAGTGCTGCAAGCGGTTCGGGTTGTCGCCATAACGGCCGTCCTTGGGGCGCCGGCTGGGTTGCACATAGGCGGCCTTCCAGGGCTCCGGGCCGATTGCGCGCAGGAAGGTCGCCGTGTGCGACGTGCCGGCGCCGACCTCCATGTCATAGGGCTGGATGAGGACGCAGCCCTGGGCGTCCCAATACGACTGGAGTTTCAGGATGATTTGTTGGAAAGTGAGCATCGGGTCTCGCAAGGAAATGGCAGCGGGGCTGATACGACACGGACCGCCCCACCATCGTCGATGGTCGAGCGCCAGGCCGCAGGCATGTTGCGGCATGCCGCTTCCACCGGTGCCGGCGCTCGATTTTACGGTGCCGGCGTTTGACGGCCGCGCCTTGCCACGACGGCACACGCCACGACCATTGCGACGAGCACCCACAATGGCCACAGTCCGAATCGCGAGGCCCACCACGCGTAGGGAGTGATACCGGTACGCCCCTGGACGTCCCCCAGCAACACGCCCCGGGTATGGCGCGGCAGGGCGTGCGTCACGCGGGCCTCGTGGTCGATGATCACCGTGTCGCCGGTGTTGGTCGCGCGAATGAACGGACGCTCGAATTCCAGCGCGCGCATACGCGAGATGTTCAGGTGCTGGTCGATGGCCACCGTATTGCCGAACCAGCCGATGTTGCTGACGTTGACGAAGATGGTCGGCGCCGTGGCCGGATCCGTGAAGCGCTGCGCCAGTTCTTCTCCGAACAGGTCCTCGTAGCAAATGTTCGGAGCCAGGCGCTGCCCCTTCCATGCGAACGATGGCGGTGCGAGCGACCCGCGGTCGAAGTCTCCCAGGGGAATGTTCATCATGTTGGTGAACCAGCGAAAGAACGGCGGGATGAATTCGCCAAAGGGAACCAGGTGGTGCTTGTCATACCGGTAGGAGGCGTTGTCACCCGGTGCCATTGGCCCGGGCTTGAATCCGACGACCGAGTTGGTATAGCCGCCGTCGGCGCCTTGCAAGGGGATCCCGAACAAGGCAGCCTGCTCGCGCCGTGCATAGAGGCCTCGTATTTCCTTCCAGTAGCCGGGCGGCAGGTCCTGCGGCAACATCGGGATGGCGGTCTCGGGTGCGACGACGAGCGAGGCGGAGGCGACCGCAAGCTGTTCTCCATACCAGCGCAGGGCATCGGCCACACCGGTACCGGGCTGGAACTTGACGTCCTGCGCGATGTTTCCTTGCAGCAAGGCCACCTGCAGGTCTCCGTTGGTCTTGGTATACGCGCCGGGCATCCAGGCCATGACAGAGGCCAGTGCCGCCGCAGCCAGGGGCATCCACGTTTGCGCCCGCCGACGGCGTGCGGCGCCCCAGAACGCCACCAGCGAGGCGATCAAGGCGACCAGGAACGCCACGCCATACGCGCCGACATACCGCGCGAAACGGGCCAGACCGTCGATATGGGCATACCCGGCTGCGCCCCAGCCAAAACCCGTGAACCAGACGCCACGAGCCAGTTCGGCAAACAGCCACAAGGCGGAAAAAAGCAACGCGGCGCCAGCCGGACTGCGCGGCTGCAGCGCAACGAAAACAGCGCCCGCCAACGCGTAGTAGCCGGACAACACTGCGGCAAGACAGAAGACGGCGAACGCCGAAAGCGCGCCAGGCAGCCCGGCGTAGACCGCCATGGCCACGTACATCCACCAGAATGTCCCGCACAGCCAGCTGGTGGAGAAAATCCAGGCCAAGAGGGCTCCCATCCGATTGGATTGGGAGCATCGGAGCAGCGCCGCCAACATGCCCAGTGCCAGAAGCTGCATCCAGCCATGGGGTTGGCTGTCCCAGGGGGTAGCCAGTGCGGCCGCGTGCAACAGCCCGGCAGCCAGGGCGAGCAAGGGAGCGAGGATCAAGGTTCCTGCGCGGAGACCTTGAACCATTTCACCGCCCCGCCCTTGGTATGCAAGACGACGAAATGCAGGCCGGAACGGGTATGGTGCTCGCCGCGCCGCGGGACATGGCCCATCTCGTGGGCGATCAGGCCACCGATGGTGTCGAAATCGAGTGACTCGTTGCCATCGGCGAACTTGACCCCAAACGCGTCCTCGACCCGTTCGATGGACGTGTCGCCGCTCACGCGGTAGGTACGATCGGCCAGGCCGAAGATATCGCCTTCATCTTCCTCGATGTCGAATTCGTCCTCGATTTCACCGACGATCTGCTCGAGCACGTCCTCGATCGTGATCAGTCCGGCAACCCGGCCGAACTCATCGATCACGATCGCCAGGTGATTGCGATTGCCACGGAAATCGCGCAACAAGTCGTTCAGGCCCTTGCTCTCGGGGACGAAGACAGCGGGCCGCAACAACGCGCGGACGCTGAATTCCGGTGCGCGCTGCAGCTTGAGCAGGTCCTTGGCCATCAATATGCCGATAATGTTTTCCCGGTCGCCGTCGAAGACCGGAAAACGCGAGTGCGCCGTCTCGATGACGACGTTGAGCAGGTCGTCGATGGACGAGTCGATGTTGAGCAGGTCCATCCGGGTGGCTGGGACCATCACGTCGCCAGCGGACATGTCCGCCATGCGGATCACCCCTTCCAGCATGACCCTCGATTCGGTCCCGATGACGTTGTTCTCTTCCGCATCGGCCAAGGCGGCGATCAACTCCTCCGTCGAGTCTGGCCCTGGATGAATGAACTCCGCAAGCTTCTGCAGAAACGAACGCTTGTCTTCTCTTTCGGGGAAGGGACGTTCAGGATAGGGTTCGGACACTGCCGTGGCACTGTAGTTTCGGACCCTCAAGGATACCGGATTGGCATGCCTCGGGCCAAACACGCATGCTGGCACGCGACGGACCCGGTTGTGTCCATCGCGCCGGTGGACCGATCATCTGCGCGGGCTCACTCTGGATGCTTGGTACCACCCATCGGCCAACTGTGATGCAAGGCCTTGAACGCGGCGAGCATATTGTGAAACTGTTTTGACTGCGCCTTTAGCCGGTAGTCGAGTTGCGCATAGTGGTCTTCGACAATCTCCGTCATGTGACTGTTGAGCGAAGCCGGAGGCAAGCGAAGATAGGCCTCCGTCTCGGAGCCATGGCGCTCCAGCACTGCGCCGGCCTTGCGCGCGATACCCAACATGGCAGAGTTTTCACTCAAGGCATGAATGAACATCAGGGAAACACCATTGTTGCGAGCGTCCATGGCCGCACGCTCGAACAACCGTGCGCCGTAACCCCTGCCACGCGCCCTTTTTGCTACGGAGACGCCGAACTCGGCACATTGGCGTCGACGGTCGTCGGGCGAATACGCGAGGTGCGCCACGGCGATCAACACCAACTTCCGGTTCGTGATGCCGAATACTTCGTCGAACTCGAAGTTCAGGCCCTCCACATAGCGAGCGATATGCTCATCCTTGGCAATGAAGCCAAAACGCAGATACCGATCTCGCTCGTCCAGTTCGATCAAGTGGGACAGAATCTGCGCGCGATGATGCTCCCCCAAGGATCGGATCGGAATGATCGGTGGGGTGCCCCTGGCTTCGTTGCTGGCCCGAACCCCTGCTTCTTGGTCGACGCTGGTTGCGTCGACACGGTCTCGGACGGCATCTGTTTTCGTGTTCATGCAAGGAATATAAGGGTTTTCCCTTATCTTGATAGACACCTTTGGCACAAACAGCGAGAAGAATTAGGGGCATCGCCCCAACACATGTCGTGACAGCTTTGACGGTGCTATTGAGCCGGCATCAACGAACTTGAATCAAGCCGCATATCGAACCGGACCATG
>CAXBDR010000032.1:0-25758 GCA_963974265.1 uncultured Rhodoferax sp.
GAGGATGGCGTCGGTGTGGTGGCTGCCGTAGTGGTTGATGTGGGCGATGGCGGCATCCAGGTCGTCGACCACCTTGATGCTGATGACGGGTGCCAGGTATTCGGTGGACCAGTCCTGTTCGGTCGCGTCGACCAGCGTGGCGCCGGCCACGGCGGCCAGCAGGGCGCGGCTGTCCGGGCACACGCGCATCTCGACGTCCTTGGCCGCATAGATGGCGCCGATCTTCGGCAGGAATTCGGCCGCCACGCCGCGCGCGACGAGCAGGCTCTCGCTGGCATTGCAGGGGCTGTATTTCTGGGTCTTGGCGTTGTCGGCGACCGTCACGGCCATTGCGACGTCGCAGGGGTCGTCGACATAGACATGGCAATTGCCGTCCAGGTGCTTGAGCACCGGCACCTTCGCGTCGCGGCTGATGCGCTCGATCAGGCCCTTGCCGCCGCGCGGGATCGCCATGTCCACGCATTGCGGCATGGTGATGAGTTCGCCGACCACGGCGCGGTCGGTGATCTGCACCAGCTGCACGCCTTCGCTCGGCAGGCCGCTGGACTGCAGCGCCTGCTGCACCAGCAGCGCCAGCGCCTTGTTCGACTCGATCGCCTCCGAGCCGCCGCGCAGGATGCAGGCATTGCCGCTCTTGATCGCCAGGCTGGCCGCCTCGATGGTCACGTTGGGGCGACTTTCGAACACCATCGCGAACACGCCGATCGGCACCCGCATCTGGCCCACGCGAATGCCGCTGGGTTGCTGCACCATGCCGCTGATCTGGCCGATCACGTCGGGCATGGCTGCCAGCTGCTCGCAACCCAGGGCCACGGTCTCGAGCACCTTGGGCGTGAGCCGCAGCCGGTCGACCATGGGTGCCGACAGGCCGGCGGCGGTGGCGCGTTCGAGGTCCGCGGTGTTGGCGGCCTGCAGTGCCGGCGTGTCCTGGCGCAGCAGGGTGGCCAGCGTGCGCAGGCAGGTATTGCGTTGCGCGGCGTCGGCCTTGGCCATCGCGCCCGAGGCGGCGCGAGCCTGCAGGCCCAGGGTCTGGCTGTATTCGGCGATGTTGACGGCGTTCATGGCGCGATTTTCTCACGCCGGCCGCGCCGGCGCCGGATGGTTCAACGCGCCGCGCAGGCGCCGCACAGCCCCATGGCCAGGCGGTGCAGCGCCTGCCACGGGTCGGTCGGCCAGTCGGGCTGCTTCAGGCCCTTGACGATGCCGTCGACCCGGTGTGCCTGCAGCAGCAGGTCGGCCAGCAGCGCCGCATCCAGCCGTGGCAACACCCGCTCGAACAGGCGTTCGCGCACCCCCCACACGCGTTGCTCGCGCAGCGCCATCGGCATCGGGCGGCCATCGCCCATGGCATCGCGCACCCGCTTGAGTGCGCGGATGTCCTCGGACAGGCTGTAGTGCACCAGCACCGGGGCCTCGCCTTCGGCCTGAAGCCCGCCCAGCATGCGCAGCACGCGGGCCTGCTGCCCGGCCAGCACCGCCTCGCTGAGCTTGAACACGTCGTACCGCGCCACGTTGAGCACGGCGCGTTCGATGTCTTCGAAACCCAGTTCACCACGGGGGTACAACAAGGCGAGCTTCTGGATCTCCTGGTGCGCCGCCAGCAGGTTGCCTTCGACCCGGTCGGCAAAGAACTGCAGGCTGCGCTGGCCTTCGACGCCGGGCTTGACGCGCTGGTCCTGCTGCGCCAGGCGTTGTGCCAGCCATTGCGGCAAGGCGCTGCGTTCGACCGGCTCGATCGCGATCGATACGCCGTGCCGCTCCAGCGCACCGAACCAGGCGCCGCTGCGGGTGGCCTTGTCCAGCCGGGGCAGGATCACGAGGGTCAGCAGGTCGTCGTTGCCCTGGCCTTGCTCGCACAGTTGCTGGATCGCGGCGCTGCCGTCCTTGCCGGGCTTGCCCGTCGGGATGCGGATCTCGACGATCTGCTTGTCGGCGAACAGGCTCAGCGATCCACCGGCGGCCAGCACTTCGCTCCAGTCGAAATGGGCTCCGGCCACGGTGTGCGAGGTGCGCTCGGTGAAACCGGCGGCACGGGCCGCGGCCCGGATGGTGTCGGCCGCCTCCTGAACCAGCAGCGGCTCGTCGCCGTGCAAGGTGTACAGGCCGCGCAGGCCCCGGCTCAGGTGCTGGGCGAGTTGGCCGGCGGCGAGTTGCATGGTTGTTGCGGGAGCGCGGCGCCAGCGCCGGTCACGTCAGAGCGACTTGACCGCCGCCAGGCGCCGGATCAGCTGCTGCACGATGTCCGATTGCATGTCCCGGTACATCAGGCCTTCTTCGGCTTCCTTGGCCAGCACGGCGGACTCATTGAAGCTGATGTCGCGATTGAGCAGCAGTTCGGTGGTCGGGATCAACTCCTTGCCTTGTGGCGTACGCAGGCGGAACCGCAAGCGGCTGCGCAACTGGAACTCGGTGACCTGGCCCGAGGTGTTGACGCCCACGACGGTTTTCTCGCGCGCCTCGGACAGGATGTCGAGCACCGCATCCGCGCTTTTCTGCTGCGCGGGATCGGCGACCAGGCTCAGGCTGTCGATCGAGGCCAGGTTGCGCTTGAGCTCGTTGCCCACCGGAGAGTGCTCGCCGGCGTTCACGTACAAGGAACGAAACGCCAGTTCGGGCGCGCCGCGCAGCTTGAAGCCGCATCCGACCAGCACCGGGGCCGCGCATGCGGCAAGCAGCAGGCGGCGTTGCATCATGTGACGACGTTGACGAGGCGACCGGGCACCACGATCACCTTGCGCGGCTTGGCGCCCTGGGCGTGGCTGGCGAACACCTCGCTGTTGACGGCGGCGTGTTCGATCGCCTGGCGGTTGGCGCTGGCGGGTACGCGGATCGCGCCGCGCAGCTTGCCGTTGATCTGCAGCACCAGTTCGAGTTCGTCCTGCTTGAGCGCCGCCGCGTCGACTTCGGGCCAGGGTGCATCGAGCAATTCGCCGTGCTGGCGCACGTAGCCGAGTTCGTCCCACAGCGCTTGCGCGATGTGCGGCGTCACCGGGTACAGGGATCGCAGCAGGATTCCGAAGCACTCGCGCAGCGCCACGGTTTCGCCCGTGCCGCCATCGGACTTGAAGTCTTCCAGCGCATTGAGCATCTTCATCGCGCCCGAGACGACGGTGTTGTACTGCATGCGCTGGTAGTCGTAGTCCACCTGCTTGAACACGCCGTGGATCTCGCGTCGCAGGTCGGCGGCGGCCTTGCCGTAGTCGGTGCTCGGCGCGATGGCCGCCGGCATGTCGGCCAGCTTGACGCCGAAGTTCCAGACCCGGCGCAGGAAGCGGTACGAACCCTCCACGGCCGCGTCGTTCCACTCCAGCGTGGCCTCGGGCGGCGCGGTGAACATGGTGTACAGGCGCGCGGTGTCGGCGCCGTATTTCTCGATCAGGTCCTGCGGGTCGACGCCGTTGTTCTTGCTCTTGCTCATCGTGCCCACGCCTTCGTAGTTCACGGCCGAGCCGTCGCTCTTGCGCCTGGCGCCGATCACCTTGCCGGCGTCGTCGTGGATGTCCTCGACATCCTGGGGCCAGAAATACTCGATGCCTCCGCCCGGGTTCTTGCGTGAATAGATATGGTTGAGCACCATGCCCTGGGTCAGCAGTTTCGTGAACGGCTCGTCGACATCGAGCAGGCCGAGGTCGCGCATGACCTTGGTCCAGAACCGCGCATACAGCAGGTGCAGGATGGCATGTTCGATGCCGCCGATGTACTGGTCCATCGGCATCCAGTATTTCGCACCGTCGGCCACCATGGCCTGGTCGTTGCGCGGGTCGCAATACCGCATGAAATACCAGGAACTGTCGACGAAGGTGTCCATGGTGTCGGTCTCGCGCCGCGCCGGCTTGCCGCAGACCGGGCAGGTCACGCCGGCATGGAAACCTTCATGGTGGTTGAGCGGGTTGCCAGAGCCGTCCGGAATGCAGTCCTGCGGCAGCACCACGGGCAGGTCCTGCTCGGGCACCGGCACCGCGCCATGTTCGTCGCAATGGATGATCGGGATCGGCGTGCCCCAGTAGCGCTGGCGGCTCACGCCCCAGTCGCGCAGCCGCCAGGTCGTCATCTTCTCGCCCAGACCGCGGGTGTGCAGCGCATGTGCGATGGCGTCGACCGCCTGCGGATACGTCAGGCCGCTGAAGCTGTCGGAGTTGATGGTCACTCCGCGCTGCTTGTCGCTGTACCAGTCCTGCCAGTGGTCGTAGTCGTAGCTGTAGCCGTCGATCAGCACGACCTCGGCGATCGGGATGCCGTATTTCTTGGCGAATATGAAGTCGCGTTCGTCATGTGCCGGCACGCCCATGACGGCGCCGTCGCCATAACCCATCAGCACGTAGTTGCCGACCCAGACGTCGATCTGCTGCCCGTTGAGCGGGTGCGTCACCTGCAGCCCGGTGCGCATGCCTTCCTTCTCGCGCAGTGCGAGTTCGGCCTCGGTCGTGCCACCACGCTTGCATTCCTCGATGAAGGCGGCCAGTTCCGGATTGCCTGACGCGGCGTGGGTGGCCAGCGGATGCTCGGGCGCCACCGCGCAGAAGGTCACGCCCATGATGGTGTCGGCACGGGTGGTGAATACATACATGCGTCCACCGCCGATCAGCGCGCCAGACGCGTCCCGGATGTCATGCGTGAAGGCGAAACGCACGCCTTCGCTGCGGCCGATCCAGTTCTCCTGCATCAGCTTGACACGTTCCGGCCAGCCCGGCAGGTGGTTCTGCACCTGGTCCAGCAGTTCCTCGGCGTAGTCGGTGATCTTGAGGTAATAACCCGGGATCTCGCGTTTTTCGACCGGCGCACCGGTGCGCCAGCCCTTGCCGTCGATGACCTGCTCGTTGGCCAGCACGGTCTGGTCGACCGGGTCCCAGTTCACGACCTGGGTCTTGCGGTAGGCAATGCCTTTTTCCAGCATCTTCAGGAACAGCCACTGGTTCCACTTGTAGTAGCTGGCGTCGCAGGTGGCGACCTCGCGGCTCCAGTCGATGGCCAGCCCGAGCGCCTGCATCTGCTTCTTCATGTAGGCGATGTTGTCGTACGTCCACTGGGCCGGCGGCACGCCGTTCTTCAGCGCCGCGTTCTCGGCCGGCAGGCCGAAGGCGTCCCAGCCCATGGGCATCAACACGTTGAAGCCCTTCATGCGCAGGTTGCGCGTGAGCATGTCGTTGATCGTGTAGTTGCGCACATGGCCCATGTGCAGCTTGCCGCTGGGATACGGCAGCATCGAGCAGGCGTAGAACTTCTTGCGCGCGGCGTCTTCGGTGACGCGGTAGGCGTCGCGGCCGGTCCAGTGTTCCTGGGAGGCGGCCTCGACTTCGAGGTGGTTGTATTTGTCGTGCATGGGAATCGATGGGCGGCGCGAGTGCCGCTGCAGGTCGATTCTAGGTGCTCATGCAATCCGGTACCGCCGCCAGCCGGGGTCGCGGGGACAGGTCAGGGTCGGGGCTTGTCCGGTTCGGCGACGAAGCCGATGCGTCCCAGGCCGGCCTGTTGCGCCACGCCCATGATCTCCACCACGCGGCCGTACGGCACGGAGGCGTCGGCGCGCAGCTGCAATTCGGTGTCCGGATCGGCACGGGCAATGCCGGCCAGTTGCGCCGCCAGTTCGGAGCCGGAGACCGGTTTGTCGTTCAGAAACGCCTGGCCGGACTTGTCGACGCTGAGCATGACGGCCGCCGGTGGGCTGCCGGCACTGGCGGCGTCGGACCGGGGCAGGTCGAGCCGGATCGAGCTGGCCAGCAGCGGCGCGGTGATGATGAAGATGACCACCAGCACCAGCATCACGTCGATCAGCGGCGTCATGTTGATCTCGCTCATCGGCTTGCTGCCGGCGCTGCGTTCCAGGCGGCCGAATGCCATGGCGCTCAATCCCGGACCGGCGCAGCCCCGGCCACGCCAGGGTGGAGCAGCAATTCACGCAGGTCGCGTGCAAATCCTTCGAGATCGGCCTCAATGCGGCCGATCTGGCGGCCCAGCACGTTGTAGGCCAGCACGGCCGGGATCGCCACCGCCAGTCCGGCGGCCGTCATGATCAGGGCCTCGCCCACCGGGCCGGAGATCTTGTCGATCGTGACCTGGCCGGCATGGGAGATCGACAACAGTGCATGGTAGATACCCCAGACCGTGCCCAGCAGTCCGACAAAGGGCGCGGTGGCGCCCACCGTGGCCAGCAGCACCTGTCCGAACTGCAGCTTGTGCAAGACCGCATGCAGTTGCTGGCGCAACAGGCGCGTCAACTGCTGGGAGCGGTCGCCGGCATGCGCCAGCGTACCGCTGCCCGGGGTATGGGTGGCGGTGATCAGCGGCACCACCAGGGCCTCGCGGTCGAAGGCCTGCGCCTTGCGCTGGCCTTCCTCCAGGTCGTCCGCCTGCCAGAACGCCAGCAGGCTGCGTCCGACGTCGCGGCTGGCGCGGCGCAGCAGCCATGATTTCCAGAGAATGACGAACCAGCTGCTGATCGACATCAGCAGCAGCACCACCACCACCAGGTTGCTGACCACGTCGCCCTGGGACAGGATCTGGATCAGGCCCATGGGATGTGCTCCGTCGCGTTGCGCGCTCTCGCCGGGCCCGGGTCTGCGAGGCCGGCGGTCGTCATTGGCCCGCGGCCGCGTCGGTCCCGGCCAGCCCCAGTACGTCGAACATGTCGAACAGGCCGTATTCCTGGCCGGCCAGGAAACGTACGGCACGCAGGCTGCCCTGGGCGTAGGTCTCGCGGCTCGAGGACTTGTGCGAAATCTCGATGCGCTCGCCGGTGCCGGCAAACAGCACCGTGTGGTCGCCGACGATGTCGCCGCCGCGGATGGTCGCAAAACCGATCGAGGACGGGTCGCGTTCCCCGGTCACGCCTTCGCGCGCATAGACCGCGCATTCCTTGAGGTTGCGGCCGGTGGCCTGGGCGATGACCTCGCCCATCTTGAGCGCGGTGCCCGAAGGCGCGTCGACCTTGTGGCGGTGATGGGCTTCGATGATCTCGATGTCGTACCCGGTGGCCATGGCCCGCCCGGCGAGTGCCAGCAGCTTGAGCGTGACGTTCACGCCCACGCTCATGTTGGGCGCCATCATGATGGCGATGTCGCGCGCACATGCGGCGATCTCGTCCTTCTGGGCGTCGGAAAACCCGGTGGTGCCGATCACGGCCTGCACGCCGAGCGTGCGGCAGGCGGCCAGATGGGCCAGCGTGCCTTCGGGCCGGGTGAAGTCGATCAGTACGTCGCAGCCGGCCAGGCCCGTGGCCAGGTCGTCGGTGACGGTGACGCCGCAGGGATGGCCGGAGAACGCTCCGGCGTCCTGGCCGATGGCCGGGCTGCCGGTGACGTCGAGCGCACCGCCGAGTTCACAGTCGTCGCTGGCGCGTACCGCCTCGATCAGCATGTGGCCCATGCGGCCGGATGCCCCGGCAATGCACACCTTGCGCTTGCGTTCGCTCGCCATGCGTCGGAATCAGGGTTTCGCCGGTTCGAGGGGCGGATAACTGGCAGGCAATGGCGGAACGACGCGGGCCGGCGTGGCCGCGGGGTCCGACGCCGGTCGCTTGCTCGCCTGTGCGAACGCCTTGAGCGCTTCCTCGCTGGCCTCGAGCTCCGGCACCTTGTTCGATTTGCGCTGGTTGTCGAGCGAGGCCACGAACTCGGCTTCGGTCGGCATCGGGTCGGCCTCGAAACGCTCCACCACGTCGTCCTTGAAGTACACGGTGAGCTTGCGCAGCTGCGGCTCCTCGCCCTTGCGACGGAAGCTGAACACGTAGTCCCAGCGGTCGGCGTGGAACACGCTTTGCAGCAAGGGCGTGCCCAGCAGGTCACGTACCGATTGCCGCGGCAGCCCCGCACGCAGGACGTCGACCTGCTCGCGCGTGATCACGTTGCCCTGCACCACGTCGATCTGGTAGGGTGTCACGATGCTTGCCAGGCGGTTGCTCGCGCCATCGAAGCTCGAGCACGCTGCCAGACCGGCACTGATGGCCAGGAGCAGCAGGGACTTCAGGGCGGGTGTGGCGTGCATGGATCAGGGGGGCGATATGATCGGTTCATTGTAGCCGCTGCTCCTGCGCCAGCGTGCCATCCCCGGAGGTTGACCATGGCCATCGCCAACATCGATGAACTCAAGAGTACCGGGCTCAAGGCCACGGTGCCACGGCTGAAGATACTCGAAATATTCCAGAAGGGCGAGCAACGCCACATGACGGCGGAAGACGTCTACCGGGCGCTGCTCGACGACAACTCGGACGTCGGCCTGGCCACCGTATACCGCGTGTTGACGCAGTTCGAGCAGGCCGGGCTGCTCAGCCGCAGTCACTTCGAGAGCGGCAAGGCGGTGTACGAACTCGACGAAGGCAAACACCACGACCACCTGGTGTGCCTGGACTGCGGTCGGGTCGAGGAGTTCTACGACGCGGAAATCGAAAAGCGTCAACAGGCGGTCGCCAAGGCCAAGGGTTTCACCATCGCGGACCATGCCTTGAGTCTGTACGCCCACTGCACCAAGACCGGTTGCCCGAACCGGCCGACCAGCGGCCGCAACGCGGGTAGCTGAGTCCGGCTGCCGGCGTCAGGCGCCGAAACGCGTCGGTTGCTTGACTTCCATCGCCTTGCGGTGGCGTTCGACGAATTCCTGGTAGGTGTCGATGCCACGCAATTTGAGGATGGTGCTGCGCACCGCGGCTTCGACCAGCACCGCGATGTTGCGTCCGGCCACCACCTGCACCACGACCTTGAGCACCGGAATCCCGAGGATGTCCTGGGTCAGCGGTTCGTAGGGGATGCGCTCGTATTCGCGCTCCAGTGTCTCGCGGCGCACCAGATGCACGATCAGCTTGAGACGGATCTTGCGCCGCACCGCCGTCTCGCCGAAGATGGCGCGGATGTCGAGCAAGCCGATGCCGCGCACCTCGAGCAGGTTTTGCAGCAGGTCGGGGCAACGCCCCTCGATCGTGGTCTGGTTGATGCGGTACAGGTCGACGGCATCGTCGGCCACCAGGCCATTGCCGCGTGATATCAGTTCCAGGCCGAGTTCACTCTTGCCCAGTCCGGATTCCCCGGTGATCAGCACACCCAGGCCCAGGATGTCCATCAGCACGCCGTGCATCGATGCACGCTCGGCGAAATGCTTGGACAGGTAGGCGCGCAACACGTCGATGACGAAGGCCGACGAGGCCTGGGTCGCGAACATCGGGATCTGGGCGCGTTCGCACAAGGACAACAAGGCTTCGGGCGGCTCCTTGCCGTCGGCCAGCACCAGTGCCGGCGGCTCCAGCGTCACGATGCGCGAGATGCGGCGGGCGCAGTCCTCGTGCGTCGCGTTGGTCAGGTAGGCAACCTCGCGTTCGCCCAGGATCTGGACCCGGTAAGGATGGATGTAGTTGAGGTAGCCGACCAGGTCGGCGCCCGAACTGGCGGCTTGCACGGCGACCTCGTCGAAGCGGCGTTCGGAGGCACCGAGGCCGGCGACCCATTGCCATTTCAGGTAGCCGCGAAATTCCTCGAACAGGACGTCGGCGCTGACGACGGTGGGCTTCATGGTGAGTCAGCCCGGGCAGCCGATCAGGCCAGCTGGGCCGACTGCCACTGCGAAATCATGTTGTGCAACTGCGCGGCATCGGTGCAGGTGCTCATCTTCTCGCGCAGATCCGCGTCACTGAGCAGTTCCGCGATCTCGGACAGGATTTCCAGATGTTTCTGGGTCGCGGCCTCGGGCACCAGCAGGAAGATCAGCAGCCTGACGGCCTGGTCGTCCGGGGCGTCGAAGCCGATCGCCGTTTCCATCTGGAATACGGCGGCCATAGGGGCCTTCAAGCCCTTGATACGCCCATGCGGGATGGCCACGCCATGGCCAAGGCCGGTGGAGCCCAGGCGCTCGCGCGAGAACAGGCTGTCGGTGACCAGTGCCCGGCTCAGGCCGTGCAGGCTCTCGAACAACAGGCCGGCTTCTTCGAAGACGCGCTTCTTGCTGGTGGCATCGACACGCACAAGTACTTGTGCTGGAGGCAGGATGGACGCAAGTCGATTCATAGTGGGATGCAGATTATGCACACAAAAAAAACCGCCCGGCACGCGGGCGGTATTGGTCGCCGTTGCCGCAGGGACCTTACATCAGGCGTTTGGGCGCCTCGTGGTGGTGATCCTGCAGGCGATCCTTGTGGCGCGCGACCTGCCGGTCAAGCTTGTCGACCAGGTCGTCGACAGCGGCATACAAGTCGGCATGGGAACTTTCAGCGAACATGTCGCTGCCCTTGACATGGATATTGCACTCCGCGCGTTGCCTTCGCTCCTTTTCCTTGAGTTTCTCCACGGTCAGTAGGACCTTGACGTCCACGACGGCGTCGAAGTGGCGGGTGATTCGATCGAGCTTGGTCGTTACATAGTTGCGCAGGGCCGGTGTAACTTCGAGGTGATGACCGCTGATCGTCAAGTTCATGGATGTCCTCCTGTATCGCTCGCCTGAAAATGGCCGCGACGCTGTGTTGCAGGTCGCGACGGAAGGCAGGACACGGCCGTTTGCGTTTCTCCTGCCAGTCGATTCACTATGCCCGCGAAAGGCCGCAAAAGCAAGTCAGCACTACAAGTTCGGGGCCTTTTCCATGCCGGCCGTGAACGCGGCTTGCGATAGCGCAGTGGCAGGCCAGAGTCATGCAATAGACTGTCATCAGTTACAAAATGTGTAGATGAGCCTGGACACCATCATCCATGCCGGTTTGCGTCAATACGATCGGCCCACGATGGGTCTGGTATTGATGGGCGGCGGCGCGCGCACCGCCTACCAGGTCGGCGTCTTGCGCGCGCTCGCCGGCATGCTGCAGTCCCGAGCGGATGCGCCCCGTGGCTTTCCGTTCCAGGTGCTGGTCGGCACGTCGGCAGGCGCCATCAATGCGGCCTTCCTGGCCAGTCGTGCGATGCAGGGCTTGCAAGCGTTCGAGCAGCTTGCGCAATTCTGGCGCCGCCTGCGCTCGTCGGACGTGTTCGACCTCAATGTGCCGACCTGGGTGCGATTCAGCCGCATCGCGGTCGCACTCAGCCTGTCGCGCCATGCGCAGGCCAACGGTGCCATGATGGACAACGCACCGTTGCGCGAGACCTTGCGCAAGGGGATCTTGCTCGACGGCATTGGCGATGCACTGCGCTCCAATACCATCGACGCCCTGGCCGTGACCGGATCGAGCTACACCAGCGGCGTGCACTGGACCTTCTGCCACACGGCGAGCCGCGGCGAGTTCCATGGCTGGTCTCGGCCGGGGCGGCGCGCCGAATACCAGCCGCTGACCATCGACCACCTGATGGCGTCCAGCGCGATTCCGTTCCTGTTCCCGGCGACCGCCCTGCAGGTGGACGGCCGCAGCGAGTTCTTCGGCGATGGCTCGATGCGCCAGGTCACGCCACTGTCACCGGCCATGCACCTGGGGGCCCGTCGTATCCTGGTGGTGGGCGTGGGCCAGCCCGAACGCTCGGGCCTGGGCGGCACCGGCGCCCAGGCGCAGGCACGGGGCCCGACGCTGGGCAGCATGGCCGGCCACGTGATGGCCAGCGTGTTCCACGACACCTTGCAGGCCGATGTCGAGCAGACCGCACGCGTGACCCAGACCATCAATCGCCTGCCGGCCGCCGCCGCCAGCGCGCTGCCGTTCAAGGCCGTGGATGTGCTGGCGGTCGCGCCCACGCAGTCGCTGGACGCATTGGCGCAGAAGTTCACCAGCGAGCTGCCGGCGGCAATCCGCCACGCCATGGGCGCGCTCGGCGTGCTCAAGGGCAGTGGCGGCACGCTGGCCAGCTACCTGCTGTTCGAGCCGCGTTTCGTCCAGTCGCTGATGGCCCTGGGCGAGCACGATGCGATGGCCATGAAGGACGAGTTGCTCGAGCTGGTGCTGGGAGCCTGACACCGGCTCGGTGCGATAATTTCCGGCCCTGACCACGGGTCGATCCGCGGGCTTTGCGGCGCCGCCGGCCGGTCGTGTTTTCCCCATTTTCTTCAGCCGTTCCAGATCACCGGGGTAGGCCATGCTCAACGTTTTTTCGCTCGTCAATGGTCGCCTCTACCAGGAAGAGATCGCCTCGCTCGAGGAGCTGTCGCGTTTCCATCCGGTATGGGTCGATCTCGATTCGCCGACGGAACAGGATTTGCAGTGGGTCGAGGCATATTACGGACTGGCGGTCCCGGCCAATGCGATGGACGAGGACATCGAGGAGTCGGCCCGGTTCTATTCGGAGGAAAACGGCGATCTCAACATCCGCAGCGACTTCCTGATCGCCAGCGGTGACGAGCCGCGCACGGTGCGGGTGGCCTTCATCCTGAACCTGGCCAACGACACGGTGCGCAGCAAGGGCATCCTGTTCTCGATCCACGAGGAAGACGTGCCGGTGTTCCGCTTGCTGCGCATGCGTGCGCGCCGCGCCCCGGGCCTGATCGAGGACGGCAAGGAAGTGCTGCTCAAGCTGTTCGATGCCGATGCCGAATATTCAGCCGACACGCTCGAAGGCATCTACGACGAACTGGAGAAGGCCAGCGGCAAGGTGTTGTCCGGCCAGATGACGGACGAACTGGCCGGCGACGTGCTCGGCGCCATCGCGCGCCAGGAGGACATGAACGGTCGCATCCGGCGCAATGCGATGGATACCCGGCGCGCGGTCAGCTTCATGATGCGCTCGAAGATGCTCAATGCCGAGCAGTTCGAGGAGGCGCGCCAGATCCTGCGCGACATCGATTCGCTCGACTCGCACACCACCTTCCTGTTCGACAAGATCAACTTCCTGATGGACGCCACGGTGGGCTTCATCAACATCAACCAGAACAAGATCATCAAGCTGTTCTCGGTGGCCGCGGTCGCCCTGCTGCCGCCCACGCTGGTGGCCAGTGCCTACGGCATGAACTTCCGCTTCATGCCGGAACTGCAGTGGTCGTTCGGGTACCCGTTCGCGCTGGCACTGATGGCCGCCAGCGCGATCGCGCCGATGTGGTATTTCCGGCATCGGGGCTGGCTCAACTGAACCGGCCCGCTGGATGCCAGCCGGCGCGTGTCGTCAGCGGGCTGCGGCCGACAGTGCCTGCAGGAAACGATCCATGATGCGGCGCGCATAGATCGCCGCCACATCGTCGATGAATTGCTGGAAGTCGACATGGGCCGTATCGTCCGCGCGGTCGGAGACCGTGCGCACGGCCGCAAACGCGATGCCGTAGTCGTGGCAGACCTGTGCGACCGCGGCGCCTTCCATCTCGATGGCCAGCGCTTCCATGGCCTGTGCACGCAGCGCGTCGCGCACCTCGTGCGAGGTCTGCGCCGTGGCGATGAACCGGTCGCCGCTGGCGATCAGGCCCCGGTGTACCGCCGGCGCGGCAGGCTCGCGCCCGATCGCGCTCGCGGGCGGCATGCCCTGCAAGGCGTCGCGGCTGGCCTGCTCCAGCAGGCCGGTCAGTCGCGCATCGCACGCGAACCGCGTACGCTGGTACAAGGGGATCTCGAAGCGCGGAAACAGCGGCGAGGCGTCCATGTCGTGCTGCACGAAATCGCTGGCCACCACGACATCTCCCACCTGCACCTGCGGCCCCAGCCCCCCGGCCACGCCGGTGAATACGATCTGGTCCGCGCCGAAAGCCTCGATCAAGGTCGTGGCCGTGGTCGCCGCGGCGACCTTGCCGATGCGCGACAAGGCCAGCACCACCGGCAAGCCGTGCAGGCTGCCGAGCCAGAACACCCGTCCGCCGCGTTCGACCTGGCGAGGCTGTGCCAGGTGCGCGATCAGGCCCGACTGCTCCTGTTCGAGCGCGCTGAGAATCGCCGTGGTCGCCATGGGTCCGAGGCCTATGATTTGTCGCGTAACTCGCGGCGCAGGATCTTGCCCACCGGCGTCTTGGGCAGGTCGGCCCGGAACTCCACCACCTTGGGCTGCTTGTACGCCGTGAGGTTTTCCTTGCACCATGCGCGTACCTGCGCCTCGGTCAGCGCCGGGTTCTTCTTGACGACGATCAATTTCACCGCCTCGCCGGTCTTGGGATCGGGGATGCCGACGCAGGCGCATTCCAGCACGCCGTCGAGTTGCGACACCACTTCCTCGATCTCGGTCGGATAGACGTTGAAGCCGCTGACCAGCACCATGTCCTTCTTGCGATCGACGATCCGGAAGTAGCCGCGCTCGTCCATCACGCCGATGTCGCCGGTGCGAAAGTAGCCGTCGGAGGTCATGACCTTGGCGGTTTCGTCCGGACGTTGCCAGTAGCCGGCCATGACCTGCGGGCCCTTGATGGCAATCTCGCCTGGCTCGCCCGGTTCGGCATCGACGCCGTCGTCGTCGACCAGTTTCATCCAGGTGTTGGGCAAGGGTACGCCGATCGTCCCGCTGAACTCGGTGGCGTTGGCCGGGTTGCCGCTGGCCGTGGGCGAAGTCTCGCTCAGGCCGTATCCCTCCAGGATCGGCTTGCCGGTCTTTTCCTTCCACAACGCAGCGACCGCACTTTGCACTGCCGTGCCGCCGCCGGTGGAGGCCACCAGGTGGCTCCAGTCGACGGTGTGGAAGTCGGGATGGTTGGCCATGCCGTTGAACAAGGTGTTGACCGCCGGCATCAGATGGATGCGGTGCCTGGACAACTCCTTGAGCATGCCGGGCATGTCTCTCGGGTTGGCGATCAGGATCAGCTTGCCGCCCAGACGCATCGACAACATCATGCAATAGGTGAAGGCAAAGATGTGGTACAGCGGCAATGCGCAGACGATGGTCGGCTGCTCGTCCGACGGAATCGTGTCCATCAGCGGAGCGGCCCAGACCGCGTTCTGCAACACGTTGGCCACCAGGTTGCGGTGCATCAGCACCGCGCCCTTGGACAGGCCCGTGGTGCCGCCGGTGTATTGCAGCACCGCCATGTCGTCACTCTTGATGGCCGGCTTCTTCAGCGTGGCGGGCGTGCCGCGTGCCACAGCCTCGTTGAAACGCACCGCGCCGGGCAGGCTGAACGGCGGCACCAGCTTCCTGGCGTGGCGCACCACGTAGTTGACCAAGGTGCCCTTGAGCAGCCCCAGTTGGTCGCCCATGGCGGCGAGCACGACATGCTTGACGGACGTGGCGCCCAAGCACTTCTCCAGCGTGGCGGCAAAGTTCTCCAGGATCACGATGGCCTTGGCGCCCGAGTCCTTGAGCTGGTGTTCGAGTTCGCGCGCGGTGTACAGCGGATTCACGTTGACCAGCACCAGTCCGGCGCGCAGGATGGCGGTCACCGCAATGAGGTATTGCGGCACGTTGGGCATCATGACCGCCACGCGGTCGCCCTGGACCAGGCCCAGCGATTGCAGGTAGGCGCCGAAGGCCTCGCTCAGGCTGTCGATCTGCCGGTACGTGAGGTCACGGCCCATGAAGCTGCAGGCCGTGCGTTGCGCATGCGTGCGAAAGCACTCCTCGACCAGTTCGACCAGCGTGCCGTATTGCGTCACGTCGATATCGGCCGGCACCCCGGGGGGGTAGCTCTTGAGCCAGATGCGGTCGGTCATTGTGTTGTGTCTCCAATCCCTCTGAATCGGGTCTGTGCCGCCTGGCGCCCATACGCCGGCCGATCTGCTTCCCGCCCCTGTTCGTCCCGGCCCCGAACCGGATGCCAGCGCGCCCTGGGCGGCCCAAGCCGGCCGTGTCCCTTGCGCCTATTCGATCGCCTTGCCCATTTCCTCGACGATCTTCTTGGCGTCCCCGAACACCATCATGGTCTTGTCCATGTAGAACAGTTCGTTGTCCAGCCCGGCATAACCCGCGGCCATGGAGCGCTTGTTGACGATAACGGTCTTGGCCTTGTAGGCCTCCAGGATCGGCATGCCGTAGATCGGGCTGCCCTTTTGCAGCGCGGCAGGGTTCACCACGTCGTTGGCCCCCAGGATGATGGCCACGTCGGCCTGGCCGAACTCGCCGTTGATGTCCTCCATCTCGAACACCTGGTCGTACGGCACCTCGGCCTCGGCCAGCAACACGTTCATGTGGCCCGGCATGCGCCCGGCCACCGGATGGATCGCATACTTGACCGTGATGCCCTTGTGCGTGAGTTTCTCGGCCAGCTCCTTGACCGCATGTTGGGCCCGTGCCACCGCCAGTCCGTAGCCGGGCACGATCACCACCGTCTCGGCGTTGCCCAGCACGAAGGCCGCGTCGTCCGCGCTGCCGCTCTTGACCGGGCGCTGCTCCGTGGCGCCGCTGGCCGTGGCGGTCTCGCCGCCGAAGCCGCCCAGGATCACGTTGAAGAACGAGCGGTTCATCGCCTTGCACATGATGTACGACAGGATCGCGCCCGAACTGCCCACCAGCGAGCCCGCGATGATCAGCATGCTGTTGTTGAGCGAGAAACCGATGCCCGCCGCGGCCCAGCCCGAATAGCTGTTGAGCATGGACACCACCACCGGCATGTCGGCGCCGCCGATCGGGATGATGATCAGCACGCCCATGACGAAGGCCAGCGCCAGCATCGCGAAGAAGGCGACCCAGTTCTCGGTGAACATGAACACGAGGCCCAGGCCGATCGTGATCAGGCCCAGAATCAGGTTGAGCTTGTGCTGGCCGGCGAACTGCACCGGCGCACCCTGGAACAGGCGGAACTTGTATTTGCCACTGAGCTTGCCGAACGCGATCACCGAGCCGCTGAAGGTGATGGCACCGATGGCCGCGCCCAGGAACAGCTCGAGCCGGTTGCCGGCCGGAATCATCTGGCCTTTCTCGACGATGCCGAAGGCCCAGGGCTCGGCCACCGCGGCAATGGCGATGAACACCGCGGCCAGGCCGATCATGCTGTGGAAGAACGCGACCAGCTCGGGCATCTGCGTCATCTCGACGGTGCGGGCCCGGTAGGCGCCGTAGGCACCGCCGGCCAGCAGCCCGACCAGCACCCAGACCATGCCCATGCCGAAGTTGTCGGCCAGGTTGGCGATCAGGAACACGGTGGTGATGGCGGCAATGGCCATGCCCACCATGCCGAACAGGTTGCCGCGGATCGAGGTGGTCGGATGGGACAGGCCCTTGAGCGCCTGGATGAAACACACCGAGGCGACCAGGTACAGCAGCGTGACGAGATTCATGCTCATTTCAGTGCCCCCACGCTTGTCATTGCATGTACTGCGCTGCCCCCACAGGGGGCCTTCGCGCCTTGGAGCGGTCCGGCGGCGCTCATTTCAGGGCCCCCTCATCCGTGCCGGTGGCGGGCTTGCGTTCCTTCTTCTTGAACATCTCCAGCATGCGCCGTGTCACCAGGAAGCCGCCAAAAATGTTCACCGCCGCCAGCGCCACGGCCAGCACGCCCATGGTCTTGCCCAGCGTGGTCTCGGTCAGCGCCGCGGCCAGCATGGCGCCGACGATGACGATGGCCGAGATCGCGTTGGTGACCGCCATCAGGGGGGTGTGCAGCGCGGGCGTGACGGTCCACACCACGTGGTAACCCACGTAGATGGCCAGCACGAAGATGATCAGGTTGGTGATGGTGGGGGATACGAGGTCCATGGGGGGGTACTTTCGGATCGTTGTCGTTCGGTGTGTGCGGTGCCGCTGGGCCCGGTCTATTTGCGCTTGACCTCGCCGCCTTGCGTCATCAGGCAGGCCGCGACGATGTCGTCTTCCATGTCCACCTTCGGCTCGCTGCTGTCCTTGGGCAGGATCAGCTTGAGGAAGTCCAGCACGTTGCGCGCATACAGCGCCGAGGCGTCGGCGGCCACCAGCGCGGGCAGGTTGGTCTCGCCGATGAGGGTCACGCCGTGCTTGACCACGGTCTTGTCCGCTTCCGACAGCGGGCAGTTGCCGCCGCCGTCCGGGCCCTTGCCCGCGGCGATGTCCACGATCACCGAGCCCGGCTTCATGCTCTTGACCATGTCCTCGGTGATCAGCGTCGGTGCGGCGCGCCCGGGGATCAGGGCGGTGGAGATCACCACGTCGGCCAGCGCGACCCGCTTGGCCACCTCGATCTTCTGGCGGTCCAGCCAGCTCTGCGGCATCGGCTTGGCGTATCCGCCGACACCCACTGCCGCTTCCTTCTCTTCGTCGGTGTCGTAGGACACCTCGATGAACTTGCCGCCCAGCGACTCGACCTGTTCCTTGACGCTGGGGCGCACGTCCGAGGCCTCGATCACCGCGCCCAGGCGCTTGGCCGTGGCGATCGCCTGCAGCCCGGCCACGCCGACCCCCAGGATCACGACCCGGGCCGCCTTGACGGTGCCCGCTGCGGTCATCAGCATCGGGAAAAAGCGCTGGTACTTGTCGGCGGCCATCATGACCGCCTTGTAGCCGGCGATGTTGGCCTGCGAGGACAACACGTCCATGCTCTGCGCGCGGGTGGTGCGCGGGGCCGCTTCGAGCGCGAAGCTGGTCAGCCCGGCACCGGCCAGGCGCCCCAGGGCATCGGCATCGAAGGGGTTGAGCATGCCCACCAGGCAAGCGCCGGACTTCATCTGCGCGAGCTCGGACTCGGACGGGCTGCGCACCTTGAGCACCAGTTCGCAGCCCAGCGCGCCGGCGGCATCGGTGATCTCGGCGCCGGCGGCCTCGTAGGCCGCGTCGGTCACGCTGGCGGCCACGCCGGCGCCCGACTGCACCCGCAACCCATGACCTTGCGCCTTGAGTTTCTTGACCGTCTCGGGGGTCATGGCGACACGGGTCTCTCCCGCAATGGTTTCAGCGGGTATGCCAATTTGCATGGCGCGGCTCCTGTTGTTGGGTCGGGGACAATGCTTGCCCGAAGCTTACATTAGTTTGCAATCGACTCCGCCCTCGAGCCGGTGGTCGGCGCGAGGTGCCGACCATAATCCGGCATGCCGAATCGATGGAAACCCAACGTCACGGTCGCCGCCGTGATCGAGCGCGCTGGCCGCTACCTGCTGGTCGAGGAGCAGACCTCGCAAGGCCTGCGGCTGAACAATCCGGCCGGCCATCTGGATCCAGGCGAGACGCTGGTACAGGCCTGTCGTCGCGAGACCATGGAAGAGACCGCCCATGGTTTCACGCCCACGGCGCTGGTGGGGGTCTACCTGGCCGGCCCGGGTTCAGTGCCGTCGGCGGACGCGTCGCCCCGCGCGCGCATCACCTATCTTCGGTTCGCCTTTTGCGGCACGTTGGGCGAGCACGAGCCGGACCGCGCCCTCGACGCGGGCATCGTACGCACCGTGTGGATGGACATCGACGAGATCCGCGCCAGCCGGGCACGGCACCGCAGCCCGGTGCTGTTGCGCTGCATCGAAGACTACATTGCGGGAGCGCGTTATCCGCTCGATCTGCTGTCCTCGGATCTCGGACCCGGCGCGCGAAGCGCCTGAACGGCCGACGGCATGGCCCTGGCCGGGCCGGGTTTTCGACGGCTGGGATAATCCTCCCGGCATGGACAAACAACGAATCGTGGTGGGTTTGAGTGGCGGCGTCGACTCCGCGGTGACGGCGTACCTGCTCAAGAAGCAGGGGCACGAGGTCGTCGGCATCTTCATGAAGAACTGGGAGGACGATGACGACAGCGAATATTGCTCGTCCAATATCGACTTCGTCGACGCGGCGGCCGTGGCCGACGTGATCGGCATCGAGATCGAACACGTCAACTTCGCCGCCGAGTACAAGGATCGGGTGTTTGCCGAGTTCCTGCGCGAATACCAGGCGGGCCGCACGCCCAACCCGGACATCCTGTGCAACGCCGAGATCAAGTTCAAGGCATTTCTGGATCATGCGATGCGCGTGGGCGCCGACCGGATCGCGACCGGCCACTACGCCCGCGTGCGCCTGAATCCGCACAGCGGTCTGTACGAGCTGCTCAAGGGTCTGGACCCGGCCAAGGACCAGAGTTATTTCCTGCACCGGCTTGCGCAGGACCAGCTGGCGCGCACCTTGTTTCCGGTCGGTGAGCTGCACAAGACAGAGGTGCGGCGCATCGCTGGCGAGATCGGCCTGCCGAACGCGAAGAAAAAGGATTCGACCGGCATCTGCTTCATCGGCGAGCGGCCGTTCCGGGAGTTCCTTAACCGCTACATCGCCGGCGCGCCAGGGCCGATCAAGGACGAACGCGGTCGCGTGCTGGGCGAGCATGTGGGGCTGAGTTTCTACACCATCGGCCAACGCCAGGGCCTGGGCATCGGCGGGGTGCGTGAAAAAGGCGCACGGCGTGGCGGCGGCGACCATGTGCCCTGGTTCGTCGCGCGCAAGGAGCTCGAGACCAACACCTTGTGGGTGGTGCAGGGGCACGATCACCCATGGTTGCAATACGGTGTGTTGCGGGCGGCCGACAGCAGCTGGATCAGTGGCGTGGCGCCGCCGGCCGGTGACCTGGCCGCCAAGACGCGGTATCGACAGGCCGACGCCGCGTGCCGCCTGGACGTGGGCGCAGACGGCGAGGCTGGTTTCGAGCTGTCTTTTGCGGAGCCCCAATGGGCCGTGACGCCCGGTCAGTCGGCGGTGGTGTACGACGGAGAGGTGTGCCTGGGCGGCGGGGTGATCAGTGGCGCGCAACTGGCGCCGCAGGGCGCACGCGTCGAGGCCGTCGTACCTGCCTGAATCCGCCGCGTTCACTGGGCCCGCGTGCCTGCGTGCGGGCCGCGTGCAACGCGGCAGATCGCCGCGCGAGTGCGCGGGCGGACGGCTGGCGATTGCAGCTACAGCCGCGCCTGGTGGCGCGTGCCGGGGTCAAAAAGGAATATCGTCGTCCATGTCGTCGAAGCCACTCGACGACGCGGGTTTGGCTGCCGCCGCCGGCGCCTGCTGGCGCGGAGCCGGCCGCGAGGGCGGGGTGTTCGAGCGCGCATACCCTTCGTTGTCGCCATCATGGCTGCCGGGGTCGCCCATGCCTTCGCGGCTGCCCAGCATCTGCATCTCGTTGGCGATGATGTCGGTGGCGTATTTCTCGACGCCGTCCTTGTCGGTGTATTTGCGGGTCTTGATCCGACCTTCCACGTAGACCGAGCGGCCCTTTTTCAGGTATTGCCCGACGATGTCGGCCAGCTTGCCGAAGAATGTCACCCGGTGCCATTCGGTCTCTTCGACCATGTTGCCGTCCTTGCCCTTGTACCTGCTGCTGGTCGCGATCGTGACGTTGGCCACGGGGTCGCCACTGGGCAGGTAGCGGACTTCGGGGTCGCGGCCGAGATTGCCGACCAGGATGACTTTGTTGACTGACGCCATGAGATGAACTCCACGAATGTACTGGGCCCATTATCAGCCCATCGCGACACGATTCGGCATCACCGACAATGGCCGCCGTCCCCAGCTTGATGGATTGCCCGTGGGCAGCCCGGACGACCGCAGACACGCCCATGCCCACCACTCCCGATTTCACCTTCGACCTGGTCATGTTCGACCTCGACGGCACCTTGGTCGACACCGCCGTCGAACTGGCGGATGCCGTGAACGACACCCTAGCCGAACTCGGCCACCGGCGCGTGACCGAGACCCAGGTACGCGACTGGATCGGCCATGGCACGCGCGCCTTGCTGGTCAACGCGCTGGCCGACGTGACCGGCCAGGAACGCGACGCGCTGCGCAATGGCCCGGAACTGGCGCGCGCCGCTGCAATCTTCGATCCGTACTATGAACGACGGTGTGGCACCCGCAGCCGTCCCTATGCCCACGCCCTGCCGGTATTGCACCGGCTGCGTGCGATAGGCGTGCGGCTGGCGGTGGTGACGAACAAGGATGGCCGTTTCACCCGACGCTTGCTGGACCACCACGGCTTGAGCCCGCTGCTCGATCTGGTGGTTTCCGGCGACGACGTGGCTGTCAAGAAACCCGCGCCTGACGGCATTCTGCATTGCCTGTCGCGGTACGCCGTTGCGCCAGCGCGCGCCCTTTTTGTCGGCGATTCGGCAATCGACGTGGCCAGCGCCCGCAAGGCGGGTGTCGCGGTGTGGGCCGTTCCCGGCGGGTACAACCAGGGGCAGCCGATCGCAGCGAGCGAGCCGGACCGGTTGTTGCGGGATTTGGGGCAATTGCTGGGCTGAAGATCCGAAAAAGCGGCGCGGCCGGCCAGACGGCCACGTCGGGCAACGCAGCGGTGACGGCCGTACATGCCTTGCGCCCGACTTGTAACAAGACAACCTGTTCGCCCCTAGAATGCCTGCACAAGGGAGCGGCATGACACCGGAGGCCAAAGCCAGACAAACCATCGATGCGCTGCTGGTGCAAGCTGGCTGGCATGTCTGCGACATGGCCGATGCCAACATCCATGCGGCCCGCGGTGTGGCGCTGCGCGAGTTCCCGCTCAACACGGGATACGGGTGCGCCGACTACCTGCTCTATATTGATGGCAGGGCGGCGGGTGTGATCGAGGCCAAGAAGGCGGGCAGCACGCTCAGCGGCGTGGAGGTGCAATCGGCCCGTTACGCCAAAGGCCTGCCCGAGGCGCTGCCGGCCTGGCTGCGGCCACTGCCCTTCAGTTACGAATCCACCGGCATCGAGACCCATTTCACGCAAGGGCTGGATCCGCAGCCCCGGGCTCGGTCGGTATTCGCCTTCCATCGCCCCGAGACGCTGGCCGCCATGCTGCAATACCTGCCGGCTTCCGGCGCAAGCTTGCCCAGTGGCGCTGTCCATACCGGCTCCAAGGTGCCGTCTGGCACGCACTTCGCGGCGTCCACTTTCCTGACCCGGCTGCAGTCCATGCCCGAGCTGGTCGAAGACGGCCTGTGGCCGGCGCAGGTCACCGCCATCCGCAACCTCGAAGCCTCGCTCGCCGCCAACAAGCCGCGCGCGCTGATCCAGATGGCCACCGGCAGCGGCAAGACCTATACCGCAATCAGCTTCGTCTATCGCCTGATCAAGTTCGCCGGTGCCAAACGTGTGCTGTTCCTGGTCGACCGGGGCAACCTCGGGCGGCAGACCAAGAAGGAGTTCGACGCCTACGACTCGCCCTACAACAACTACAAGTTCGGCGAGGAATACATCGTCCAGCACCTGCAGAGCAACCAGCTCGATACGACGGCCCGTGTCACCATCTGCACCATCCAGCGCCTGTTTTCGATGCTCAAGGGGCGCGAACTGGCCGCCGAGGACGACGAACAAAGCGTCGACCGACTGGCCAACCTGTTCGCCCGGCCGGAGCCGATTGGCTACAACCCGCAGTTCCCGATCGAGACCTTCGACATCATCGTCACCGACGAGGCGCACCGCAGCATCTACAACCTGTGGCGCCAGGTGCTGGAGTATTTCGACGCCTACCTGATCGGCCTGACCGCCACGCCGAGCAAGCAGACCTTCGGCTTCTTCAACCAGAACCTGGTGATGGAATACGGCCACCAGCAAGCCGTGGCCGATGGCGTGAACGTCAACTACGACGTCTACCGCATCCGCACCCAGGTGAGCGAACGCGGCAGCCAGGTCGAGGCCGGTTATTCCGTCGGATACCGCGACCGGCTCACGCGCAAGACCCGCTGGGAAGAACTGGACGAAGACCTGGCCTACGACGCCGACGCGCTGGACCGCGCGGTACAGACGCCGGACCAGATCCGCACCCTGGTGCGCACGTTTCGCGACCGGCTGCCCGCCGAGATCTTTCCCGGCCGCACCGAGGTGCCCAAGACCCTGGTGTTCGCCAAGGACGACAACCACGCCGAAAAAATTGTCGAGATCCTGCGCGAGGAATTTGGCAAGGGCAACGACTTCGCGCAGAAGATCACCTACCGCACCACCGGCGACACGCCGGAAAACCTGATCAGCGCCTTTCGCAACAGCTATTTCCCGCGTGTCGCTGTCACCGTGGACATGATCGCCACCGGCACCGACATCAAGCCGGTCGAAATCGTCATGTTCATGCGCACCGTGAAAAGCCGCAACTTCTTCGAGCAGATGAAGGGCCGAGGCGTGCGCATCATCCCGCCCACCGACCTGCAGGCGGTGACGCCCGACGCCAAGTCCAAGGACCACTTCGTCATCGTCGACTGCGTGGGTGTGTGTGAACAAGATAAAACCGACTCCGCGCCGATGGACCAGAAGAAGTCGGTCCCCTTCGACAGACTGCTGCAGGCGGTTGCGCTGGGCAATGTGGAGCCCGACGTGCTGAGCAGCGTCGCAGCCCGCCTGGCCAGGTTGGACCGCGACATTACCGACGGCGACCGGCAACGCATCGTGCAGGCATCCGGCGGCGCCAGCCTGAAGGACTTGGCGCGCAGCATCGTCGACGCGCTCGACCCCGACAAAACCGAGGGCCTGTCGCCACGTGAAGTCGACCAAGGCATGCAGCGCGCCGTCAAGCCGCTGTGCGACCCTGCGTTGCGCAATCTGTTGACCGATCTGAAACGGCAGGCCGAGCAGATCATCGACACCGTGACGCAAGGCCAGTTGCTCGAAGCCGATTTTTCCGAAGCCGCGCGCGAACGCGCCAAGGGCACGGTCGAATCCTTCGAGCGTTTCATCGCCGAGCACAAGGACGAAATCACGGCCTTGCAGATTCTGTATAACCGGCCGCAACGCATGACCGGTGCGCAAGTTGCCGGCAACAATGCCGCCGCCATCGAGCCCCTGACCTTCGACGCGCTCAAGGCGCTGGCCGACCGGTTGCAGGCACCGCCCCACCTGTGGACCGAAAGCCAGCTCTGGCACGCCTACGCCGCGCTGGACAAGTCCCGGGTCAAGGACAACGACAGCCGACGCCGCATCCTGACCGACCTGGTCAGCCTGGTGCGGTTTGCGATGCACCAGGACAATGAACTCGTGCCGTACCCGGAGCGGGTGAACGCGAACTTCAAGGCCTGGCTGGCGCAAAGTGGCACGGCCTTCACCCCTGAACAACTGCACTGGCTGGAAATGATCCGCGACCATATTGCCGCCAACCTGGGCATCGAGCCCGATGACTTCGAGTATTCGCCGTTTGCGCAGGAGGGGGGGATGGGCAAGGTGTACCAGTTGTTTGGGGCGGAATTGACTAAGGTGCTTGAGGCGATGAACCGGGAGTTGGTGGCGTGAGTGAAACTCGAAGTGACGAAATGCATCGTGCAGGTTGGCAGCACGCCTCACTTGGGAAGTTGCTACCACTGAACTACGGCAAGAGTTTGCCTGCGAATTTACGTAATCCGAGCGGCACTCACCCAGTGTACGGTTCCAGTGGCGTTGTCGGCTCGCATGCTGCCGCACTCACAACTGGGCCGACTCTGATAGTTGGTCGCAAAGGAAATGTCGGCGCAGTTCATTACTCGGCTGTACCTTGCTGGCCAATCGATACCGCCTACTTCGTCGAGGCGCCGTCGGGCCACAATCTGCGCTACTACAAGTACCTTCTCGAGTCATTGAATCTCGCGAAGTTGGACCGGTCCACAGCAATTCCCGGTTTGAGTAGGGACGATTACAACTCCGTCAATGTTTCTGTTGCGCCGCCACAGCAGCAAGACGAAATCGTCGCCGAACTCGAAAAGCAGTTCTCCCGCCTCGACGAAGCCGTCGCTAACCTGAAGCGCGTCAAGGCCAACCTCAAACGCTACAAAGCCTCCGTCCTCAAAGACGCCGTCGAAGGCCGCCTCGTCCCCACCGAAGCCGAAATCGCCCGCCGCGAAGGACGCAGCTTTGAAACAGGGGCGCAGCTTTTGGAGCGAATGCTGGAAGCGAGGCGTAGTACGTGGAATGGCAAAGGGAAGTTCGTTCCGCTAGACGGCCCCAGCATTGCAAACCTCTCAGCATTGCCTGACGGCTGGGCATGGGCGTCTGCCATGCAGGCCTGCGAGCGTGTTGTGGACTGCCACAACAAGACTGCACCGTACACAACGAGCGGTATCCCCCTTGTCAGAACGACCAATATCCGCGATGGCCGGTTGTTGCTTGAAGAAGTCCGCTATCAGTAGTGTCCGGTTTATTTGATGCCGAAACGGCGCAAAGCCAATAACGACGG
>CAXBDR010000033.1:0-25718 GCA_963974265.1 uncultured Rhodoferax sp.
CGGTTACAGACCAGCGCCAGTGACCGGGTTAGTATTCGCCCGGATTGCCCATGCTTCGCCAGCGGCGTCCGCCGTTCGGCCGTTGCAGCGTTCCATCCTGCCGATGCCGATCGGCATTCGCATCCATTGAAAGACTTGCCATGCAACGCCGACTGTTCCAACAATTCACTGCCAGCCTGGTTGCGGGAGCAGCCCTGTTCGCCTCCGCGACGGCTTTTGCGGCGGACGAACCTCCGGACGCCATGATCCAGCGCCTGTCGACTTCGGTGCTGGACAACATCCGCAGCGACAAGTCGATCAAGGCCGGCGACCTGTCGCAGGTGATTGCGCTGGTCGACACCAAGATCATGCCCAATGTCAATTTCAGGCGCATGACGGCCTCCGCCATCGGCCCGACCTGGCGGCAGGCGACTCCGGAGCAGCAGGCACGGCTGCAGGAGGAGTTCAAGATCCTGCTGGTGCGCATCTATTCCGGCGCGCTGGCGCAGGTCAGCGACCAGACCATCCTGATCAAGCCGCTGCGTGCCGCGCCGGAAGACAAGGAAGTGCTGGTGCGCACCGAGGTGCGCGGCCGCGGCGATCCGATCCAGCTCGACTACCGCCTCGAGAAGACGCCGGGCGAAGGCAGTGGCTGGAAGATCTACAACCTCAACGTGCTCGGAGTGTGGCTGGTCGAAACCTATCGCAGCCAGTTCGCCCGCGAGATCAACAACAACGGCATCGATGGCCTGATCAAGGTGCTCAGCGAGCGCAACAAGGCCAACCTCGCCAAGGACTAGGATGAAAGACGCCCCCCGTCTGTCCGGTCGCACTTCGTGTCGACCGTCCGAACCCCCCACTGGGGGGCGCCTCCTGCGGCCTGGCAAAGCCAGTTCCGTGGCGGCCTGGGCTGGCCTGCTGGCTCTCCAAGGCCAGTGGCTGGCGCGCGATGCCGGCATGCTCGACTCGGCGGGACGGTACTGAGGTGCTGGTGCTTCCGGCTGACTTGACCCGCAGCCAGGCCAGTGCCTGCCTGCAGATGCTGGTGCAGGGCCTGCGTGCGCTGACCGACAAGCAGGTCGTCGTCGATGCGGCGGCCTTGCAGCACTTCGACTCATCGGCGCTGGCGGTGTTGCTCGAACTGCGCCGCGAAAGCCAGGCGCAGGGCAAGACGCTGTCGATCCAGGGCCTGCCATCGCAGTTGCATGATCTGGCGACGGTCTACGGGATTGCGGAGCTGCTGTCTCCAACCTGATGCCTGCGGCTAAAATGGCCGGCTCCCATGGCCGCAATCTCCTTCCAGTCCGTATCCAAGTCCTACCCGTCCCCGCGCTCCCCCGACAAGACATTTCTGGCACTCGATCGCGTCAGCCTTGACATCGAGCCGGGCGAATTTTTTGGCCTGCTCGGACCCAATGGCGCGGGCAAGACCACGATGATCAGCATCCTGGCCGGACTGAGCCGCGCCAGCAGTGGCAGCGTGTCGGTGCTGGGCAGCGATGTGGTTCATGACTTCGCGCAGGCGCGCCGCTCGCTGGGCGTGGTGCCGCAGGAGCTGGTGTTCGATCCGTTCTTCAACGTGCGCGAGGCATTGCGATTCCAGTCCGGTTATTTCGGCATTCGCAACAACGACGCCTGGATCGACGAATTGCTGGACAGCCTGGGCCTGGCGGACAAGGCGAATGCCAATACGCGCCAGCTGTCCGGCGGCATGAAGCGCCGCCTGCTGGTGGCCCAGGCCCTGGTGCACAAGCCGCCGGTGATCGTGCTCGACGAGCCCACGGCAGGCGTCGACGTCGAGTTGCGCCAGACACTGTGGAAGTTCATCGCCCGGCTCAATCGCCAGGGGCACACGGTGTTGCTGACGACGCACTACCTGGAGGAGGCCGAAGCCTTGTGCGGTCGGGTGGCCATGCTCAAGACCGGCCGCGTGGTTGCGCTCGAGCGTACCAGCGAACTGCTCAAGGCCGCGTCCAGCAATGTGCTGCGTTTCAAGGTCGATGCCGAGTTGCCCCAGGAGTTGGCCAGTCGCGCCCGGATCACGGGTCGTATCGTGCAATTCCCGGCCCACGATGCACTGGAGATCGAACGTTACCTGGCCGCGGTGCGCGAGGCCGGCCTGCAGGCCCAGGACGTGGAGATCCGCAAGGCCGACCTGGAAGATGTCTTCGTCGACGTGATGGCCCGCAACCATGATGTGGTGACCGAACATGTCCAGTGAACTGTCAACCCCGATCGTGCTGCCGGCGCAGCATGCGGATGCGGGCGCCGAGATGATGGGCTGGCGCACGCTGTTCTTCAAGGAGATCCTGCGTTTCTGGCGGGTCGGCTTCCAGACCGTCGGCGCGCCGGTGCTCACGGCCATCCTGTACCTGCTGGTGTTCGGCCACGTGCTCGAAGACCGGGTCAAGGTCTACGACACGGTGTCGTATACCGCATTCCTGGTGCCGGGGCTGGTGATGATGAGCGTGTTGCAGAACGCGTTCGCCAACAGCTCTTCGTCGCTGATCCAGAGCAAGGTCATGGGAAACCTGGTGTTCCTGCTGTTGTCGCCCCTGTCGCATCGGCAGTGGTTCAGCGCCTATGTCGCCTCGTCGGTGGTGCGCGGCATCGCCGTCGGCGCGGGTGTCCTGCTGGCCACGTTCTGGTTCGCCACGCCGCCTTTCGACGCCGTGGCCTGGGTGCTGGTGTTTGCGTTCCTGGGTGCGGCCCTGATGGGAACGCTGGGCGTGATTGCCGGGCTGTGGGCCGAGAAATTCGACCAGCTGGCGGCGTTCCAGAACTTCATCATCATGCCGATGACCTTCCTCAGCGGCGTGTTCTACTCCATCAAGTCCTTGCCACCGTTCTGGCAGGGCGTCAGCCACCTCAACCCGTTTTTCTACATGATCGACGGATTCCGCTACGGATTCTTCGGCCAGAGCGACGTCTCGCCCTGGCTGAGCCTGGGCATCGTCGCGATGGCGCTGGCCGTGGCGAGTACCGTGGCCTTGCATCTTCTGCGCACGGGCTACAAGATCCGTAGCTGACCGCGAACCCGACATGACTGCCGACGAACTCAAATCCATCATCACCGCGGGATTGCCCTGCACCCATTGCGAACTCGAAGGAGATGGCCGCCACTGGTATGCCACCATCGTCTCCGATGCGTTCGAGGGCAAGCGGCCGATCGCACGCCACCAGATGGTGTATGCGACCCTCGGCGCCAAGATCCAGACGGACGAGGTCCATGCCTTGTCCATGAAAACCATGACCAACGCCGAATGGGCCTCCCATGGATAAGCTGCTGATCCGTGGCGGCCGCACGCTGGGCGGGGTGGTGCCGATTTCCGGCGCCAAGAACGCCGCCTTGCCGGAGTTGTGCGCCAGCCTGCTGACCTCCGACGTCGTCACGCTCGACAACGTGCCCCACCTGCAGGACGTCAACACCATGACGCGCCTGATCCGCAACATGGGCGTGTCCGTCGAGCGCGGCGTCGACGACGCGGTGCGTATCGACGCCAGCACGCTGACGTCGCCCGAAGCCCCGTACGAACTGGTCAAGACCATGCGTGCGTCGGTGCTGGCGCTCGGCCCCTTGCTGGCACGCTTCGGCGAGGCCACCGTGTCGCTGCCCGGTGGCTGCGCCATCGGTTCGCGGCCCGTGGACCAGCACATCATGGGACTGACCGCGATGGGCGCCGACATCGTCGTCGAACACGGATACATGATCGCCCGCCTGCGCAAGGGCCTGACCCGGCTCAAGGGCGCACGTATCGCGACCGACATGGTGACCGTGACCGGCACCGAGAACTTCCTGATGGCAGCGGCGCTGGCCGACGGCGAGACGGTGCTCGAGAATGCGGCCCAGGAGCCCGAGATCGGCGACCTGGCCGAAATGCTGATCTCCATGGGTGCCAACATCCAGGGCCATGGCACCAGCCACATCGTGGTGCAGGGTGTGCCGGCGCTGCACGGATGCCGGCATCGCGTGGTCGCGGACCGGATCGAGGCCGGCACCTTCCTGTGTGCGGTGGCCGCCACCGGCGGCGACGTGGTGCTCGCGCACGCACGGGCCGACCACCTGGAGGCCGTGATCGAGAAACTGCTCGCCGCCGGAGCCCAGGTCGAGGCCGTCGACGGCGGCATCCGGGTGCGTGCGAGCGGACGTCTGCAGGCACAGAGCTTCCGGACCACCGAATACCCGGGTTTCCCCACCGATATGCAGGCCCAGTTCATGGCGCTCAATTGCATTGCCGAAGGCACGGCGACGGTGACGGAAACCATCTTCGAGAACCGGTTCATGCACGTCAACGAACTGGTCCGCCTGGGCGCCAGGATCCAGATCGACGGCCGGCGCTCGGTCGTCCAGGGCGTGCCGGCCCTGTCCGGCGCCAGCATCATGGCGACCGACCTGCGGGCGTCGGCCAGCCTGGTCATTGCCGGCCTGGTGGCCGAAGGCGAGACCGTGGTGGATCGCATCTACCACCTCGATCGCGGCTACGACAAGATGGAGTCCAAGTTGCGGGCACTGGGGGCCGACATCGAACGACTGTCGGCGTCATGAGGGCGCAGATGATTACATTGGCACTATCCAAGGGGCGCATCTTCGACGAGGCGCTGCCGCTGTTGCAGGCGGCCGACATCGTCGTGCTGGACGATCCCGAAAAGTCCCGCAAGCTGATCCTGGACACGAACCGGCCGGATGTGCGCGTGCTGGTCGTGCGCGCCACCGACGTGCCGACCTATGTGCAATACGGTGGCGCCGACTTGGGTATCACCGGGCTGGACACCTTGCTCGAGCACGGCAGTGACGGCTTGTACCAGCCGCTGGACCTGCAGATCGCCCGTTGTCGCATCAGCGTGGCGGTGCGCGAGGGATTCGACTATGCGTCGAGCGTGCGCCAGGGCTCGCGGTTGACCGTGGCCACCAAGTACATGGCGATCGCGCGCGAGTTCTTCGCCGCCAAGGGTGTGCATGCCGACCTGGTCAAGCTGTATGGCAGCATGGAACTGGCTCCGCTGACCGGGCTGGCCGACGCCATCGTCGATCTCGTATCGACCGGTGGCACCTTGCGCGCGAACCACCTGGTCGAGGTCGAGCACATCATGGACATCAGTTCGCGACTGGTCGTCAACCAGGCCGCGCTCAAGCTCAAGCAGGCACCGATCCGGCGCATCATCGACGCCTTCAACAGCGCGGTCCAAGGTCGCATGGAGGTCAAGGCATGAGGATCCGGGCCGTTCAAAAGCTCAATCTCGATGCGCGCGGCGAGGCACGCGTCCCATGAGCGTTTTCGCACGTCCGCTGCGCCTGTGCACGGCCGACGCCGGGTTCGAGGCGGCATTTCGCGCGCGCCTGTTCTGGTCCAGCAGCACCGATGCCGCCATCGAGGAACGCGTGGCGTCCATCCTGGCCGACGTGCAGCAGCGAGGTGACGCGGCGGTGCTCGAATACACCGGGCGCTTCGATGGCGTGCGGGTGCAGACCATGGCCGAGCTCGAACTCGGTGCGTGCGAGCTCGAGGCCGCCTTCGCGCAGATTCCGGCCGAACAACGCGAGGCCTTGCTGTTCGCCGCCGACCGGATTCGCAGCTACCACCAGGCCCAGAAGCAGGCCAGCGGCGAAAGCTGGAGTTACCGCGATGGCGACGGCACCTTGCTGGGGCAGAAGGTGACGCCACTCGATCGTGTCGGCATCTACGTGCCGGGCGGCAAGGCCGCCTATCCGTCTTCGGTGCTGATGAATGCGATTCCGGCCCATGTGGCCGGTGTGCCGCAGATCGTCATGGTCGTTCCGACACCGGCGGGCAAGGGCAGCACCAACGGCCTGGGCGAGCGCAATCCGCTGGTGCTGGCGGCCGCCCATGTGGCCGGCGTGTCGCGGGTGTTCACCATCGGGGGCGCACAGGCCGTGGCGGCCTTGGCCTATGGTACGGCCACCGTGCCCCGCGTGGACAAGATCACCGGCCCCGGCAATGCCTATGTCGCGGCGGCCAAGCGCCGGGTCTTCGGCGTGGTCGGCATCGACATGATTGCCGGACCGAGCGAAATCCTGGTGCTGGCCGACGGATCCGCGCCACCGGACTGGGTGGCCATGGACCTGTTCAGCCAGGCCGAGCACGACGAGATGGCGCAAAGCATCCTGCTGTGCCCGGACGCGGCCTACATCGATCGCGTGCAGGCCGAGATCGACCGGCTGTTGCCGCAGATGGCGCGGCGCGACACCATCGCGGCCAGCCTGAACGGGCGCGGTGTGCTGGTGCAGACCCGCTCGATGGAAGAAGCCTGCGCGATCAGCAACCAGGTCGCGCCCGAACATCTCGAAGTCAGCAGCGACGACCCGCATCGCTGGGAGCCGCTGCTGCACCATGCCGGCGCGATCTTTCTGGGCGCCTATACCAGCGAGAGCCTGGGCGACTATTGCGCCGGCCCCAACCATGTGTTGCCCACGGGTGCAACGGCGCGGTTCTCCAGTCCCCTGGGTGTCTATGACTTCCAGAAACGCAGCAGCCTGATCGAGGTCAGCGCCGCCGGTGCGCAGTCGCTGGGCAAGGTCGCCTCCGTGCTGGCCCGTGGCGAAGGCCTGCAGGCCCACGCGATGGCGGCCGAAATGAGGCTGAAATGAGCTTGTCCGCGGCGACCGGAGCATCGGGTTGGCGCAGACGCCTCGGCCGCGGCTTGCCGTCGCTGCGCCGGACGCTGGCCGGCGGTGTTCTGCTGGTGCTGGCGGGCAACGCCGCCGCCATCAGCATCCGCGAGTTGCGCACGCTCGAGGCGACCGACAAGGACCATGGCGAGGCCTACGTGCAGTATTACCTGGTCGGAGCCATGGAAGGCGCGCTCGAAGCCCACGCCTTCGCCGTGCGTGCGGGTGCCAAGCCCCTGATGTGCCTCAACGGCCGGCGGCTCGAGCCCCGGATGGCCAAACCCCTGTTCGACGGGGAGCTCCGGCGCAACGCCGGCCTGTACGAGGCCGACATGCCGGTGCAGCTGGTGCTGGTCAACGCACTGGTCAATGCCTATGCCTGCTGACCTGCCGGTTTGTCGATTGTCCCGCGTCCGTACCCAGGTATGGCGCCAACCGTTTTCACCATGACCCAGCCCGATACCCGTTTGAGCGAGCGAATCGCCCGTCATGTCCGCCAGGACGTGGCATCCATGCATGCCTATGCGGTCCAGGACTCGGCCGGGCTGATCAAGCTCGACGCGATGGAGAATCCCCATCGTCTGCCCGAGGCCTTGCAGCACGAACTCGGGCGGCGCCTGGGCGCGCTGGCCTTGAACCGGTATCCGGGTGCGCGTGTCCATGAGCTGCGCCAGGCACTCAAGACCCATGCGCAGGTACCCGACGGTTTCGACCTGATGCTGGGCAATGGGTCCGACGAACTCATTTCCCTGCTGGCCATGGCCTGCGACGTGCCCGGAGCCGCGATCCTGGCGCCCGAACCGGGTTTCGTCATGTACGCCATGAGTGCGCGGCTGCAGGGACTGCGTTTCATCGGCGTGCCCTTGACCGACGACTTCGAACTCGATCCGTCGGCCATGCTGCAGGCCATCGCCGAACACCAGCCCTCCATCGTCTACCTGGCGTATCCGAACAACCCGACCGCGAACCTGTGGGACGACGCGGCCATCGAGTCGATCATTGCGGCCGCGCCCGGCTTCGTCGTGATCGACGAGGCCTACCAGCCCTTTGCCGGACGCAGCTACATCGATCGCCTGCACGTGCATCCGCATGTGCTGCTGATGCGCACGATGAGCAAGTTCGGCCTGGCCGGCGTGCGCATCGGCTACCTGATCGGGCGGCAGGCGCTGATCGCCGAGGTGGACAAGGTGCGTCCGCCCTACAACATCTCCGTGCTCAATGCCGAGTGCGGCCTGTTCGCGCTCGAGCACAGCGACGCCTTTGCCGCGCAGGCGAGCGATATCGTTGCCCAGCGCGGCTGGCTGTTCGATCAGCTGGCCGCGTTGCCCGGCGTGCGGGCCTATCGCAGCGACGCCAACATGATCCTGCTGCGCCTGCCGGGCGACGCGCAGGACGGCAGCGCAGCGGCGGCCCGGGTGTTTGCCGGCATGCGCGCCCGTGGTGTGCTGATCAAGAACGTGTCCGGCCTGCACCCGATGTTGTCCAATTGCCTGCGGCTGACCGTGGGTCTGGCCGAGGAGAATCGTGCCATGCTGGCCGCCCTGAAGGAATGCCTATGACGACCGACCCCAACACCACCACGGGGGCTCCCCGTGTTGCCGAAGTCACCCGCAACACCGCGGAGACCCGCATCACCGTGCGGCTTGCGCTCGACGGCAGCGGGCGCTCGAAGCTGCATACCGGGATCGGTTTCTTCGATCACATGCTCGACCAGATCGCCCGCCATGCGCTGGTGGACCTGGACATCCAGGCCGACGGCGACCTGCACATCGATGGTCACCATACCGTCGAGGACGTCGGCATCACGCTGGGACAGGCCGTGCACAAGGCCCTGGGCGACCGCAAGGGCATCCGCCGCTTCGGCCATGCCTACGTGCCGCTGGACGAGGCGCTGAGCCGGGTCGTGATCGATTTCTCCGGCCGTCCGGGCCTGGTCATGCAGGTGCCGTTCACCAGCGGCATGATCGGCACCTTCGACAGCCAGTTGGCGCACGAGTTCTTCCAGGGATTCGTCAACCATGCGTTCGTGACGCTGCACATCGACAATCTGCGGGGCGACAATGCCCACCACCAGTGCGAGACCGTGTTCAAGGCGTTTGCCCGCGCCCTGCGCCAGGCGGTCGAGGTCGACCCGCGTGCCGCCGGCGCGATTGCCTCGACCAAGGGCTCGCTCTGACCCTGCCATGCATCGCGGGGACATGCCGTGCCCGATGCGACATCCGGTCCAACCAACAACCTTGTTCCTTCACCGTCCATGGGATCCGTACATAACAAGTCGGTGGCCGTAGTCGACTACGGCATGGGCAATCTGCGCTCGGTCGCCAACGCGGTGCAGGTGGCTGCCGCCGGCGACGGCCACCAGGTCTTCATCACCTCCGACCCGGACCTGATCCGGGCCGCGGAACGGGTGGTGCTTCCCGGCCAGGGCGCCATCGCTGACTGCGTGCGCGAGCTGCATGATTCCGGCCTGCTGGAACCGGTGCTCGAAGCGGCCCGCAACAAGCCGCTGTTCGGCGTGTGTGTGGGCATGCAGATGCTGCTGGACCACAGCCAGGAAGGCCGGCGCGGAGACGACGGTCGCGGTACCGACGGGCTCGGACTGATTCCGGGGCGGGTCCTGCGTTTCGAGCTGCAAGGCCGCGTGCAGGCCGACGGCAGCCGCTTCAAGGTTCCGCAAATGGGCTGGAACCAGGTGTTCCAGACCGGCCATGGCGGTCCGGTGCATGCCTTGTGGAATGGCATCGCGGATGGCAGCCACTATTATTTCGTGCACAGTTATTACGCCAGACCGTCGGATGCGCGCCACAGCGCGGGCGAAGCGGACTACGGCGGGCGCTTTACGGCAGCGGTTGCACGCGATAATATTTTTGCAACCCAGTTCCATCCAGAGAAGAGTGCTGATCAAGGCCTTGCGCTTTACCGAAACTTCCTTCGCTGGAAGCCCTGATTTTCTTTCCCCCAGCCACCGCGCACCATGCTGCTCATCCCCGCCATCGACCTGAAAGACGGCCACTGCGTTCGCCTCAAGCAAGGCGACATGGAACAGTCCACCATCTTTGGCGAGGATCCGCCGGTCATGGCGCGCAGCTGGGTCACCAAGGGTGCGCGCCGCCTGCATCTGGTCGATCTCAATGGCGCGTTCGCCGGTCATCCCAAGAACGAGCTGGCGATCCGGCGCATCCTGAAAGAGGTCGGCAGCGAAGTGGACGTGCAGCTCGGTGGCGGCATCCGCGACCTCGACACCATCGAGCGTTACCTCGATGCCGGCCTGCGCTACGTCATCATCGGCACGGCGGCGGTCAAGAACCCCGGTTTCCTGCAGGACGCGTGCACGGCGTTCGGTGGCCACATCATCGTCGGCCTCGATGCCAAGGACGGCAAGATCGCCACCGACGGCTGGAGCAAGCTGACGCGGCACGACGTCGTCGACCTGGGCAAGAAGTTCGAGGACTACGGCGTCGAATCCATCATCTATACCGACATCGGCCGCGACGGCATGTTGTCCGGCATCAATGTCGAGGCGACCGTCAAGCTGGCGCAGGCCTTGACGATTCCGGTCATCGCGTCGGGCGGCCTGAGCAACATGGCCGATATCGAGGCCTTGTGCGAGGTCGAGGGCGAGGGTGTCGAGGGTGTGATCTGCGGACGGGCCATCTACAGCGGCGAGCTCGATTTTGCCGCCGCGCAGGCGCGTGCCGACGAGCTCAACGGCTGAGGCCGCGCGAGCCCCGCATCCGATGCTGGCCAAGCGCATCATTCCCTGCCTGGACGTCACCGGTGGGCGGGTCGTCAAGGGCGTCAATTTCGTCGAGCTGCGCGACGCCGGCGACCCGGTCGAGATCGCCGCGCGGTACAACGAGCAGGGCGCGGACGAACTCACCTTCCTGGACATCACGGCTACCAGCGACGGGCGCGACCTGATCCTGCACATCATCGAGGACGTCGCCAGCCAGGTATTCATCCCGCTGACGGTCGGTGGCGGTGTTCGCAGCGTCGAGGACGTGCGCCGCCTGCTCAATGCAGGCGCAGACAAGACCAGCTTCAATTCCGCCGCGATCGCGCGTCCGGACCTGATCGACGAGGTGTCGGGCAAGTACGGTTCGCAGTGCATTGTGGTGGCCATCGACGCCAAGCGGCGCCTGGCAAGCGACGAGCAGCGACCGGGCGCCGACGGCGTGCCGGTCGGGCCGGGGTGGGATGTCTACAGCCATGGTGGCCGCACCAATACCGGGCTGGACGCACTGGGCTGGGCCATCGAGATGGCGCGGCGCGGCGCGGGCGAGATCCTGCTCACCAGCATGGACCGTGACGGAACCAAGTCCGGATTCGACCTGGGCCTGACGCGCGCGGTCAGCGACGCGGTCGATATTCCGGTCATCGCCTCGGGCGGGGTCGGCAACCTGGATCATCTCGCCGACGGCATCACGCTCGGCGGCGCGGACGCCGTGCTGGCGGCCAGCATCTTCCACTACGGCGAGTTCAGCGTGTTGCAGGCCAAGCAGCACCTGGGCAGCCGCGGCATCACGGTCCGCATCTGAGCGCGTACGGGCAGGCGTGCCCGCCGGCCCGCGGCATGCCGTGCCTGCATGGCCGACAATAGGGCCATGAAATGGTTGGATCAAATCAAGTGGGATGCCGCGGGCCTGGTGCCGGTGATTGCCCAGGAGCAGGGAACCGGCGACGTGCTGATGTTCGCCTGGATGGATCGGCAGGCCTTGCTGCAGACAGCCGAGTCTGGCCGTGCCGTGTATTTCAGCCGCTCGCGCCAGCGCCTGTGGTTCAAGGGCGAGGAGTCCGGGCATGTACAACTGGTGCACGACATCCGGCTCGATTGCGACAATGACGTCGTGCTGCTGCAGGTGACGCAGACTGGCCATGAGCCGGGTATCGCTTGCCACACCGGCCGCCACAGCTGCTTTTTCCAGCATCTGCAAGGCCAGGGCGACCAGCGCAACTGGGAAATCACCGATGCGGTATTGAAAGATCCGCAGACGATCTACAAGTAAATGTCCATGAGCGATTCCTCCCCCGACACCAGCGACCTGAACGCCGTGTTGTCGCGCCTGTCGACCATCATCGAGAGCCGCCGTCCGGAACGGGGCGGCGACCCCGACGCGAGTTATGTCGCACGCCTGCTGCACCGCGGGCCGGACGCCTTCCTCAAGAAGATCGGCGAAGAGGCGACCGAGGCCGTGATGGCGGCCAAGGACCTCGATCTCGCGCTGCACACCGGCGCCGGCATCGATGTCGGCCGCCAGCGCCTGGTGGGCGAGATGGCCGACCTGTGGTTCCATTGCCTGGTGGCGCTGGCCCATTACGGCTTGCGCCCCGCGGATGTGCTGGCCGAGCTGCGCAAGCGCGAGGGCACCAGCGGTATCGAGGAAAAAGCCCTGCGCAAGGCGATTGCGCGCGAAGGCTCGTGAGCGGGCCGCCAACCGGGAGGAGCACCATGCCCGATGATGTGATCGATGTCGTGCCCAAGGGCGAGGAACAGGCGCAGGCGCTGAAGTCCGTCGGGTGGTTGAGTTATGTCCTGCACCTGATCGTGGCCGTCGGCGCCATCGTGCCGGGCGCCCAGGCCGGCGCGTTGCTGCTGGTCGTGGCGCTGGTGATCGATCTCGTCAAGCGTCCGGAGGCCGACGGCACCTGGCAGGCCTCGCATTTCTCCTGGCGTATCCGCTCGGTGATCATGGCCGGCGTGTTGTACCTGCTGACCGCGCCGCTGTTCCTGCTTTTCATCATGCCGGGCGTGCTGGCATGGTTGCTGGTGTCGATCTGGTTCCTGTACCGGATCGTCAAGGGCATGGTGGCGATGAACAACAACCAGGCGGTTGGCGCCTAGGATGTGGCCCTCACGTTCACCGTGTTCGCTGCCCCGCAGGGGGGTCGTCGGTGTCTTCGGAACGGCCGGGCTGTACTGACATGGGAGACCGAGATATGACACATGATCCCGATTGCCTGTTCTGCAAGATCGTGCAGGGGCAAATTCCTTCGAGCAAGGTGCATGAGGACGAACAGGTTTACGTCTTTCACGATATTCACCCCTGGGCGCCTGTGCATTTCCTGATGGTGCCGAAGCAGCACATACCGTCATTCGCGCAGCTGGGTCCGGAACATGCGGGCCTGATGGGGCACATGATGACGCTGGCGCCCAAACTGGCCCTGCAAGAGGGCTGTCGCCCCTATCCGGAGGGTGGTTTTCGCATCGTCAGCAACACCGGCGCCGAAGGCGGGCAGGAGGTGCACCACCTGCATGTGCACGTCATGGGCGGGCCACGCCCCTGGTTGCGGGGTTGATCGACGGGGGCTTTCCGTGTAACGGGGCCTCGGGGGTCTAGAATTCGGCTAATTGCACAGGAGTTTTACATGGGTTCGTTTTCAATCTGGCACTGGCTGATCGTGCTGCTGATCGTCGTCATGGTGTTCGGCACCAAGAAGCTCAAGAACATGGGCAGCGACCTGGGCGGCGCGGTCAAGGGTTTCAAGGACGGCATGAAGGACGGCACCGCTTCGGCCGACGACAAGGCGGCCGAGCCGCCGTCGCAAGTCTCCAACAGCGGCAAGCCATCCGAGAAGACCACCATCGACGTGGAAGCCAAGCAGAAGTCCTGAGCGTTCGGATAAGACTTCGTGATCGACCTCGGCATTTCCAAGATGGCGCTGATCGGCGTCGTGGCGCTGATCGTCATCGGCCCTGAGAAATTGCCGCGCGTGGCGCGCACCGTCGGTACGCTGATGGGCAAGGCCCAGCGGTATGTGTCCGACGTCAAGGCCGAGGTCAGCCGCTCGATGGAGCTCGACGAGCTCAAGAAGATGAAGGAGTCGGTCACCGAGGCGGCCAAGGACATGGAGAGCACGATCCAGAGCAATGCCAGCGAGATCGAGAAGTCCTGGGCCGATGCCACGCGCATGGATGACAACTCCCAGACCGGCTCCGGATACGAGATGCCGACGAGTTACCCGGCCTATCGCCATCCGAACAAACGCTGGCGCATCAAGCAAGGTGCCACACCGAACTGGTACAAGGCTCGCAACGGCATCCGAACCCGCGCCTTGTCCGGTGCGGCGCGGGTGGCCCGGTTCCGGCCGAAAAAAAGCGACTGACCACAGGTGCCCGCCTGACACTGCGCACGGGTGTGCCGGCGGGGGCGGGTTCCATACGACACGATGACTGACTCGACCAACAAAGAAGACGAACTCGCAGGTACCGAGCAGCCATTCGTGCAACACCTCGTGGAGTTGCGGGACCGCCTGATCTACAGCATGGCGGGGTTGGTGGTGGCCATGATTCTGCTGGCCATCTGGCCCAGCCCGAGCGGCCTGATCGATCTGATCGCCGAACCGATACGCGCCCACATGCCACCGGGCGCCAAGCTGATTGCGGTGGGCGTGTTCTCGCCCTTCTTCGTGCCGCTCAAGGTCCTGATGATGGCCGGTGTGCTGCTGGCGCTGCCGTGGCTGATGTACCAGTTGTGGGCCTTTGTCGCTCCGGGCCTGTACAGCCACGAAAAGCGCCTGGCGGTTCCGCTGATCTTCTTCGGCAGCGCACTGGCGTATGGCGGCATCGGCTTCGTTCAGTTGTTCGTGCTCGACAAGATGTTCGCGTTCATCCAGGCCGTGACGCCGGCCAGCGTGGCCGCGACACCGGACATTGCCTCCTATGTCGAGGCCATCCTGGGTCTGTACATCGCGTTTGGTGTGGCCTTCCAGGTGCCCATCGTCGTCGTGTTGCTGGCGCGCATGAACATCGTCAGCATCGCCAAGATGAAGGAGTTCCGCGGCTACTTCATCGTCCTGTCGTTCGTGATCGCCGCCGTGATCACGCCACCCGACGTGATCTCGCAGCTGGCGCTGGCGGTGCCGATGTGCCTGCTGTACGAGGCTGGCATTTTTGCGGCTTCGTGGTTCATCAAGAATACGAAGACGCAAGAGAAGGCGGACGATGCGGCCGAGACCGACGACAAGTCCGACGACGAAACCCCGAAATCCTGACCCGCGCAGCGGCGCGACGTTCAGCGCGGGATGCGTCGCGGCTTGGGCCGTACTCCCGGCACGACGTCGATCTCGAGTTGCGCGTCCTGGCGCTGTACGCTGAAGCGCGATGATTGGCCGGGCTTCAAACCGGCGACCCGGGTCAGCAGTTCCGACACGTTGCGAACCTCGTTGTCGGAGACAGCGATGATCACGTCGCCGGGGCGGATACCGGCCTGGGCTGCGGGACCGTTCTGCAGTACGCCGGTGATGATGACGCCTTCGCGCGCCTTGACGCCGAATGTTTCCGCCAGTTCGGGGGAGAGGTCGTTGGGCTCGACGCCGATCCAGCCGCGCGTCACGGTTCCGTCCCTGACCAGGCCGTCCATCACCAGCCGGGCGGTCGACATCGGGATCGCGAATCCGATGCCCATGCTGCCGCCGGAGCGCGAATAGATCGCGGTATTGATGCCCAGCAGGTGGCCCTGGGTGTCGACCAGGGCGCCACCGGAATTGCCGGGGTTGATCGCCGCATCGGTCTGGATGAAGTTCTCGAAGGTGTTGATGCCCAGTTGGTTACGCCCCAGCGCGCTGATGATGCCGCCGGTGACGGTCTGCCCGACACCGAAGGGATTGCCGATCGCCAGCACCTGGTCGCCCACCTGTGCCGCATCCGAGTTGCCGATGACGACCACCGGCAACTTGTCCAGTTCGATCTTGAGCACGGCCAGGTCGGTTTCCGGATCGGTGCCGATCACCTTGGCCAGCGCCTTGCGGCTGTCGTTGAGAATGACCTCGATCTCGTCGGCACCCTCGACCACGTGGTTGTTCGTCAGGATGTAGCCGTCGGGGCTGACGATCACGCCGCTGCCCAGGCCGGCGCGTGGTTCCTGGTCCTGGTCGCCGAAGAAGAACCGGAACCAGGGATCGTTGCTGCGCGGGTCGCGGCTGGCCGCCTTGCTGGTGTTGATGCTGACCACGGCGGATGCGGCCTTGAGTGCCGCCATCCGGAAGCTGCCCACCGGTACGGTGTCTGGCGCCGGCGTCGGTGCCTGGATCAGGGTGACGGTGCTGGTGCCGGTCGTGGGTCTGCCCAGCCACTGCGGCTGAAGCGTGGCGACAACGAAGTAGGCGGCCAGCAGGACGGTCGCGGTCTGCGCGAAGAGAAGCCACAGGCGTTTCATTCGCAAATTGTAGGTCGTGCGCCTTCTTCGGCGAGTGGACCCGATCCGCGTCGTCCCGCCGCGAACCGTCCCGGCGCGGCACAATCGAGCGCTTCGATGCGTAGCGTGTACAAGACCATCCACATCGAACCCCTGGCTCCAGCCAAGCCGGCGTTCGGTCGCCCCTGCAATGGCTGCGGCGTGTGTTGCCTTGACCAGCCATGTCCGATCGGCGTGGTGCTGAGCGGGCGACGCCAAGGCGCGTGTTCGGCGTTGCGCTGGGATGCCGCACAGGCCTTGTACCGGTGTGGCGCGATGGCGCAGCCCTCACAGGTGCTGGCCGATCGGTTGCCGCGCCGGTTGCGTCGCCTCGCCGTGCCCCTGGCGCCGCTGCTGGCCGCGCTGGCCCGGCGCGCGATCGCGCTGGACGCCGGTTGCGACTGCGATCTCGAGGTGAGCTGAGGCGATGCGCAAATGGCCGACAATGGCCGGGCTCGGGTCGCCCCGCGGGTCTGCGGTGCCGCGATGCCGACGATCGTCAGAGGTGCCAGGATTGCAATGACCAGTCGACTCGTTCTCGCGCAGACTTTCGATGCGCTGCTGCAACCGGAGCGATTCCGGGACTACGGGCCCAACGGCCTGCAGGTCGAGGGCAGATCCGATATCCGCAAGATCGTCTCGGGCGTGACCGCCAGCCTGGCGCTGATCCAGGCGGCGGCCGACTGCGGCGCCGATGCGCTGTTCGTGCACCATGGCCTGTTCTGGCGCGGCCAGGACGGGCGGGTCACGGGCTGGATGAAGCAACGCCTGGCGCTGTTGCTGGCGCATGACATCAACCTGTTCGCCTACCACCTGCCGCTCGACGCCCATCCGCAGTGGGGCAACAACGCCCAGCTCGGATCGCGGCTGGGCCTGAGCGCCAGCGCGCGGTTCGGCGAGCAGGAACTCGGCTTCCTCGGAGAGCGTATCGATGGTGGCGCGTTTGCCGATGCGGCCGAACTGGGCCGGCATGTCGAGGCCGAGTTGCAGCGCCCGGTCACGGTGGTGCCGGGCGATGGGAGGGCGCTGCGGCGTATCGCCTGGTGCACCGGTGGTGCCCAGGGCTACTTCGAGCCTGCCATCGCCGCGGGTGCCGACGTGTTCATCACCGGGGAGATCTCCGAGCCGCAGGCGCATTACGCACGCGAATGCGGTGTGGCCTTCCTGGCCTGCGGGCACCATGCCAGCGAGCGGTTCGGCGCGCCGGCGCTGGCCGGCCATGTGGCGGCGCAGTTGTCGCTGGTGCATGCGTTCATCGACATCGACAACCCGGCCTGACGCGGACATGGACAGACCACTGGCCATCACCATGGGCGACCCGGCCGGGATCGGCCCCGAGATCGTGGCCAAGGTGTTTCGCGATGCGCCGGACCTGGCCCGCGGCTGTTTCGTCGTGGGTGACGTGGCCACCCTGCGGCGGGCCTCGCAGTGCATCGCAGGGCGCGGGCGCGTGGCGCCCGCGGTCGCCGAGATCGACATGGTGTCCGAGGCCCACTCGACGCCGCCTCGCTGTATCCCGGTGTTGCAGGTCACCACCGACCGGGATCTGGTTGCGCTCGGTGCAGTCAGCGCCATGGCCGGCCGCATGGCCGCCGAAAGTGTTGTCTGGGCGGCGGATGCGGCCTTGCGGGGCGACATCGCCGCACTGGTGACGGCGCCGTTGCACAAGGAGTCGCTGGCGGCGGCCGGCAAGCCGCACGACCAGTTTCCCGGTCATACCGAGATGCTGCAGCACCGCGCGGCACGGGCCGGCGGTGTGGCGGTCTCCGAACTGCCGGTGCGCATGATGCTGGCCAACGACGAACTGCGTACCGTGCTGGTCAGCATCCATGTCTCGTTGCGCCAGGCCATCGACGCCGTGACCCGAACGCAGGTGTTGCAGACGCTGATGATCACCGACCGTGCCTTGGCGGCCATGCTGGGGCGTCGGCCGCGGATTGCGGTGGCGGGCCTGAATCCGCACGCTGGCGAGGGCGGGCTGTTCGGCACCGAAGAGATCGACGCCATCGTTCCGGCGATCGAGGCCGCGCGGGCGCAGGGACTGGACGTGTCGGGTCCCATGGCGCCCGACACGGTATTCATGCGGGCCCGTGCCCGGCCGGGCGACCGTGGCGAATTCGATGTGGTGGTCGCGATGTACCACGACCAGGGACTGATTCCGGTGAAGTATCTCGGGGTCGACAAGGGCGTCAACGTGACCCTGGGCTTGCCGCTGGTACGCACCAGCCCGGATCATGGAACCGCATTCGACATTGCCGGCACGGGACGCGCCGATCCGTCCAGCCTGATGCAGGCCATTCGCATGGCCCGCGACCTCGCCGCATCGGCGTCGCAGCCTGCGACGGCGGATTGACACTGCGGCGGTTGTGTCGTTCTCGCGGCCGGGCCGGCCGCGAGCAAGCGCTTGGCCCGCTGCCGGGCCGCAGGCGCTTATTTCTTCAGGCTGTCCCGGATCTGGCGCAGCAGCAGGATGTCTTCCGGGGTCACGGCCGGCGCGGGCGGTGGCGGCGGAGCTTCGCGCTTGAGACGGTTCATCTGCTTGACCATCATGAAGATGATGAACGCAAGAATGATGAAGTTCACGGCAATGGTCAGGAAGTTGCCGTAGGCGAACACTGGCACGCCGGCTTTCTGCAGTTCGGCCAGGCCGGACCCGACACCCTCCGGCACCTGACCCAGCACGACAAACATGTTCGAAAAGTCGATGTTTCCGATCACCGCGCCGACCAGCGGCATGATCAGGTCCTTGACCATCGAGTCGACGATTTTTCCGAATGCGGCGCCGATGATGACACCGACGGCCAGATCCATGACGTTGCCTTTGAGGGCGAATTCCTTGAACTCGGACATCATGCTCATGGGACTTTCTCCTAACTATTGTTGGTCAGCCGGCAGTGTACGGGTATTGTGCCGGGCCGAATGTAAAGGATCTGGCGGCGACAATGGGGCTCCCCGCGGCTTGCCGAGGTGCCAAGACCTTCGGTCGGACCGGGGAGTCGGTCAGCTACAATCCCGCGCTGACCCAAGAGCGATGTTTTCATTGAGGATTCCCATGAGTGACACCCCAGTCGACAACAGCAAGCGGACGTGGATCATCGCGTCCAGCTGTGTTGGAGCTGTCGGCGGCGCATTTACAGCCGTCCCTTTCATCCGCAGTTTCGAGCCGTCCGAGCGTGCCAAGGCCGCCGGAGCCGCCGTGGAAGCCGACATCTCGTCGCTCAAGCCGGGTGAAAAGATGACCGTCGAATGGCGCGGCAAGCCGGTCTGGATCATGCGCCGCACCCCCGAGCAGGTCGCCGACCTGCCGTCCCTGGACCCGCAACTCGCGGACCCGAAGTCCGAGCGCAAGCCGGACGAATTCACGCCGGAATACGCGCGCAACGAGATGCGCTCGATCAAGCCCGAGGTGCTGGTCGTTGTCGGTATCTGCACCCACCTGGGTTGCTCGCCCTCGGACCGATTCCAGACCGGCGCCCAGCCCTCGCTGCCGGACGACTGGAAGGGCGGGTTCTTCTGCCCCTGCCACGGCTCCACGTTCGACCTTGCGGGTCGTGTCTACAAGAACAAGCCGGCTCCCGACAACCTGGAAGTGCCCCCGCACATGTACTTGTCCGACAACAAGTTGCTGATCGGTGAAGACAAGAAGGCCTGACCCCATGACGAACCGCATCTGCACCGGAGTACAACGTGGCTGAGATGAAAGAGATTTCCCCCAACGCACCAGCGTCGGCCAAGTTGCTTAACTGGGTCGACAACCGCTTCCCGTTGTCCAAGCTCTACAACGAGCACATGGGCGAGTACTACGCGCCCAAGAATTTCAACTTCTGGTACATCTTCGGCTCGCTGGCGATGCTGGTGCTGGTGATCCAGATCGTCACCGGCATCTTCCTGGTGATGCACTACAAGCCGGACGCGGCGCTGGCCTTCGGGTCGGTCGAATACATCATGCGCGACGTGCCCTGGGGCTGGCTGGTGCGATACATGCACTCGACCGGTGCGTCGGCATTCTTCGTCGTGGTCTACCTGCACATGTTCCGCGGCCTGATCTACGGCAGCTATCGCAAGCCGCGCGAGCTGATCTGGGTGTTCGGATGCGCGATCTTCCTGTGCCTGATGGCCGAGGCCTTCATGGGCTACCTGCTGCCATGGGGCCAGATGAGCTACTGGGGCGCCCAGGTGATCGTGAACCTGTTCGCCGCGATTCCCTTCGTCGGCCCCGACCTCGCACTGCTGATCCGCGGCGACTATGTGGTGGGCGACGCCACGCTGAACCGCTTCTTCAGTTTCCACGTGATCGCGGTTCCGCTGGTGCTGCTGGGCCTGGTCGTGGCGCACATTATCGCGCTGCACGAGGTGGGTTCGAACAACCCGGACGGCATCGAAATCAAGGCCAACAAGGACAAGAACGGCATCCCGGTCGACGGCATTCCGTTCCACCCGTATTACACCGTGCACGACATCTTTGCCGTGAGCATGTTCCTGATGGTGTTCAGCGCCATCGTGTTCTTCGCGCCGGAGTTCGGCGGCTACTTCCTCGAGTACAACAACTTCATCCCGGCCGACCCGCTCAAGACACCGCTGCACATTGCGCCGGTCTGGTATTTCACGCCGTATTACTCGATGCTGCGTGCCATCACCGACGAGATGATGTATGCCCTGATCGCCTCCGTCCTGGGCGGTGCCGCGTTGCTGGTGTTCAAGGTCAAGATGCCGTCCTTCCTCAAGCCGGTCGTGATCGTCGGCGCGCTGGCCGTTGCCGCCATGATGATGAGCATCGACGCCAAGTTCTGGGGCGTGGTCGTGATGGGTGGTGCCGTCATCATCCTGTTCTTCCTGCCCTGGCTGGATTTCAGCCCCGTCAAGTCGATCCGATATCGTCCGAGCTGGCACAAATACCTGTACGCGGTGTTCGTGTTCAACTTCATCGTGCTGGCCTACCTGGGCGTGCAGCCACCGTCGCCGATCGGCGAGCGGGTGTCGCAGGTCGGGACCCTGTTCTATTTCGCATTCTTCCTGCTGATGCCGTGGTGGAGCAAACTGGGCGAGCCCAAGCCCGTGCCTGATCGCGTGACCTTCGCTGCCCACTGACAGAGCGGGAGAAAACCACAATGAAAACAGCTTCCATCTTCAGCAAGGCCATCTGGGCCATCGTGGCATCGGTCGGCGTGATGGCGGGAACCGCCCACGCGGCCGGTGGCGGAATCGCCTGGGACAAGGCTCCCGACAAGACGAACGACCTCGTCGCGCTGCAAAACGGGGCCAAGCTCTTCGTCAACTACTGCCTGAACTGCCATTCGGCGGCCTTCATGCGCTACAACCGCCTGACCGACATCGGCCTGACCGTGGAGCAGATCAAGGACAACCTGTTGTTCACGACTGAAAAGGTCGGCGACACGATGGTGGCCGCGATCGACCCGAAGGAGGCCAAGGAGTGGTTCGGCGCCAATCCGCCGGACCTGACCGTCATCGCCCGTTCGCGTTCGGCCGCGGGCCAGGGCACCGGGGCTGACTATCTCTATACCTATCTGCGCACCTATTACCCGGATGCATCCAAGGTCACCGGGTGGAACAACCTGGCCTTCCCCAACGTGGGCATGCCGCATGTGTTGTGGCAGTTGCAGGGCACGCGCACGCCGGTGTACGAAACCAAGACCGAACATGGCCACGAGGTTCAGGTCTTCAAGGGTTGGCAACAGCTGACGCCGGGCACGATGACCCAGGTGCAATACGACCAGGCCATGGGCGATCTGGTGAATTACCTGCAATGGATGGCCGAGCCGGCGCAGAACACGCGCAAGCGCGTGGGTGTCTGGGTCATGTTGTTCCTGGGCCTGCTCACCGTCGTCACCTGGCGTCTGAACGCGGCTTACTGGAAGGACGTCAAGTAAGGCGCCAGGAGTCCGGGCCACGTCCGTGCGGACGTGGCTTGTGTTTTCAGAGTGGGTTTGCCAAGATGCATCCCACTCTTTTTCGTTTCGGCGCTGTGCTGGCGAGGTTCCAGCCGGGCCCGAGACTGTGTTTTGATTTTGAGGAGCTCCCACCATGATGGTGCTGTATTCAGGAACCACCTGCCCGTTTTCCCACCGTTGCCGGTTTGTGCTGTTCGAAAAGGGGATGGACTTCGAGATACGGGACGTCGACCTCTACAACAAGCCGGAAGACATCAATGTGATGAATCCGTATGGGCAGGTTCCGATCCTGGTGGAGCGCGACCTGATCCTTTACGAGTCGAACATCATCAACGAATACATCGACGAGCGTTTCCCGCATCCCCAGCTGATGCCCGGCGACCCGGTCGACCGGGCGCGGGTGCGCCTGTTCCTGCTCAATTTCGAGAAAGAGCTGTTCGTGCATGTGTCCACGCTGGAGTCGCGCGTGGCCAAGGGCAACGAGAAGCTGCTGGAAAAGGCACGTGCCCACATCCGCGACCGTTTGACCCAGCTCGCCCCGATCTTCCTGAAGAACAAGTACATGCTGGGCGAAGGGTTCTCGATGCTGGACGTCGCCATCGCTCCGCTGCTGTGGCGTCTGGACTACTACGGCATCGACCTGAGCAAGAATGCCGCGCCACTGCTCAAGTATGCCGAGCGCATCTTCTCGCGACCGGCGTATATTGAGGCTTTGACCCCGTCGGAAAAGGTCATGCGCAAGTAAGACCCTTTCAGCCCGCCGATGATCGACGCCCAAAGCTCCAGTTCGACCCGCCCCTATCTGATCCGTGCACTCTACGAGTGGTGCACGGACAACGGACTGACGCCGTACGTGGCGGTGCAGGTCGACGACTCGGTGCAGGTGCCGCGCGAATACGTGAAGGATGGCGAGATCGTCCTGAACATCAGTTTCGACGCCACCAGCGGGCTGGAACTCGGCAATGAATTCGTGGCCTTCAGTGCCCGCTTCGCGGGCAAGGCGCGCGAGATCATGATTCCGGTGGACCGGGTGATCGCGATCTACGCGCGGGAGAACGGTCAGGGGATGGCCTTTCCCCGTCCCGCGGTACCGGGGACCGATGCCGCCTCTGCGGCTCCAGCGGTCTCCGCCGCTCCTGCCGGCAAGGATGCGACGCCGCATGCCGATACCGAGGTCAAGCTGGTCGAATCCGTGCCATCGCCTCGCTCCGATGCTGCAGGCGGCAAGCCCGATCCCGATCCGTCCGGCCCCACCAAGCGACCCAAGCTCACCCGCATCAAGTGAGCCTCGATCGCGGCCCGAGGCGGGCCGCCGGATCGATCTTGTAGAATTTCCCCGTGCCGATTTAGCTCAGTTGGTAGAGCAACCGCCTTGTAAGCGGTAGGTCGTCAGTTCGATTCCGACAATCGGCACCACCCGCATCAGGCCCACGGCCTTCTTCAACGGGCCCGGGAATCCTGTACCTTGAGCCGTATCGAGCGGCTTTCCCAGCCTTTGGTGCGCAGGTGGGCTTCCAGGGCCGGCAGCAACTGGCGCATCTTGGCTGCGGCGGCATTGTTGTCGAGCAGCAGGCACCACTGGGTTGCATCGAGTGGGCCGGCTTTGACCGCGCCACGCAGGGTGGCCGGAATCAGCGGCTGGACGGCCGTGAGTCGCGCAACCGATTCGCGCGCAAGCTGCGCCAGCCGCGCCAGTGTGGGCGAGGCCTCGGTGGCTTGCTGCAGGGTAACGGATTGGGCGCGGCGTTCCATGGCAGCGTTCGATCGATGGAGGTTGGTATGCATTTGATTATCACGGATCCATGGCTGGCCAAGCGCCAGGCGGTTCATCTCTCCGGGACCCGGCTGGTGCTGTCGGCCTTGCTGGCGTCGCTGGTCCTGATGCTGGTGGCCGCCGCGATGTACCACTGGGTGTTCCTCAAGGGTGCTCGCGAGCGCTGGCCGGTGGTGGGGGCACTGGTGCGCCTGGTGGTGCAGGACGAGTTCGAGCAGCGCGACAAGTTCATGCGCGAGAACCTGGATGTGCTGGCGCGCCAGTTGGGTGAGATGCAGGCCAAGCTGACCCAGCTCGAGTCGCTGGGTGAACGCGTGTCCGGCCTGGCCGGCATCAATGCCGGCGACATCAAGGCCAAGCCGGGGCAGGGCGGTGCCCTGGTGACGGGTCGACCCTTGTCGGTGGACGAGTTGCAGGCCACGCTGGCCGATCTCGATCGCCTGACCGCGCAGCGCACCGACCTGCTGACCGTGCTGGAGTCGCGGCTGTTCGACCAGAAGATGCGCAACATGATGGTGCCCACGCAAAAGCCGCTGGCCGATGGCAACCTGGGCTCGAACTTCGGCTGGCGCATCGATCCGATCACGGGCCGGTCTGCGCTGCATACCGGGCTCGATTTCCAGGCCGACAAGGGAACCGCGATCCTGGCCGCAGCCGGAGGCATTGTTGTCGTGCAGGAATATCACGCCGCCTACGGCAACATGGTGGAGATCGACCATGGCAACGACCTGGTGACCCGCTACGCCCATGCCTCGTCCGTGTTCGTCAAGAAGGGCGACCTCGTGCGGCGCGGGCAAAAGATCGCGGCGGTTGGCTCCACCGGTCGCTCCACCGGTGCCCATCTGCATTTCGAGGTTCTGGTCAGTGGCGTGCCGCAGGATCCGCAGAAATTCCTGGCGGCCGGCGACTCTCTGGTAGCGCAGCAACAGGCGAGCCGGGCGGCCCCGGCGCCGGCGCGTGCGAGCACGGCGTCCCGCTCGGTCAAGGCCAAGACCGGGCGCAGGTAAAATCGCCGCTTGGTTGCCGGAGGGCAGGCACGGCATGGCGCTTGTGTTTGGCCGCGGCGACCCCACTTACCATCCTGTTTGACAAAAGGATTGCGTCTCCCGGCGGGCCGACGATGGCTTGCCGGTCGGGCGTGCACGCATGGCAACCAACTTCCTGACAAAAATCTTCGGCAGTCGCAACGACCGTCTTCTCAAGCAATACCGCTCCACGGTCAAGCGCATCAATGCCATGGAGGCGGAACTCGAAGGCTTGAGTGACGAAGCCCTGCGGGCGAAGACGGACGAGTTCAAGGCCCGCGTGGCGGCCGGAACCTCGCTCGATGCGTTGTTGCCCGAAGCCTTCGGTGTCGTGCGCGAAGCGTCCAAGCGTGTCATGAAGATGCGCCACTTCGATGTGCAGATGCTCGGTGGCATGGCCTTGCACAACGGCAAGATCTCGGAGATGGGTACCGGCGAAGGCAAGACGCTGACAGCCACGTTGCCGGTCTACCTGAATGCGCTCACCGGCAAGGGCGTGCATGTGGTGACGGTCAACGACTACCTGGCTGGCCGCGACGCGCAGTGGATGGGGCGCCTGTACAACTTCCTGGGCCTGTCGGTCGGCGTCAACCTGCCGCAGATGCCGCGCGAGGACAAGCAGGCCGCCTACAAGGCGGACATCACCTACGGCACGAACAACGAATTCGGCTTCGACTATCTGCGCGACAACATGGTGTACGAGGTCGCGGACCGGGTCCAGCGCGGGCTCAATTACGCGATCGTCGACGAGGTGGACTCGATCCTGATCGACGAGGCGCGTACCCCGCTGATCATCAGCGGCCAGGCGGAAGACCATACGGCCTTGTACGTGGCGATCAACAAGATCGTGCCGTACCTGACGGTCCAGGAAGGCGAGGCCGACGCGCGCACCGGCGAGGGCGTGACCAAGCCGGGCGATTTCACGATCGACGAGAAGGGCCGGCAGATCGTCCTGACCGAGCAAGGGCACGAGAACGCCGAACGCATCCTGAGCGAACACGGATTGCTGCCCAAGGGCGCGACGCTGTACGACCCCGCCAACATCGCGTTGATGCATCACCTGTATGCCGCGCTGCGTGCGGCGCACCTGTATCACAAGGATCAGCACTATGTCGTGCAGAACGGCGAGATCGTCATCGTCGACGAATTCACCGGTCGGCTGATGTCGGGTCGTCGTTGGAGCGACGGACTGCACCAGGCGGTCGAGGCCAAGGAAGGCGTGGCCATCCA
>CAXBDR010000034.1:0-25375 GCA_963974265.1 uncultured Rhodoferax sp.
GGCGGGCGAAAAAAAGGCCCCTTGCGGGGCCTTCGGACGGGCCGTGATGCCAATCAGTCGCTGTTGCCGCCGCCGATGCCGAGCAGGATCAGCAGGCTCTGGAACACGTTGTAGATGCTCAGGTACAGGCCCAGTGTGGCACTGATGTAGTTGGTCTCGCCGCCATCGATGATGCGCTTGAGGTCGTACAGCATGAAAGCACTGAAGATGCCGATGGCCATGACCGAGATCGCCAACATGCCGGCCGAGGAAGCGACGAACACGTTGATGATGGCTGCGACCATCAGCACGACGGCACCGACGGTCAGCCACTTGCCCATGCCGGTCAGGTCGCGCTTGATCACCGTGGCCAGGCTGGCCATGACGAAGAACACGCCGGCCGTGCCGCCGAACGCCATCATGATCAGGTCGGCGCCGTTCTTGAATCCGAGCACCATCGCAATCAGCCGGGACAACATCAGTCCCATGAAGAAGGTGAAGGCCAGCAGCACCGGCACGCCGGCAGCCGAGTTCTTGGTCTTCTCGATGGCGAACATGAAGCCGAAGGCTCCACCCAGGAAGATCATCAGGCCCATGCCGCCGCTGATGGCGGCGGTAATGCCGGTGCTCACGCCGATCCAGGCACCCAGCACCGTCGGCAACATGCTCAGGGCCAGCAGCCAATAGGTATTGCGCAACACCTTGTTACGTTGCTGCGCGGACACGCCATGCCCATAGGCTGAGCCATGGTTGATTGTCTGTACGCGGTCGTTCATGTATCGGACTCCTGTTGTTGCTACCGTGGGGTAGATGCGGATCATTCTAGGTTAGTTCAAGTGCAGGGCCGCACAGATGCCAATTTGCCCGCTGACGATGCGGGTATCGGGCCGGTTGCGGCCGCGTGCCGCCTGGCGGTCGGCTCGCGCGGGGCTGCGGGACCAGCGGTTATGCTCGGGCCACGCGTCGCAGCGGCGCTGCCAATCGCACCAACCAACCAGCCTGGAACCGCATGAAAACCAAACCCTTCCTCGAACTCGCCGACGTGCAGCGCATGGCGGCCGCCGCCGAAACCCACGCCAAGAGCCATCAATGGCCTGTTTGCATCGCCATCGTCGACGATGGTGGGCATCTGCTGCATCTGCAGCGGCTCGACGGTGCCGCCGCGACCGCGAGTTACATCGCCACCAGCAAGGCGAACACCGCAGCGCTGGGGCGCCGCGAAAGCAAGGTCTACGAAGATATCGTCAACGGCGGCCGTACGGCCTTCCTGAGCGCACCGATGCTGCAGGGTTTTCTCGAAGGGGGCGTGCCGATCATGATCGACGGCCAATGCGTGGGTGCCATCGGTGTCAGCGGTGTCAAGTCGTCGGAAGATGCCGAGGTGGCCAAGGCCGGCATCGCGGCGCTGGGCGCCTGAAGGCGTTCACGCCATGTGTCACTTGGTCAGGATCAGTTTGCCCTGGCGGGTGGCCTGCAGGCGGTAGACGGATCCGCCGTGCGTGATGGCCACGCTGCTGTGACCGCGCAGCAGGGTGGCGCTGTCGAACTGGGGTATGCCTTCGGCCGTGCAGGGGTCTTGCGGGCGCGGGTTCGTGCTGGCGGTCGTGGCCGGGCGTCGCATGCCGCCAGGCCCGTCGGGCTGGGCTCGGCCCTTGTGCAAAGTGGTCATGGCGAGGCGGGCTCTGTCACGAAACCGATGGTTCGCAGTCCGGCACGTTGCACCATCGCCATCGCCAGCGCGACGCGTTCGTACCGCACGGCCTTGTCGCCGCTGATATGCAGTTCGGGTTGCGGCAATTGCGTGGCCACCTGGGAAAGGCGCTGCTCGAGTTCCGTCTCGCCGATCGCGGTGTCGTCCCAGAAATATTGTCCGTGCGCATCGACGGCCAGCCGGATCGTCTGCGGCGGCGCCAGCAAGGGCTGGTTGCTGGCGCGCGGCAACTCGACCGTGACCGCGTGCCGCATCACCGGCACGGTGACGATGAAGATGATCAGCAGCACCAGCATGATGTCGACGAAGGGCGTCATGTTGATCTCGTTCATGACCTCGTCGGTGTCGTCCTGGGTTCCGAATGCCATCGTGGTGTCCTGTCGTTTGCGGCTGCGCGAGTCGCTGGTTTTTCCAAGTTGGGGCGGATGCCGGTGCTTCAGCCGGATACCTGCGGCGATGGCGTGGCAAGACCGCCACCGGCCATCTTCACGCGTGCGCCGGTCACGAAATAGGCATGCAGGTCGTGCGCAAACCGATTGAGCTTGCCGACGAGCGACTTGTTGCCCCGCACCAGTGCGTTGTAGCCGAGCACGGCGGGAATGGCCACGGCCAGGCCCAGCGCCGTCATGATCAGCGCTTCGCCGATCGGGCCCGATACCTTGTCGATGCTGGCCTCGCCACTGGAGCTGATACCCATGAGCGCGTGGTAGATGCCCCAGACGGTTCCGAACAGGCCCACGAACGGTGCCGTCGAGCCGACCGACGCCAGCACGGCCAGGCCCGACTGCAGACGGGCCACGTTGTCGTCGACGGCATTGCGCAGGCAGCGGGTGACCCAGTCGCTGATGTCCAGGGTGTCATGCAACTGGGCGCGCGTGTTGCTGTGGTGGGCGGTCGCGTCGCGGCCTTCCTCGGCCAGCAGCCGGAACGGGTTGTCGCGGGTCGGTCCGAGGCTGGCCAGTCCCTGGGCGAGGTCGCTGCTGTGCCAGAACGACTCTGCGCGCGACGCCAGTCGCTTGACGCGCAGAACGCCGATGGCCTTGACCGCGATGACGGTCCATGAGGCCAAGGACATCACGAGCAGCAGTACCACGACGAGCCGGGTGACGGCGTCGCCTTGTTGCCAAAGATTGACGAGTCCGAATGTTGTTTGCATGAAAGCTCCTGCGCCGCCGTGGTGGCGGCATTGCCTGGGTTACTGGATCGCGAAGGTGATGGGTACGGTGAACCACATCGACTGGGCCACGCCGGCGCGTTTGCCGGGCACGAAACGCCAGGTCAATACGGTAGACACGGCTGCGTTGTCGAGTCGGAAGAAGCCGCTGGAAGTCTGAACCTTGGCCTCGCGGGCCAGTCCCTGGTCACTGACGAGCACATCGACCAGCACGGTTCCTTGTTCGCGCAGCTGCACGCTGATCGGCGGATACCGTGGACGCGGGTTCTGCAGGTATTGCGCGTCGCTGGAGGGTAGTTCGATCGACGCAGGAGCCGGGCGCGCCGGCGCCGCGGCGGCAACCGCAGTTGCCGGCGCGGGCGCGGGGTCCGTCGCGGGGCCTGTGGCGGCGGGCTTGCCGCTGGCGGCGGCGGCAGCCGCGACCGGTACGGCCGGAGTCGTCGTGGCTTCGGTCACGACGGGCAGCGGTGCCGGTGCGGGCGTCGGTGCGGGTGTCGGGGGCGGGTTCGGCCTTTGCGGCGTGGGCGCGGGAGGTGCGGGTTTCGGTGTCGCCGACTTGCGGGCCACCGGCGTAGGCCGGGTTGGCGCCGGGCGCGGCTTGGCGGCAGGGGGTGTCGGCCTGGGTACGGTGGCCTGCTGCGTCACCGGGGGTTGCGGCAACGGCGCGATCGGTCGTGGAGGCTCCACCAGGCGGGCCAGCATCTGCACCGGTACCACGACTTCGGGCTTGCGAGATGCCAGTCCGGCGTGCAGGGCCCACAGCGCGGCCGCATGCAGGGCCAGCACACCTGCGGCAATCGCGACCACGCTACGTCCCTTGAGCATCATGGGAGCCTCGCCGGCAGGCGCCGACGCGCGTCCTCGCGAGCGCGGAGTCGATGGCGGCAGTGATACAGGTGGACGCGCCGAACCATGCTCCGATGGTAAGTGGCAGGAGATGGAACGGGCCGGTGGGTGTCATCGTGGCCGATAGTATAAATGAGAATGAATCGCATTCGTTATGTATGTGTCGATGCCGTGCACCGGTCACCGGACATGTTGTCCGTTCCTGCGTCGCAGCAGGGCAGGGCCGGCGTCCGACAGATGTGCGCAGCCGGACAAGGCCATGGCGATCTCCAGTTCGTCGCGCAGCAGTTTCAGCACGTGCGCGACTCCGACCGCGCCGGCATTGACCAGGCCGTGGATGACGGGGCGGCCGATCAGCACCGCGCTCGCGCCCAGCGCGATGGCCTTTAGCACGTCGGTGCCGCGCCGGATGCCGCCGTCGACGAGGATGGGCAGCGCGCCGTCCAGGGCCTGTGCGACGGCCGGCAACGCGCACGCGCTCGGCCAGGCCGTGTCGAGCGTGCGTCCGCCGTGGTTCGACACGATGATGCCCGCCACGCCCATGTCGCGCGCCAGCACGGCGTCGTCCGGATGCAGGATGCCCTTGATCAGGACGGGCAGGCGTGTCTGCTGCAGCAGCCAGGCAACGTCGTCCCAGCGCGGCGCCTGCTCCATCAGTCCGGCGCACAAGGCGCCGGGCGGGGCTTCTTGCCCGCGCGCCGCGCTCCGCCTCAAACGGGTCAGGTTGACCGCCGATACATCCTCGGGCAGGTGGAAGCCGACCCGCCGCTCCTGGTCGCGCGCGCCATGCACCGGCGCATCGACGGTCAGCACCAGGGCCTGGAATCCGATGTCCTCGGCCTGCTGCACCAGTGCGCGGACGAACCCGCGGTCGTGCTGCAGATAAAGCTGGAACCACAGCGGGCCCGCCGTGGCACTTTCGCCCATGGCATGCGCGACAGCCTCCATTGGCATGCTGGCCTGCATGCTCAGCACCATGCCTGCACCTTGCGCCGCCGCTGCGTGCGCCGCCGCCAACTCGCCGTCGGTGTGCGCCATGCGCTGGTAGGCGACCGGGGCCAGCAGGATCGGGTGCTGCAGTGTCCGGCCCAGCAGCGTCAGTCGCGTATGGCCGGCGCGCAGATCGCGCAGCACCCGCGGCACCAGTTGCCAGTCCTGCCAGGCCGTCGCGTTCGCGCCCAGTGTGATCTGGTCGGCCGCCGCGCCGTCGAAATAGGCCTGTGCATGGGCGTCCATGCGTTGCGCAGCGTGCCGCGCGTGATCCGCCAGGCTGACGATGCCAGGCGGCAAGGCCTCGACCGATGGCGTGCGCCAGTGCGAGCGGGCAGGCGCAACGTGGTGCTGCGCTTCGCGGTGCAGCGGGTCCGACTGCAGGTATGCGTCGCTCACGGCGCGGCCCACATGCGCAGCAGGTTGTGGTACGTGCCGGTGAGCGCCACGCTGGTCGCGTCGTCGCCGCGGCGGTTGCGCAGCGACAGGATGGACATGTCCAGGTCGTGCAGCAGGGCGCGTTGTGCATCGTCGCGCACCATGCTCTCGATCCAGAAGAACACCGCCAGGCGGTGGCCTCGCGTGACCGGCGCCACCTGGTGCACGCTGTTGCCGCCATACAGCACCATGTGGCCCGCCGGCAGCTTGATGCTGCGCTGCGCCACTTCGGCGCCGATCAGCAGTTCGCCGCCGTCGTACGTGGCGGGATCGTTGAGGAATATCGTGGCCGAGAGATCGGTGCGCATCGCCTGGCCGTGCTCGCCAGACAGGCGTATGGCATTGTCGACATGTGCGCCGTAGTGGTTGCGTTGTCCGCCATAGCGGTTGACATGCGGCGGAAACACCCGCCGGGGAAGGGCCATCGAGAAGAAGGCGGTCGACCGGTCGAGCGCGCGCAGTACGCAGTCGCGGACGGCACGCGCGGCGTCGCAGTCGCGCGGCAGTTGCTCGTTGTTCTTGACCTGAGCCGCCTGCCCGCCGGCGCTGCCGCGTCCATCCTCCCATGGCGCATTCGCCAGGTATCGAGTTATGTCCCGCAACTCCTGGGCTTGCAGCAGGTCGGGTATCTGGTAGAGGCAGGTCATCGGCTTGGCAGGCAGGCGGGGAGGGGTTCAGAACTGGGCGTTGAGCGTGACCTGCAGGTTGCGGCCGGCGCCCGGAACGTAGTGGCCGGAATACAAGGCATCGGCATACAGCTTGTTGCCCACATTGCTCAGGTTGGCCTTGAGCGTGAGTCGCTCGTTGATCAGGTATTCGGCCATCAGGTCCACCGTGGCGTAACCCGGCGCCGACCATCCCGGATTGCGGTTCGGCGTCTGCGAGCTGCGGAAGTTGATGCCGCCGCCCAGTCGCAGCTGGGGCGTCATCTGGTAGGTGGTCCAGACGGTGCCGCTGTGTTCGGGCGTGAGCCACGGGCGTTCGCCCTGGCGCTCTCCGGCACCCGCGGTCGGCGCCGCGACGTCGATCTTCGCCACCGGTTGCCAGACGTAGGAGACATAGATCTCCCACCGGTCGGTCAGACGTCCGCTCACATCGACTTCGAGCCCGGACGTGTGGCGCTTGCCGGACAGCAGCAAGGCAGTGGCGGCGTTGTCCGGGTCGGTGTTGCGTTCGTTGGTCTTGGTCGATCGGAACAAGGCCAGACGGGTGCTGAATCGCTTGTCGGCACTGTCGATCTTGGCGCCGAGTTCGACGTTGACACTCGCCTCGGGCGGCGTGTTGGCGCTCAAGGCGTTGTAGGAGTAGGTGTCGCCCGAGGTGTTGAACGAGGTGCCGTAGGATAGATGGAAGGAATGCCGGTCCGTCGGCTGGTACAACACGCCGGCGCGCTGGCTCCAGTCCGAGATCGTCTGCTGGTAAGACGTGACGCCACCGGTGTTGAGGTTGAAGTTGTCGTATTCGCCCTTCATGTGGTCGTAACGCAGGCCGCCCAGCAACTTCCAGTGCGGCGCGATCTGGACCAGATCCTGCACGTAGACACCCCAGCCGGTGGATTGGAAACGGTTGTTGACGCCAAGCACGCGCTGGCCTTCGTCGACCCAGGCGCCGTCGTTCGGCGCGCCGACGGTGGTCTGTGGCTTGGTGATGTCGACGCCGCCCTGTGCGGCGCTCAGGGGAGCGAATACCGTCTTTCGTTCGCGTGCGATGTCCACGCCGGCCGTCAGCTCATGGCGCAGTCCGTAGGCGTCGAACTTGCGGCTCAGGTCGCTCTGGACATAGAGGCTGTCGAAGTCCTGGATCTTGTTGTGGGTGCCCCGGTTGAGCACGGTGGCATCCGAGAGATTGTCTGCCGTGACGGTGGCGGCATTCGTCAGCGGATTGTTCGCGCTCGGATTGGTGCCGGCGAACCGGATCGCGCCGGAGCGCTGGTCCCGGGCGTAGCTGCCGCGGCGGATCTGGGTGCGCAGTTCGCCGTCGTCCTGGAACCGGTGCGTGTGGCTGAAGGTGGCATAGGTGGCCGTCCCGTCGTTGCGGTCGCTGGCCAGGCCGTAGTAGGCCGTCGGGTCGAGCCGGGTGTTGATCGATGTCTTCGACACCGGTTCGCCGGCGCCGGGGCGCACCCATGGCAGTCCGTAGTTGATGCCGTTGCGGTTGTCCAGGTGGTACAGCGACGCCGAGAATTCGTCCGCCGTGCCGATGCCCCAGCGGTAGTTCGCCGCCAGGCCGCGCTTGTCGATGCTCGCGCCGGCGCCGTTGTTGTCGGCGGTCGTGGCCATCGCGTTGATGCGCAGGCCGGCGTTTTCGCCGGTATGCAGGTTGAAGTCGCCGGTGATGCGCCGGTAGTCGTGGCTGCCCAGCGTGGTGCTGATCTCGTGACGGTCGATCGTGCGGCCGGTCTTGCTGACCTGGTTGACGGCGCCGCCGGTCGAGCCACGGCCGAACAGCATCGAGGCGGATCCGCGCAGCACTTCGATGCGGTCGTTGGCGAACGTGTCGCGTTCGTAGAACGCCGGATCCCGCATGCCGTCGACGAAGATGTCGCCCGTGCCGGCCAGCGAGAAGCCGCGCAGGCGGATGTCTTCCTCGCCGCCTTCGGCGGCCAGGAAGGTGATGCCGGCGGTGTTGTGCAGCACGTCCTTGAGCGTGTCCAGGTTGCGGTCGTCGATCAGTTTCTCGGTCACGACGGTGACCGATTGCGGAATGTCGCGCAGCGCCTGCTGTCCCTTGCCGATGCGCGTGGTGGTGGCCTGGATCGTGTCCTTGCCTTCGGCCTCCACGGCCTTTTCGACCACGGTCACCGTCGGTAGCACCTTGGTGCCTGGAGCCTGCTGGGCGGCTGCCTGCATGCTGCCGGCCAGCAGCATGGCGCCGATCGGAAGCAGGGCGGTGTGACGGTGCGCGTCGTCGTCTTGTCGGGGTGGGGTCGATCGGGTCGTGGTGCGGTGTGGGGAAGTGCGAAGTGCCATGGTCGTAGTGCCTTTTTGCGGGTGGAGCAAGGTTGGCTGGCTACGCCCGTGGCGGATCACGGGACTGGCTGGCTGGATGAAGTTTGCGAAAACGATTGTATCTTAATGCAAATCATTCTCATGTAATAACCCGGATACCGCGCACGGGTTTCAGCATGTGCATTCCTCGCAGGAGCGTCGATGCGCGGCGGCTGGCAATGCGAGGAGCGCCGTGCCTGTGTTCTCCGCGTGGGCTGCGACGGAGCAGGGCGGGCCTGGGTCGCCGGTCCTCAATAACTCAGCCGCTCGGGCCGGATCTCCTGGAGGATGGTGGTGGCGATCTCCTCGATCGACTTGGTCGTCGTGGACAACCAGCGGATGCCGCTGCGCCGCATCATGGCTTCGCCTTCGGCCACCTCCATGCGGCAGTTCTCCAGCGAAGCGTATTTCGAGTTCGGCCGGCGTTCATTGCGGATCTCGCTCAGCCGCTCCGGTGTGATGGTCAGGCCGAACAACTTGGCACGGTGCGGCACCAATGCGGACGGCAGTTGCTGGCGCTCGAAGTCTTCGGGAATCAACGGGTAGTTGGATGCCTTCAGGCCGTATTGCATCGCCAGGTAGAGCGAGGTCGGGGTCTTGCCGCTGCGGCTCACGCCCACCAGGATCACGTCCGACGACTCCAGGTCACGGTTGGACTGGCCGTCGTCGTGGGCGAGTGAGAAATTGATGGCCTCGATCCGGTCCTGGTATTCCTTGCTCTTGCTGGCGTCGCTGAAACGGCCCACGCGATGGCTGGACTTGAGTTGCAACTCGGTCTCCAGCGGATGCACGAAGGTGCCGAACATGTCCAGCAACATGCCCTGGCAACCCTGGCGAAGGATGTCGAGGATCTCCATGTTGACCAGGGTCGTGAACACGATCGGCTTGTTGCCATCGGTGGCCGCGGTGTGGTTGATCTGGCGTATCGTCTGGTAGGCCTTGTCGGCCGTGTCGATGAACGGCAGCCGGACATGGCGCGCCTTGAGTTCGAATTGCGCCAGGATGGCATTGCCGAAGGTTTCGGCGGTGATGCCGGTGCCGTCGGAGATGAAAAATACGGTGCGATTGGGCATGGAACAGGCGTCCTGGCGCAGTTGCCGGCCGGCCGGCCGGATGTCCTGCGCATCAGGTCGCACTCTACAATGTTTGCGACACCCCCCTGATTCAAGACACCATGCCCGATCCGGCCCGCGCGCGCACGAAACCCGATGGGGCTTGCCCCGGCCGCGGCATGGCAAACGGCGGCTGCCGCAGCGATGCTGCCGCAGGGCCGACCCCGATTTTCACAACCTCCGGAGTTTTCCCATGTCTGCACTTTTTGGACCGACCGCCCTGGTCGTACCGTTTGAGAACCTGAGAATGGGTGATGTCGAGTCGGTCGGCGGCAAGAATGCCAGCCTCGGCGAGATGATTGCCCACCTGCCCACCGGCGTGAACGTGCCCACGGGTTTTGCCACGACGGCCCACGCGTTTCGCAACTTCCTGGCGCACGACGGGCTCAGTGACCGGATCAAGGCCCGGCTCGACGCGCTCGATGTCGAAGATGTGCGCGCGCTTGCTCAGGCCGGTGCGCAGATCCGCGAGATGGTCGAGTCGCAGCCGTTCCCGGCCGACCTGGAACATGCAATCCGCGATGCCTTTGCCACGCTGAGCCAGGGCACGCCGGATCTGTCGTTCGCCGTGCGCTCTTCGGCCACCGCGGAAGACCTGCCCGATGCGTCGTTTGCCGGGCAGCAGGAGACCTTTCTCAATGTCGAGGGCATCGACGACATCCTGCACAAGATCAAGGTCGTGTTCGCCTCGCTGTACAACGACCGCGCGATCAGCTACCGGGTGCACAAGGGGTTCGCGCACGAACATGTGGCGCTGAGCGCCGGCATCCAGCGCATGGTGCGCTCCGACCTCGGCGCGGCCGGGGTGATGTTCACCATCGACACCGAATCGGGCTTCGAGGACCTGGTGTTCATCACCTCCAGTTATGGCCTGGGCGAGACGGTGGTGCAAGGTGCCGTCAATCCGGACGAGTTCTATGTGCACAAACCGATGCTGCGCGCCGGCAAGCGCGCCATCGTGCGGCGCAGCCTGGGCTCCAAGCTGATCCAGATGCAGTTTGCCAGCGCGGCCGAGAAAGCCGCCGACAAGAAGCTGGTCAAGACCACCGACGTTCCCACCGAACTGCGCAACCGGTATTCGCTGACCGATGCCGACGTGGAGCAACTGGCGCGTTATGCGCTGGTGATCGAGGAACACTACGGCCGTGCGATGGACATCGAGTGGGGCAAGGACGGCAAGGACGGGCAGCTGTACATCCTTCAGGCCCGGCCGGAGACGGTCAAGAGCCAGAGCGCGGGCAAGGCCGAGTACCGCTACAAGCTCAAGGGCAAGGGACCGGTACTGGTCGAGGGCCGGGCGATCGGGCAGAAGATCGGTACCGGGCCGGTGCGCCTGGTGCACAACCTGTCGGAGATGGACAAGGTGCAGCCCGGCGACGTACTGGTCACCGACATGACCGATCCGAACTGGGAGCCGGTGATGAAACGCGCCTCGGCCATCGTCACCAACCGTGGCGGACGGACCTGCCATGCGGCCATCATCGCGCGCGAGCTCGGCATCCCTGCCGTCGTGGGTTGCGGCGACGCGACCGATCAGCTCAAGGAGGGCGTGCTGGTCACCGTGAGTTGCGCCGAAGGCGACACCGGCTTTGTCTACGACGGCCTGCTCGAGACCGAGGTACAGCAGGTCGAGCGCGGCGCCATGCCCGAGGTGTCTGTCAAGATCATGATGAACGTCGGCAATCCCCAGCTGGCGTTCGACTTCTGCCAATTGCCCAACGCCGGCGTCGGGCTTGCGCGGCTCGAGTTCATCATCAACAACAACATCGGCGTGCATCCCAAGGCCATCCTGGACTATCCGGCGGTCGATGCCGACCTGAAGAAGGCGGTCGAATCGGTGGCGCGTGGCCATGCCTCGCCACGCGCGTTCTACGTCGACCGGGTCGCCGAGGGGGTTGCGACGATCGCCGCCGCGTTCTGGCCCAAGCCGGTCATCGTGCGCATGTCCGACTTCAAGAGCAACGAGTACCGCACCCTGATCGGCGGCAGTCGCTACGAGCCGGACGAAGAGAATCCGATGCTCGGCTTCCGGGGCGCCGCGCGCTACATCAGCGCCGATTTCGGCGAGGCATTCGCGATGGAGTGCGAGGCCATGCTGCGGGTGCGCCGCGACATGGGCCTGACCAACGTGCAGCTGATGGTGCCGTTCGTGCGTACGCTCGAACAGGCGCGCAAGGTCACCGAGCTGCTGGCCACCCACGGACTGAGCCGGGGCGACGGCGCTCAGTCCGATGGCGAGGGCGGGCTCAAGATCATCATGATGTGCGAGGTGCCCAGCAATGCCATCCTGGCCAGCGAGTTCCTGCAGTATTTCGACGGCTTCTCGATCGGATCGAACGACCTGACGCAGCTCACGCTGGGGCTGGACCGCGATTCGGGACTGGAACTGCTGGCGGCCGATTTCGACGAGCGCGATCCAGCGGTCAAATCGCTGATCCACATGGCCATCCAGGCCTGTCGCGCGCAGGGCAAGTACGTCGGCATCTGCGGCCAGGGGCCCAGCGACCATCCGGACTTCGCGGCCTGGTTGCGCGACGAGGGCATCAACTCGATCTCGCTCAATCCGGACACCGTCATCGACACCTGGCGTCGCCTGGCCAGTTGACGAAGCCATGCGGGCGCAGCCAAGGGCCATCGGCGCCGGCCCCGGCATCGGGGTCTTCCCTAGGGTTGCGGCGTCCGAGACGGCTTTGTAAGTGGAGGGTAAGGCCGTCCTTCACAATGGCGGGATGGACTTCCGAGGGCCTGCATGCTTCTTGTCGTCACAGCGCTCAAGCTGATCACCGAGACGGCCCTGATGGTCCTGTTGGGCCAGTGGTTGCTCGGTCTGCTCGCCGGTGCCCGGCGTGACGGCAATCTTGCGTACCAGTTGTTGCAGATGGCCGGTCGTCCGTTTGTCGCCGTGGCGCGTCGGTTGTCGCCGCGATGCATCGTCGATCGGCACCTGCCCCTGGTTGCCGCGCTGATGCTGGCCTTCGCCTGGCTGGCGTTGACCCTTTTCAAGATCAGCCTGTGCCTGCAGGTCGGCATCGCTTCATGCCGGTAGCTGCGGGCCTGCATTACCGCTGGCACCAGACGCTGGCGCTGGCATGCCTGGCCTGTGGTCGCAGTCAAGCGGCCCTGCGGCACATCGACGCCATGCTCGCCTGTGTGCCGGCCGATCGATACGCCTTGGCCAGCCGCGCCCATCTGCTGGCGCAGGCGGGCAACACTGCGGCGGCCGTCGCGAACTTGCGTGCCCTTACGTCCGCGCACGCCGGCGACGCATCGGCCTGGTTCAACCTGGGTTTCCTGCTGCAGTCGATGGGCGACGACAACCAGACCGAGGCCGAGGCCGCGTTCCTGCGTGCGCTGGATCTCGATGCAAAGCTCGATCGCGCCTGGTACGGACTGGGATTGCTGCATATCCGTGCGCGCCGGTTCGACGATGCGGCGATGGCACTGCAGCGCAACACCCGCCTGCAGCCGATGAGCCCGTTCGGCTGGTACCAGCTGGCGCGGGTGCAGATCGACCGCCACCGGCCCGACGAGGCGCTCAAGATCATCCGGCATCTCAAGGGCTTCGAGCCCCGGGTGGCGGCGCAACTGGAACGGGAAACCGGCCTGCATGCCCAGCCGTTCGCCTGATTCGCAGCCACGGGCTCCGCAACCGTTGCCGTCCATCGGCACGTGGGGGTTCGCGCCATGGGCGTGACGCACCGCCAGCGCGCCTACTGGCGCAAGAACCTGATCGTCACCGCAAGCCTGCTGGCGGTCTGGTTCGTCGTGACCTTTGTGGTCAGCTTCTTCGCCCGGGAGCTGAGCTTCAGCTTCTTCGGTTGGCCATTCAGTTTCTGGATGGGCGCGCAGGGTGCGCTGCTGGTGTATGGCGCCATCATCTGGTTCTACGCGCGCTACATGGACAAGCTCGACGCGCAATACGCCATGCAAGAGGACGAGGAGGCATGAACCCGGCCGAGCGCTCCGTGGCGCAGCCTGGCCCGGTGAGCGACGCCGCACTGAGCCAGGCCGCGTTCAAGTCGGGAGTCGACCGGGTCTTCTGGTGGTATGTCGCGGGTTTTCTGAGCTTCGTGGTGCTCATGGCCGTGCTGGAGCAGCTCGGCTTGCCGCGGCGCTGGGTCGGTTCGATCTTCCTGTTGGCCACGATCGGGCTGTATGCCACCATCGGCGTGCTCAGTCGCACCCATGACGCCGTCGAGTACTACGTTGCTGGTCGGCGTGTGCCGGCCATCTACAACGGCATGGCCACCGGCGCGGACTGGATGTCGGCGGCATCCTTCATCGGCCTGGGCGGCACCTTGTACATTGCCGGCTACGGCGGCCTGGCATTCATCATGGGCTGGACCGGTGGATATTGCCTGGTCGCATTGTTCCTGGCTCCGTATCTGCGCAAGTTCGGCCAGTTCACGGTTCCCGACTTCCTGGGGGACCGCTATGGCGGCAACCTGCCTCGGTTTCTGGGTATCGCGGCCGCCATCCTGTGTTCGTTCACGTACGTGGTGGCGCAAATCTCCGGGGTGGGGCTCATTACCTCGCACCTGACCGGCGTGCAGTTCGAGCTGGGCATTTTCCTGGGGCTCGGCGGCATTCTCGTGTGTTCCTTTCTCGGCGGCATGCGTGCCGTCACCTGGACCCAGGTCGCGCAATACGTCATCCTGATCGTGGCCTATCTGGTTCCCGTCATCTGGCTGTCGGTGAAGCAGACCGGCATCCCGGTGCCGCAACTGGTCTATGGCTACCAGCTGGAGAAGGTGACCGCCGTGGAGCAGCAGTTGCAGGACGATCCCGGCGAACGCGCAGTACGCGCCGTGTTCCAGCAGCGGGCGCGCGAGCTGGCCGGCAAGCTCGAGGATCCGGCAACGGCGCTGGCGGCCGAGCGTGTTGCCGCCAAGGTTCGCCTGGATCGTCTCAAGCTCGGCGGCGGCACCGGCTCCGCTTCCGACGTGGCGGCGGCCGAGAAGGCGCTGGCGGCCTTGCCCACTGATGCCGAGGCGGCGCGCGAGGCATGGGCGGCGGCCAAGGCCCGGGCGGACATGAAATCGTTGCCGCTCAACGGCATGGTCCCGCACGCCCAGACCTTCACCGGCGACCCGGCCGGCAATGTCGGTGCGCAGGAAGCCTACAACATCGCCCGCCGCAACTTCCTGGCCCTGATCTTCTGCCTGATGGTGGGGACCGCCGCCTTGCCGCACATCCTGATGCGCTATTACACGGTTCCCAGCGTCAAGGAGGCGCGAGCGTCGGTGAGCTGGTCGCTGCTGTTCATCTTCCTGCTGTATTTCACGGCGCCGGCGCTGGCCGTGCTGGTCAAGTTCGAGATCTTCACCCTCGTCGTCGGCACGCCGTTCGACCAGTTGCCGCAGTGGATCATGTCCTGGAACAAGGTCGATCCTTCGTTGTTGTCGGTGAGCGACGTCAACCAGGACGGCATCCTGCAGCTCAACGAGATGAGCATCAGCGGCGACATCATGGTGCTGGCCATGCCGGAGATCGGAGGCATGCCCTATGTGGTGTCCGCGCTGGTGGCGGCCGGCGGCCTGGCGGCCGCGCTGTCGACCGCCGACGGCCTGCTGCTGACCGTGGCCAATGCACTGAGCCACGACCTGTACTACAAGATGATCGATCCAAATGCGTCGACGGCCCGCCGGGTGGCGTTGTCCAAGATGCTGCTGCTGGTCGTGGCCCTGGCGGCGTCCTATGTCGCGTCCCAGCGGCCAGCAGACATCCTGTTCCTGGTGTCGGCGGCGTTCTCGTTCGCCGCCGCCGCCTTCTTCCCGGCGCTGACGCTGGGCATCTTCTGGGGGCGGGCGACCGGCGTGGCGGCGTCGCTGGGCATGGTCGCGGGGCTGGGAACGACGGCCTACTACATGGTCATGACCCAGCCCTGGCTGCGTGCGACATTCGGCATCACCGCACCGGTGCAACTGTGGTGGGACATCCAGCCGATCTCGGCCGGGCTGTTCGGTGTGCCGGTCGGTTTCGCTGTCATTGTCCTGGTCAGCCTGCTCACGCCGCGCCCGGGTCCACCCATCGAGCGGCTGGTCCAGTACATCCGTTATCCGAACCCCAAGCTTGACTGAGCGTGTGCCCGGCCCGGTCGGCTGGACCGGGCCTGACATTCTCGACTATACTCGTGGGCTTTCCCTTACCACACCCTGTCTGGACGCCGGGGGTGGTTTTACCGGCCCGGTTGCGGGCCATCCACAAGGAGTATCGATGCGTCATTACGAGATCATCCTCATGATCCATCCGGATCAGAGCGAGCAGGTTCCAGCCATGCTGGAGCGCTACAAGACCATGATCACTGCCGGCGGCGGCAGGATTCATCGGGTGGAAGACTGGGGTCGTCGCCAGTTGGTCTACATGATCAACAAGCTGGCCAAGGCCCATTACCTGTGCGTCAACATCGAGGCCGACCAGGCCGTGATGTCGGAACTCGAGCACGCATTCAAGTTCAATGACGCGGTTCTGCGCCATCTGACCGTGTTGCGCAAGAAAGCCGATACCGCCCCGTCGGCGATGATGAAGACGGTGGAGCGTGAAGACGCGCGCAAGGCCCAACAGGCCGAGATGCACGCCAACGACCGCTGATACCGGCGTGGGGTGAACGAGGTCGCGAACAGCCTGACCCTGACGGCCAGTATTGCCGAGCGTGACGCAATGCGTTATACGCCGGCGGGAATCCCGGCCCTGAACCTGAAGCTCGAGCATGCCTCCAGCGTCCAGGAAGCAGGGCAGACCCGACAGGTCAAGGCAGAGATGAAGGCCGTGGCGTTTGGCGCAAATGCCGAGCGGCTGGCCCATCAGGCGATCGGCAGCAGCTGGCGATTCACCGGCTTCGTGGCTTCACCCCGCAACGGAAAACACGTCGTTTTTCACATACAGGAATTTCTGCAAGAACCATCCATGTTTTCACGCCAGGACGATCCGGCCCAGCCCGCCTGAGCCCCCGTTCCTCCTGCCACCCGAAGGACATCACCATGCCAGCACCGAAACGTTTCAACAAAGACAAGCGCCCCAAGCGCCCGGCCCAGAATCTGCTTTTCAAGCGCAAGCGCTTTTGCCGCTTCACCGTGACCGGCGTCGAAGAGATCGACTACAAGGACATCGACACCTTGCGTGATTTCATTGCCGAGAACGGCAAGATCATTCCCGCGCGCCTGACCGGCACCCGTGCCATCTTCCAGCGTCAACTCAACACCGCGATCAAGCGCGCACGCTTTCTGGCCATGTTGCCGTACAGCGACCAGCATCGCATCTAAGGGGCAACCACTATGCAAATCATTCTGCTCGACAAGGTCGTGAACCTTGGCAACCTGGGTGAAATCGTCAAGGTCAAGGACGGTTACGCCCGCAACTTCCTGATCCCGACCGGTCGCGCCCGTCGCGCAACGGCTGCGGCCAAGGAAGAGTTCGAAGCCAAGCGCGCCGAACTCGAAAAAATTGCCGCTGCAAAGCTGGCCGAGGCGCAGGCCGTCGGAGAAAAACTCTCCGGCCTCACCTGCAAGCTGACGCAAAAGGCTGGTGTCGATGGCCGTCTGTTCGGTTCCGTCACCAACGCCGACGTGGCGGACGAGCTGGTCAAGCTGGGCTTCAAGGTCAGCAAGTCCCAGGTGCGCATGCCCTCGGGCCCGATCAAGACGGTTGGCGACAGCACGGTCAGCGTGGCGCTGCACACCGACGTGACGGTCGAGATCGCGGTTGCGGTCTACGGCGAGACGGCCTGATCGACGGTCACGACTGTCCAGGTCAGCGGTCGGCTGTCGAAGTCGGCCGCGCCCTTGAAAGCAAGCCACCGCGGCGCGAGTCGTGGTGGCTTTGTTGTTTGTGCGCATCGTTTATCCCGCGATGTTCACACCTTGTGCACAGGTTTCTCCTGGCTTGTCCCCAGCTTCACCTCTCGACGCTGCACGCGTCCGGGCTTAGCATCTACACATCCTGAACCAGCCGATGTCCGCCGTACTTTCTTCATTCGACAACGACAGCGACGACCGTGCCGTAGCGCAGTTGCGCATTCCGCCCCATTCCCTCGAAGGGGAGTCCAGCGTGCTGGGTGGCCTGTTGCTGGACAACGGCGCCTGGGACCGGGTCGCCGACCTGCTCACCGACGCCGACTTCTATCGCTACGAGCACCGGCTGGTCTATGCGTCCATCGGTACGCTGATCAACGCCACCAAGCCGGCGGACGTGATCACGGTCTACGAACACCTGCAGAGCCAGGGCAAGGCCGAGGAAATCGGCGGCCTGGCGTACTTGAACTCGCTGGCGCAATACGTGCCCAGTGCCGGCAACATCCGCCGGTACGCCGAGATCGTGCGCGAACGCTCCATCCTGCGCAAACTGGTCAGCGCCAGCGACGAGATTGCCACCAACGCCTTCAACCCCAAGGGCCGGCCAGTGTCGGACATCGTGGACGAGGCCGAACGCAAGATCTTCCAGATCGGTGAGCAGGGTTCACGCATGAAGCAGGGCTTCCAGGCCATGGATTCACTGGTCGTCGACCTGCTCGACCGCGTGCAGGAGATGGCCGACAACCCGAACGACGTGACCGGTGTCCCGACGGGTTTCTACGATCTGGACCGCATGACGGCGGGTCTGCAGGCGGGCGACCTGGTGGTGCTCGCCGCACGTCCGTCCATGGGCAAGACCGCCTTCGCGATCAATATCGCGGAGCATGTGGCGCTCAACGAAGGCTTGCCGGTGGCCGTGTTCTCGATGGAGATGGGCGCGGCCCAGCTGGCGGTGCGCATCGTCGGCTCCATCGGCCGCATCGACCAGAGCCACCTGCGCACCGGCAAGCTCAGCGACGAGGAATGGCCGCGCCTGACCGAAGCGATCGAGAAGCTGCGCACCATCTCGCTGCACATCGACGAGACGGCCGGCCTCAAGACCAGCGAGCTGCGCGCCAATGCCCGGCGCCTGTCGCGCCAGTGCGGGCAACTCGGCCTGATCGTGGTCGATTACCTGCAACTGATGAGTGGCTCCACCGGCTCGGACGAGAACCGTGCGACCGAACTTGGCGAGATCTCGCGGGGCCTGAAGATGCTGGCCAAGGAGCTGAAATGCCCTGTGATCGCGTTGTCGCAGCTCAACCGCAGCGTCGAGCAACGCCCCGACAAGCGCCCGATGATGAGCGACCTGCGCGAATCGGGCGCCATCGAGCAGGACGCGGACATCATCATGTTCATCTACCGCGACGAGTACTACACCAAGGAAGCCTGCAAGGAGCCGGGTGTAGCCGAGATCATCATCGCCAAGCAGCGCAACGGCCCGACCGGCGTCGTCAAGCTCGCCTTCCTGCGCGCCATCACGAAATTCGAGAGCCTCGCCAGCGGCGCTAACGGCGATTTCTGATACCTTGTGTGCCAGACCAAGAAATCGCGCAGCGATTTTTGCTCTGGCACCAACATTTCGTCGGATGTCGGCTGTTCACCTTGTGTGCCAGACCAATAAATCGCGCAGCGATTTTTGCTCTGGCACCAACATTTCGTCACAACACTTCGCTGGCGAAGTCGGCGAGGCGGGAGCGTTCTCCCCGGGCCAGGGTGATGTGGCCGCTGTGCGGCCAGCCCTTGAACTTGTCGACGGCGAAGGTCAGCCCTGAAGAACCTTCGGTCAGGTAGGGCGTGTCGATCTGAGCCAGGTTGCCCATGCAGATGATCTTGGTGCCCGGCCCGGCGCGGGTGATCAGGGTCTTCATCTGCTTGGGCGTCAGGTTCTGTGCCTCGTCGATGATGACGTACTTGTTCAGGAAGGTTCGACCCCGCATGAAGTTCATGCTCTTGACCTTGATGCGGCTGCGGATCAGTTCGCTCGTCGCCGCGCGACCCCATTCGCCCGCGCCGGTATCGGTCTTGCCCAGCACCTCCAGGTTGTCGTCCAGTGCCCCCATCCACGGGCCCATTTTCTCTTCCTCGGTACCGGGCAGGAAACCGATGTCCTCGCCGACGCTGACGGTGGCCCGCGTCACGATGATCTCGGTGTAGCGGCGGTCGTCGAGTACCTGTGTCAGGCCCGAGGCCAGCGCCATCAGCGTCTTGCCGGTGCCGGCCGTTCCCGTCAGCGTGACGAAGTCCACCTCCGGATCCATCAGCAGGTTCATCGCGAAGTTCTGTTCCCGGTTGCGGGTGGTCACGCCCCAGACCGCGTTCTTGAGGTGGGTGTAGTCCTTCAGCGTCTTGAGCACCGCGGTCTTGCCTCGGATCTCGGTGACCCGGGCATACAGGCTGGGTTCTCCCGGTGATTCGAAATAGACGAACTGGTTGATCATCAGGCTCGGTACCACCGGCCCGTTGATCCGGTAGAAGGTGTGTACGCCTTGTTGCCAGCTCTCGACGGTCTGACCGTGTGTGGCCCAGAAGTCGGACGGCAAGGCCTGCGCGCCGGAGTACAGCAGGTCGCCGTCGGCCAGCGTCTTGTCGTTCTGGTAGTCGTCGGTGGCCAGGCCCAGCGCACGCGCCTTGACGCGCATGTTGATGTCCTTCGACACCAGCACGACGTCGCGCGCCTTGCGCTCGTCGCCGCTCTTGGTTTGCGCCCGTTGTTGTCGGCCCAGCGCCTCGACCACGCCCAGAATCTGGTTGTCGGCCTTGCCTTGGGGCAGGCTGGTCGGCAGCGAAAAGTCCAGCGTCTGGGTCTGAAAGAACAGCTTGCCGCCGGCGTCGCTGTGACCCGTGCTGTCCAGAGGCAGCCCGGCTCCGATGTCCGCGCCGTCGGCGCCTGCCAGTGCGTCGAGCCAACGGCTGGTCTGGCGGGCGTTGCGGGCGACTTCGGTCATGCCCTTCTTGTGTGCATCGAGTTCCTCGAGCACGATCATCGGCAGGAAGATGTCGTGTTCCTCGAAGCGAAACAGGCACATCGGATCGTGCAGCAGCACATTGGTGTCGAGCACGAACAGTTTGGGATTGCCGATGGCCTTGCGGCGCCGCGTGCGGGTCGCGGCCTCGGTGGCGGAGCCGGCCGACGGTGTTTCGGTTGCCGGGACGCTGTGCAGGGCGCGCGCAACCGGCCTGGCAGGGGCCCGGGCATGCTGACGGGCGGTTGTCGTCGGCGCGTCGGAAGGCACAACGGCCATGCCGCTGTCAGGGATGGTCTCGCCGATGTCCGGGGCGATGCCCGCGGGTTTGCGTCTGGCTCGGGAAACGCTGCTGGCGGAGGCTTCAAAAGCCTTGCTGGTCAGCAGAGCAGCGCGTTTGGTGGGAGCGGGTGGCAGTGGCATGGTCCTGGGTACTCTCGAAAGGGAAATTTGTCGGCGCCGGACGATCGCTCCGTACGCGGCCCACAAACAAGAAAGCCGCCCTGGACCAAGGCGGCTTCGTTGCGGAAACGGTTGCTGAACTCCGATGCATGGCCCATTATGCATGAGCCCTATGACGGTCGACCGGGGGCAGGTCAGGCAGATTTCTTCAGCGCCTTCACGGCCTTGAGTACCTCGTCGACATGGCCTGGAACCTTGAGTCCGCGCCATTCTTCCTTGAGCACTCCATCGGCACCGATCAGGAAGGTGCTGCGTTCGATGCCCTTGACCTTCTTGCCGTACATGATCTTGTTCTTGACCACGCCGAACATGTGGCACATCTTCTCTTCGGTGTCGGCGATCAGCTCGAACGGCAGTTCCAGCTTGAGCTTGAAGTCGTCGTGCGATTTCATGTTGTCGCGCGACACGCCGAATACCGTTGCGCCGGCCTTCACGAAATCCTTGTACTTGTCGCGGAACTGCATGGCCTCGGTGGTGCAGCCGGGCGTATTGTCCTTGGGATAGAAATACAGCACCATCGTGGCGCCCAGGTGACTGGTGTTGGTCACCTTCACACCGTTGGTGGCGACGGCTTCGAATTCGGGGAGGGGTTTGTTGACAACGATCGCCATAAGGTGCTTGGGTCTTCTCGTGCTGGATGTGTCAGGGTCTGGCGCCGGGCCTGTCGGCCTGCTCGCGTGTGGAACAGATGCTGGGGGTGGAGCGCCTCGACCGAAGTCAGGTATTTTAACCGCAAAACACCCGCAAGAAACCTCAACGTGGCGGAACTTCGATCAGCAGTGCCACGGCGACCTTGCGTCCTTCTCCGGCCAGGATGTTGTAGGTACGGCATGCGGCCTGGGTATCCATGGTCTCGAGCCCAATGCGCCGCGCCATCAGCGGTGCCAGCCAGGCCGGCTGCGGAAACCGGATCCGGCCGCCGCTGCCGAAGATCACCAGTTCGGTGCCGAGCTCGGCAAGTTGCTGGAAATGCGCAGCGCCCAGATCGGAGAAGCGTTCGCAATGCCAGGCCACGCGCTGGCCGTCCGAGCCGATGACCACGCTGTGCCCGATGCGCTCGCCATCGACGGCGATCCAGCCATCACCGTAGCCGGAGATGGTCTGGACAGAGGATTGGTCAGGGTGGAGTTTCATCGGGTGGCGGCAGGCGCAACTGTGGTCAAATTATAGGTTTCCCGCTGTACAGGCCGCGCGCCGGACACTCTCATGAAGACGATTCGCAAATCGACCAAGCTTGACAACGTCTGCTACGACATCCGTGGTCCGATCCTTGAGTGCGCCCAGCGCATGGAGGACGAAGGCCACAAGATCATCAAGCTCAACATCGGCAACCTGGCCGTGTTCGGCTTCGATTCGCCCGAGGAGATCCAGCAGGACATGATCCGCAACCTGCCGAACTCGTCCGGGTATTCGGACAGCAAGGGCATCTTTGCGGCGCGCAAGGCGGTCATGCACTACACCCAGCAGCAGGGTATCGCGGGCGTGACGCTCGACGACATCTACCTGGGCAATGGCGCCTCGGAGCTGATCGTGATGGCCAGCAACGCCTTGCTCAACGATGGCGACGAGATGCTGATTCCGTCGCCGGACTATCCCCTGTGGACGGCCGCCGTCGTGTTGTCCGGTGGCGTGCCGGTCCACTACCGGTGCGACGAGTCGCGCGGCTGGATGCCCGACCTGGCCGATATCCGCGCCAGGGTCACGCCCCGCACCAAGGGCATCGTCGTGATCAACCCGAACAACCCGACCGGTGCCCTGTATTCGGATGACCTGCTGCGCGGCATCATCGAGATCGCGCGCGAGTTCGGCCTGGCCATCTTCGCCGACGAGGTCTACGACAAGATCCTGTACGACGGCGCGCAACACACGGCCATGGCTTCGCTCAGCGACGACGTGTTGACGCTGACCTTCAACAGCCTGAGCAAGAGCTACCGTTCCTGTGGTTATCGTGCCGGATGGCTGGTGGTGTCCGGTGACAAGTTCGTGGCCAAGGACTACATCGATGGCCTGAACATGATGTCCAACCTGCGTCTGTGTCCGAATGTGCCGGGGCAATGGGCGATCCAGACCGCACTCGGCGGATACCAGAGCATCAACGACCTGATTGCCGAGGGCGGGCGCTTGCGCCGCCAGCGCGACCTGGCCTACGAACTCATCACCGCGATTCCGGGGGTGAGCTGCGTCAAGCCGCAGGCCGCGCTGTACATGTTTCCCCGGCTCGACCCCGAGATCTATCCGATCCACGACGACCAGGAGTTCATCCTCGAGTTGCTGCAGGAGACCAAGGTCATGCTGGTGCAGGGGACGGGCTTCAACTGGGCAGACCCCGACCATTTCCGCATCGTGTTCCTGCCGCACGAGGACGACCTTCGCGAGGCGATCGGCCTCGAGCATTACCGCCACCGCCACGCGGACGAACGCGCCCGCGCGGCCGCATCCGCGTCGGCCTCCGTGAAGCTGGTGGCCAACCGGGCCTGAGTTTCGGGTCCGACGCCGGGCTCCTTTTCACCGCCATCAACCAAGAAGACTTTTGCATGAAACCGATTCAAGTGGGCCTGCTGGGCATAGGAACCGTCGGCAGTGGCACCTTCAGTGTGCTCAAGCGCAACCAGGCGGAGATCCGTCGTCGCGCGGGCCGCGGCATCGACATCACGATGGTGGCCGACCTCGACGTCGAGCGTGCGCGGTCGCTGGTCGGTGAAGGCGTGGCGGTCGTTGGCGACGCGCGCGCCGTGATCGCCAACCCCGACATCGATATCGTCATCGAACTCATCGGCGGCTACGGCATCGCGCGCCAGCTGGTGATGGAGGCCATCGCGGCCGGCAAACACGTGGTCACTGCCAACAAGGCCTTGCTGGCCGTGCATGGCACCGAGATCTTCGCCGCCGCCCATGCCAAGGGGGTGATGGTGGCGTTCGAAGCAGCCGTTGCCGGCGGCATTCCGATCATCAAGGCCTTGCGTGAGGGGCTCACCGCCAACAGCATCCAGTGGATCGCCGGCATCATCAACGGCACGACCAATTTCATTCTCAGCGAGATGCGCAACAAGGGACTGGACTTCGACGTCGTGCTCAAGGAGGCACAACGCCTCGGTTATGCCGAGGCTGATCCCACCTTCGACATCGAAGGCGTCGATGCGGCGCACAAGATCACGCTGATGTCGGCCATCGCATTCGGCGTGCCGGTGCAGTTTGACAAGGCCCACATCGAAGGCATCACCACGCTGAGCGCGCAGGACATCCGGTATGCCGAGCAGCTCGGTTATCGCATCAAGCTGCTGGGCATCACCAAGCGCAGCGTCGATGGCAAGACGGGGGAACCGCGCGGCATCGAGTTGCGGGTGCACCCGAGCCTGGTGCCGAGCAAGCGCCTGATTGCCAACGTGGAAGGCGCGATGAACGCGGTGGTGGTGCAGGGCGATGCCGTCGGTACGACACTGTACTACGGCAAGGGCGCCGGCAGCGAACCGACGGCCAGCGCAGTGATTGCCGACCTGGTCGACGTGACCCGCCTGCATACGGCCGATCCCGCGCATCGCGTGCCGCACCTGGCCTTCCATCCGGGCGCACCGGGCGACGCCCTGCCTGTGTTGCCGATGGCCGACGTGGTGACCAGCTACTACCTTCGCCTGCGCGTGGCCGACCAGGCGGGCGTGTTGTCCAAGGTCACCGGCATCCTGGCCGATGCCGACATCAGCATCGACGCGATGCTGCAGCGCGAGGCCGACGAGATTGCCGCCGACGCCAACGGATCGCAGGTCGACCAGACCGACATCATCATCCTGACGCACGACACCCGCGAAGGCACGATGAACGACGCGATGGCCCGGATGCAGGCGCTGCCCAGCGTGTTGCAGCCGATCACGCGCATTCGCAAGGAGGAGCTGGCCTGATGCAGTATGTCTCCACCCGTGGCCATGCCAGCGGCCAGCGTTTCTGCGACATCCTGCTCGAAGGCCTGGCGCCCGATGGCGGCCTGTACCTGCCCGAGCACTATCCGCAGGTCGACGATGCCACGCTGACGCGCTGGCGGACCCTGCCGTACGCCGAACTGGCGTTCGAGATACTGTCGCTGTACATCGACGACATTGCGCCATCCGACCTGCGTGACATCTGCGCCCGCACCTACACCGAAGCCGTGTTCGGTACCGAGTCGATCGTGCCGCTGCGCGTGCTCGACCCGGGCCAGCCGGCCGTTGCGCCGCTGTATCTCGAAGCCTTGTCCAACGGCCCGACGCTGGCCTTCAAGGACATGGCGATGCAACTGCTCGGCAATCTGTTCGAATTCGAGCTGGCACGCCGCGGCGAGACGCTCAACATCCTGGGTGCCACCAGCGGCGACACCGGCAGCGCGGCCGAATACGCGATGCGCGGCAAGCGCGGCGTGTCGGTCTTCATGACCAGTCCCGCCGGACGCATGAGCCCGTTCCAGCAGGCGCAGATGTTCAGCCTGATGGACGAGAACATCCACAACATTGCCATCGAAGGCGTGTTCGACGACTGCCAGGACCTGGTCAAGGCGGTATCGAACGACCTGGACTTCAAGCGCCGCTATCGCATCGGCACCGTCAACTCGATCAACTGGGCGCGGCTGGTGGCGCAGGTGGTGTATTACTTCGCTGGCTATTTCCAGGCCACGCGTTCGAACGACCAGCTGGTGCGTTTTACCGTGCCCTCGGGCAACTTCGGCAACGTCTGCGCCGGCCATGTTGCGCGCATGATGGGCCTGCCGATCGACATGCTGGTCGTGGCGACCAACGAGAACGACGTGCTGGACGAGTTCTTCCGCACCGGTGTGTATCGTGTCCGCAGCAGCGCCGATACGCACGAGACATCCAGCCCGTCGATGGACATCTCCAAGGCCTCGAATTTCGAGCGTTT
>CAXBDR010000035.1:0-25315 GCA_963974265.1 uncultured Rhodoferax sp.
CAGGTCCGCAGCGAATGCGCCCATTTCCGCATAAGCCTGCTTGCCGGCTTCGACGCCGCGTTCGGCGCGTTGGCCCCGGGGTTCGACGATCAACAACAGATACGACATCGTGACTCCTGCTCGGTGATCGGCCAAGTTTACGACCGCAAGCTGCGTCGGAACGAAGTTTGATCCGCGTCAACGTTCGCGCCTTGCCGTGCCAGAAAATCGACAACATACCCTTTGGGGTATATACTACAGGGGGTATAGGAGACCAAACCATGTCTGTCATCCGTCACGTATTCGTAGTCCTGGCTTTGCTGGCCACCCAGGCCGGCGCCGCCATGCCTGATCCGGCCGGTATCCGGGTCGCCACGGTGCCGGTCGGCCAGTCCGGTGCCGGGGTCGTATTCGATATCGATGGCGTGCTCGAGCCGCAGCGCCAGGCCACCGTCGCCGCCCAGGTCGGCGGCAGCGTGCTGGCCTTGCGTGTCAAGGCCGGCGACGCGGTGCGCCGCGGCCAGGCGCTGGTGCGGCTGGACGACCGCGAGATGCGGGCCAACACCGCGCGCAGCGACGCCGCCGTGGTGCAGGCGCAGGCTGCGTTGCGCGATGCGCAGCAAGTGCTCGAGCGCAACCGGGAATTGCGCAAGAGCGGTTTCCTCAGTGCGGCGGCGCTCGACAGCATCGAGAACCAGGTCAAGTCGGCCCAGGCCGCCGTGACGCAGGCCCAGGCCGCCCGCACCCAGGCGGCGGTGACGCAGGGTTTTGCCGACCTGGTCGCACCCTTCGATGCGGTCGTGCTCGCCACCCATGTCGAGGCCGGTGACCTGGCCTTGCCGGGCCGCGCGCTGCTGACTCTTTACCAGCCGGGCCTGCTGCGGGCCGTGGCCTATGTGCCGGCCTCGCGCGTGGCGGAGATGGCGGCGAGCGCCGACGTCGTCGTGGTGCTGCCCGATGGCCGCACTGTGGCGCCCACGGCACGCGAGATGCAACCCACGGCCGACCCGGTGTCGCAGACCGTGGAATGGCGGCTGCCCCTGCCGGCCAGTGCGACCGGACTGCGGCCGGGCCAGATGGTGCGCGTGCGCGCCAGCGGCGCCACCGCAGCGACGGCCAATGCCGCTGCGCGGCTGACGGTGCCGCGCGAGGCCATCTTGCGCCGCGGCGAACTGACCGCGGTGTATGTCGCGACCGACAAGGGTTTCATCCTGCGCGCGGTCCGGGTCGGGCCGGCGGTGGCGGACAGTGTCGAGGTGCTGGCAGGCTTGCGCAGCGGCGAACGTATCGCACGGGATCCGGTGCGCGCCGGCTTGCCGGGCGCGATCGCAGAGTGACGCCGGCCATGGAATCCAGAGACACGCTCCAGACACCGCCGGTTGCGTCGCCGGCGCTGGGAGTGGCCGGGCGCCTCGCCGCGGCATTCCAGAACAACGCGATCACGCCGCTGCTGGCCCTGGTGGCCTTGTTGCTGGGCGTGTTCGCGGTGCTGGTCACGCCACGCGAGGAGGAGCCCCAGATCAACGTCACGATGGCCAACGTGTTGATCGCCTTCCCCGGTGCCAGCAGCGCCGACGTGCAGAACATGGTGGCGCGCCCGGCCGAACAGGTGCTGGGCCAGATCGCCGACATCGAGCACACCTATTCGGTGTCGCGTCCCGGCGTGGCGGTGCTGACGGTGCAGTTCAAGGTGGGCGTGCCGCGTACCGAGGCGCTGGTGCGGCTGTACGACGTGCTCAACGCCAACCAGGACTGGTTGCCGAGCAACCTCGGTGCCTTGCCGCCGGTGCGGCCCAAGGGCATCGACGACGTGCCGGTGCTGGGCGTGACCTTGTGGAGCCACGATGCGACGCCGGCGGTCGAGCTCGAACGGGTCGCGCACACGCTGGAGGCTGAACTCAAGCGTGTGCCGGGCGCGCGCGAGGTGCAGACCATCGGCGGGCCGGGCCGGGCCGTCAACGTCTGGCTCGATCCGGGCCGCATGCGCGAACGCGGCGTCGACCTGCTGACGCTGCAGCAAACGCTGGCCGCGGCCAACATGGGCCTGCCCGCCGGCGCCGTCATCGAGCAGGGCAGCGGCGCCGCGCGCATGCTGACGGTGGAGACCGGAAACCTGATCGCCTCCATCGACGAGGTCGCCGACCTGGTGGTCGGCGTCAGCAACGGGCGTCCGGTCTACCTGCGCGAGGTCGCACGTGTCGAATACGGCGCCCTTACGCCGAGCCAGTATGTCTGGTTCACGCCCGGCGCGGCCGCGGGAACACCTGATGCGGCGGCTGCGACGACCACGCCGATGGCGGGTCAGTCCTACCCCGCGCTGACGTTGACCGTGACCAAGAAGCCGGGCCAGAACGCGGTCGACGTGGCCCGCGCGGCGCGCGTGCGGCTGGACGAACTGCGCAACACGGTGATACCGGCCGGGGTGCAGACCTCGATCACCCGCGACTACGGCGAGACGGCGGCCGAGAAGGCCAACAAGCTGATCCAGAAGCTGGCCTTCGCCACCGGTTCGGTGATCCTGCTGGTGGGCCTGGCGCTGGGTCGGCGCGAGGCGGTGATCGTCGGCGTGGCGGTGATCCTGACGCTGACGGCGACCTTGTTCGCGTCCTGGGCCTGGGGTTTCACGCTGAACCGGGTGTCGCTGTTTGCGCTGATCTTCTCGATCGGCATCCTCGTCGACGACGCCATCGTCGTGGTCGAGAACATCCACCGGCACCAGCAACTCGAGCCGGACAAGCCGCTGCTGGCCATCATCCCGGCGGCGGTCGATGAAGTCGGCGGCCCGACCATCCTGGCCACGCTGACCGTGATCGCAGCCTTGTTGCCGATGGCCTTCGTGACCGGCCTGATGGGCCCGTACATGAGCCCGATCCCGATCAACTCCAGCCTGGGCATGGCCTTGTCGCTGGCCATCGCGTTCACCGTCACGCCCTGGCTGGCGCTGCGGCTGATGAAGGCCGGTGGGCACGGCGCTCCCGCGGATGCGCATGAAGGCGATGCACCGGCCAAACCCGGACGCTTGCAGCGCCTGTTCACCTGGCTGCTGCTGCCGATGCTGCAAAGCGCGCGCAAGCGCTGGCTGCTGGCACTGGGCATCGTGGCCGCGCTGGTGTTGTCGGTCGGCCTGGCCGTCGTGCAATGGGTCGTGCTCAAGATGCTGCCATTCGACAACAAGAGCGAGTTCCAGGTGGTGCTGGAAATGCCGGCCGGCACGCCGCTGGAGAACACTGCGGCGGTGTTGCAGGAGATGGGCATGCACCTGTCGGCGCAGCCCGAGGTACGCGACCTGCAGGCCTATGCCGGCACCGCGTCCCCGATCACTTTCAACGGCCTGGTGCGGCAGTATTACCTGCGCGCCGACGCCGAGCAGGGCGATCTGCAGGTGAATCTGGTCGACAAGGCGCATCGCGACGAACAGAGCCATGCGATCGCGCAGCGCATGCGCCCGGCGCTCGAGGCGATCGCGCAGCGCCACGGTGCGCGCGTCAAGGTGGTCGAGGTGCCGCCCGGGCCGCCGGTGATGTCGCCGCTGGTGGCCGAGGTCTACGGCCCGGACGAGGCCGGCCGGCAGGCGCTGGCGGCACGGGTGGTCAAGGCCTTCGGCGACACCGCGCACGTGGTGGGTATCGACAGTACGCTGCAGGTGGATGCGCCGCGCACCTTCCTGCGTGTGCAGCGCCAGCGCGCCGAGACGCTCGGCATTCCGGTGGCGGCCGTGGCGCAGACGGTGCAGGCGGCGCTGGCCGGCTCCAACACCACCTACCTGCACGACGGCCATTCCAAGTACCCGGTGCCGGTGCGCATCGGCCTGCCGCTGGAGCGCCAGGTCGGGCTGGACACGGTGCTGACGCTGCCGATGCGCGCGGCCAATGGCACGCTGGTGCCGCTGTCCGAGCTGGTGCACATCGAGCGCGGCGTCATCGACAAGACCTTGTACACCAAGGACCTGCAGCCGTTGACCTATGTGATGGGCGACGTCGGCGAACGCCTCGCGGACGATGGCAGCCGGGTGGCCGGCTTCGTCGACTCGCCGCTGTACGGCCTGTTCGGCATCCGCAGCCGCCTGGCGGACGCGGCCCTGCCCAACACCGGGGCGCTGGGCGAATACTGGATCCGCCAGCCGGATGACCCGTACAGCGGCTATGCGATCAAGTGGGACGGCGAGTGGCAGATCACTTACGAGACCTTCCGCGACATGGGCGCGGCATATGGTGTCGGCCTGATCCTGATCTACCTGATGGTGGTGGCGCAGTTCCGCAGCTACCTGACGCCGCTGATCATCATGGCGCCGATTCCGTTGACCATCATCGGCGTGATGCCGGGCCATGCGCTGATGAACGCGCAATACACGGCCACATCGATGATCGGCATGATCGCGCTGGCCGGCATCATCGTGCGCAACTCCATCTTGCTGGTCGACTTCATCGAACTGGAGGTCGCGCGCGGCGTGCCGTTCCAGCAGGCGGTGGTGCGGTCGGCCGCGGTGCGGGCGCAGCCCATCGTGCTGACCGGCGTGGCCGCGATGATCGGCGCCTTCTTCATCCTGGACGACCCGATCTTCAATGGTCTGGCGGTGTCGCTGATCTTCGGCATCTTCGTGTCGACGTTGCTGACGCTGGTCGTCATCCCGGTCCTGTATTACGCCGTGTTCCGGCGTCGCATGGCAGCGCGCGCAGCCGCTGCGCCCACAGAGTAATCAACCGCAAGGAGGCAACCATGGCCCACATCGTCATCATCGGAGCCGGAATCGGCGGCATGCCCGCCGCGTACGAAATGCGGGCCTTGTTGCCCAAGGAACACACGATCACCGTGGTCAACCCGGTCGACTATTTCCAGTTCACGCCGTCCAATCCGTGGGTGGCCGTGGGCTGGCGCGAACGGCCGGTGGTGACGATGCCGATCGCGCCCGCGCTGGAGAGCAAGGGCATCGCATTCAAGGCCAAGGCCGTCACGGCGATCGACGCCCCCGGCAACACCGTGACGCTGGACGGCGGCGAGACGCTGGCCTACGACTACCTGATCATCACCACCGGCCCCAAGCTCGCCTTCGACGAGGTGCCCGGAGCCGGCCCGCATGGCGGCCACACCCATTCGGTGTGCACGGTGCCGCATGCCGAGCAGTTCTGGGCCAACTACCAGGAGTTCCTGAAAAACCCCGGCCCGGTAGCCGTGGGTGCGATGCCGGGCGCGAGCTGCTTCGGCCCGGCCTACGAGTTCGCCTTCATCCTCGACGCCGACCTGCGCAAGCGCAAGTTGCGCCACAAGGTGCCGATCACCTATGTCACCAGCGAGCCCTACATCGGCCACCTGGGCCTGGGCGGCGTCGGCGACAGCAAGTCGATGCTGGAGTCGGAACTGCGCGGCCACGACATCAAGTGGATCACCAACGCCAGGACCACCAAGGTCGAGTCCGACAAGCTGCTGGTCTCCGAGCTGGACGACAAGGGCCAGGTGCACAAGGAACACGAGGTGCCGTTCAAGCTGGCGATGATGCTGCCCGCATTCAAGGGCGTGGACCCGGTGGCCGCGGTGCCCGGCCTGTGCAATCCGCGCGGCTTCGTGATGATCGACGAGCACCAGCGTTCCAAGGCGTTCAAGAACATCTTCTCGGCCGGCGTCTGCGTGGCGATTCCGCCGGTCGAGGTCACGCCGGTGCCCACCGGTGCGCCCAAGACTGGCTACATGATCGAGACCATGGTCACGGCGATCGCGCACAACATCGCCGACGAGATCGCAGGCAAGCAGCCATCGGCCCGGGCGACCTGGAACGCGATCTGCCTGGCCGACATGGGCGACACGGGCGCCGCCTTCGTGGCCTTGCCGCAGATCCCGCCGCGCAACGTGAACTGGTTCAAGAAGGGCAAGTGGGTGCACCTGGCCAAGATCGGTTTCGAGAAATATTTCATGCGCAAGATGAAGACCGGCAACGTCGAGCCGGTGTACGAGAAATACGTGCTCAAGGCGCTGGGCATCGTGCGCCTGGCCGACAAGTGAACCACCGGCATATCGTTTTTTTTCAACCAAGCTCCCAAGGAGGTATTCCATGACCGTCGAACGCTACATCCGCATCTTTGCCGGACTATTCATCCTGATTTCTCTGGCGCTGGGCGTCGAAGGCAGTCCGGTTTTCGTCAGCCCATGGTGGCTGGCATTCACCGCCTTTGTCGGCGCCAACCTGTTCCAGTTCGGGTTCACCAACGTCTGCCCGCTGGGCTTCATCCTGAAGAAACTCGGCGTGCCGGAAAAAGCCCCGGGCCGGGCCTGAGCCATGGCCGGCGGAAAAGAGTCCGTGCACCTGGTCCAGCGCCAGGACTACCAGTTCACGATGCAGTTCGGTGGCGCGGCGCCCGATTGGCTGGCGGACGAACCGCCGCCGCTGGGCAAGGGCGAGGGTCCTTCGCCGGTGCAGTTGTTGTCGGCCGCTGTTGGCACTTGCCTGAGCGATTCCTTGTTGTTTGCGCTGCGCAAGTACAAGCAGTCGCCCGAACCGATCCGCTGCGAGGTGATGGCCGAGGTCGGCCGCAATCCGGAGAACCGGCTGCGTGTGCTGGGCATGCAGGTGACGCTGACGCTTGGCGTCGCGGCCGCCGGATTGCAGCACCTGGACCGGGCGCTCGACCAGTTCGAGGCCTTCTGTACCGTGACCCAGAGCGTGGGCGGCGGCATTCCGATCACGGTCCGGGTGCTCGACGCGCACGGTACCGTCGTCAAGTGACCAGATAATGGCGCGTTCGAACCTCGACAGCCGCGCTGCGGCCTCATGCGCCATGACCATTCTCAGCGACCAGAAAACGCGCACCGACCTGCTGCACCGCCTCAAACGGGCCGAAGGCCAGTTGCGCGGGGTGCAACGCATGATCGAGGAGGGCGACGACTGCCTCGCTATCGCCGGGCAGATGTCGGCGGTGCGCAAGGCGCTGGACAGCGCCTATGTGCGCATGACCGTGTGTTTCATCGAGCAGGAACTCGGCGAGCGCCTGGGCGACAAGGCCGGCGCCTCCGACGACCTGGCCCACATGATGGCCCACATGGAGGCGATGCTGGGCAAGCTGCGCTGAGGTGAAAGACGCCCCCCGTCTGTCCGGCTTCACTGCGTGTAAGCCGGCCGAACCCTCCACTGGGGGGCCCGGGCGGCCTGCGGACTTGCCATGCCGCGGGGCCGGACAGTTTGCGCGAAAACAAACTATCGCTTCTTAAACTATGATGGCGCCTCCTCGAACCGGGAGAAACGCCCCATGCCCCGTGACGCCGTCACACCCCCACTGGCCGACATGCGCCATTCCGCCGGCCAGGCCTGCCGGCTGATGAAAGTCCTGTCCAACCCCGACCGCCTGCTGCTGCTCTGCCAACTGGTGCAGGGCGAGCAGCGGGTCGGCGAACTCGAAGCCCGTGTCGGTGTGCCGCAGCCGACCCTGTCGCAACAACTCGGCGTATTGCGCGACGAGGGGCTGGTCAGCACCCGGCGCGACGGCAAGGCCATCTATTACCGCATCGACAGCCCGCAGGCGCAGGCGGTGATGCAGGTGCTGCACGAACAATTCTGCCGGTCCGCAACGGAGCCACGCCCATGACCATCGACTGGATGCATTTCACGCCCTGGGCCTCGCTGGCCGGCGGCATCGTGCTCGGCCTGGCCTCGGCCGCGTTCATCCTGCTCGGCGGCCGCGTTCTGGGCATCAGTGGCATTCTCGGCGGCCTGCTCGCGCGGCGGCCAGGCGATGTCGGCTGGCGCCTGTCCTTCCTTCTTGGCCTGCTGGTCGCGCCGCTGGTCTATGCCGTGTTTGCGCAACCGGTGGTTCCGCGCATCGATGCGGGTTGGGCCACCGTCATCGTTGCCGGCCTGCTCGTGGGGGTTGGCACCCGTTACGGTTCCGGTTGCACCAGCGGCCATGGCGTGTGTGGCCTGTCGCAGCTGTCGCCCCGTTCGCTGGTGGCCACCCTGTCGTTCATGGGCGCCGGTTTTGCCACGGTCTATCTGGTGCGCCATGTGTTCGCCTGACCCGACCCTTCTTTCGCACGGGAGCATGGCATGAACCGCGTCATCGAATTTTTCGTGGGCCTGGCATTCGGCATCGGCCTGATCCTGGCCGGCATGACCGACCCGGGCAAGGTGATCGGGTTCCTGGACCTGTCCGGCAACTGGGATCCGTCCCTGGCGCTGGTGATGGGCGGCGCCATCGGCGTGGCCGTCTTCGCCTTCTTCGTGGCGCGCCAACGGACGACCTCGTTCCTGGGCGGCGCGATGCACTTGCCGCGTGCAGGTCAGATCGACCGGCCGCTGGTGCTCGGCTCCCTGGTGTTCGGTGTCGGCTGGGGCCTTGCCGGTTTCTGTCCGGGGCCGGCGCTGGTGTCGCTGGGCAGCGGCCAGCCGAAGGCGGCCGTGTTCGTGCTGGCGATGGTGCTGGGCATGATGGCCTTCGACTGGGCCATGCGCGGCAATCCGGTGGTGCAGGCCGAAGGCGCGCGCTGACGTGGCGCTGGTACCGGCCTGGTTGCGGCAGTACCGCGCGGGGTGGCTGGCCGGCGACCTGACCGCCGGCCTGATCGTCACCGTGATGCTGATCCCGCAAAGCCTGGCCTATGCCATGCTGGCGGGGCTGCCGCCGCAGGTCGGCCTGTACGCCAGCATCCTGCCGCTGGTGGCATATGCGGCGCTGGGCTCGAGCATGACACTGGCGGTCGGACCGGTGGCGGTGGCCTCGCTGATGACGGCCAGCGCCCTGCAGCCGCTGGCGCTGGCGGGCAGCCCCGAATACGCGGCGATGGCGGTGCAACTGGCACTGATCTCGGGCGTGATGCTGCTGGCCTTCGGTGTGTTGCGCCTCGGATTCCTGGCCTATTTCCTCAGCCATCCGGTCATCAGCGGCTTCATCACGGGTTCGGCCGTGCTGATCGCGATCGGCCAGCTGCAATACATCCTGGGCGTGCGTATCGTCGGCGCCGGCGTGATGGAGAAACTCACCGGCCTGGTCACCTCATGGCAACACGCCAACCTGCCCACCGTCGTCACCGGAGTCGCAACGCTGGTCTTCCTGCTGCTGGCGCGCCGGGCGATGGCCCCGCTGCTCGTGCGCTGGGGCGTATCTGCGCAGCTGGCCGGCCTGCTGGCCAAGCTGGCACCGATGGTGGCCGTGGTGGTGGCGACCGCCGCCGTCGCGCTCGGGCGGCTCGACCAGACCGCCGGCATCGCGGTCGTGGGTGCGGTGCCGCAAGGCCTGCCACAGCTGGCGCTGGTCATGCCGGACGCCGACACGCTGAGCCTGTTGTGGCTGCCGGCCTTGCTGATTGCCCTGGTCGGTTTCGTCGAGAGTGTCTCGGTGGCGCAGTCGCTGGCTTTGCAGCGCCAGCAGCGCATCGTGCCCAACCGTGAGTTGCTGGGCCTGGGCGCGGCCAACATCGCCAGCGCCGTGTCCGGCGGTTATCCGGTCACCGGAGGTTTCGCGCGTTCGGTCGTCAACTGCGCGGCCGGTGCACACACGCCGCTGGCCGGCGTCGTGTCCGCCGCGCTGATGGCGCTGGTGATCGCCACGTTCACCGGCCTGTTTTTCCACCTGCCGCATGCCGTGCTGGCGGCCACCATCATCGTGGCAGTGACCAGCCTCGTGGACCTGGACACCTTGCGCCGGGCCTGGCGCTACGACCGCGCGGACGCCTTGTCGCTGGTCGGTACGGCGCTGGGCGTCGTGGCCCTGGGGGTCGAGGCGGGCATCCTGGCCGGCGTGGCCTTGTCGCTGGGCGCCTTGGTCTGGCGCAGCAGCCGCCCGCACATGGCGGTGGTCGGGCGCGTGCCGGGCACCGAGCATTTCCGCAACGTGTTGCGGCACAAGGTCGACACCGTGCCGGGCCTGCTCGCGCTGCGTGTCGACGAGAGCCTGTATTTCGCCAATGCCACCGTGGTCGAGGACCGCATCGGCGAGTTGCTGCAGCAGGATCCGGACGTGCGCCAGGTCCTGCTGATCTGCTCCGCGGTGAACCAGATCGATGCCACCGCGCTCGAGGTGCTGACCGAGCTCGAACGCAGCCTCGCCGCGCGCGGCATCGTGTTGTTGCTGGCGGAGGTCAAGGGGCCGGTGATGGACCGGCTGCGCTCCACCGAGCTGGGGCGACGGCTCGAAGGCCGGGTGTTCCTGAGCGTGCACGAGGCCTTCCTTTTCGCGCAGCGCCGGCAGGCACCGGCGTCCTGAGCGCTGGGCAGCTCCATCGCGGCATGGGGCCGTGTCCCCCGAACGGGGCGATGCGTGCGGCGATGGATTGCCGCAAAATCCGGTTTTCGACTACGCAGGAGCCGCCATGCCGGAGCCCATCTGTCGTGACCGTGTGTGCCGCGCGCCGTGTTGGTTGCCAAGGCTGCTGGTGTCCGCGCTGCTGTCGTGCGCCTGCGCCGGCGCCGGCGCCGAATGGCTGGCCTTGTGCAGCAAATGTGTCAGCCCGACGATTTTCTCGCTCACGGGCGCCGACACCGCGCAAGCCGTCGCACAGGCACGCATCACCCGGGCGGCGATCGAAGGCTGGTGCGCCAACTGGCAGCCCGGCGATGCCGCCTGCGTCGCACGGGGCCTGCAGGAGCATGACCTGCAGAAGGTCTATCGCGCCAGTGCCGACTGCACGGCCGGACGCATCACGCCGGTCGACGGCCAGACCTACCGCCTGGCCGGCACCTGGGACAACCGCGATATTGGCGGCGGCCGCAGCCGCTGGCGCGACGCACAGGGCCGGATCGTCGGTCGCGACAACGCCAGTGGCGGGTTGGGCATTTCGCAGCAATGGGAGGTGTTGTGCCCGCGGGCGGGCAAGCGCGCGGGCCAGGCCAAGGCGCCTGCGGCGCCCGGAGCCGGTGCGGCTCGTCCCGGGGCGCCGCCGGCCGTGGCGCTCAAGGCCGACTATGCGGTGGGCCAGGCCGTGCTGGCCAGGTACGGCAACCAGTGGATCCGCGCCAAGGTCAATGCCGTGCGTCAGGTCAAGGGCCGCAACGGGCCGGAACTGGCCTACGACATCAGCCTGGACAACGGCAAGCGCGGGCTGGTGCCGGCGCGGATGTTGCGGGCGATGTGATCGCCCGCGCCGGGTTCGGCATCGTGCACATCACGTCCGCGGCAGCGCCAAGCCCTCGGCCACAGCCACCCGTTCGAGCGCCATCTCGAACTGGGCGCGTGCCGAGCCCGCGACCTGTCCGAGATACGCGTGCAACTCGGCATCCGCGGCGTTGCGGTTTTCGCATTCGGCGCAATAAGCTTCGAACCGCGTGAGTTGCATCAGCAACTCGGCGACATGGCGGGGGCATTCGCAGGCGATCGTCGTCGACATCGATGCGAGTTCGGACAGGCGTGCGTCGTCCCAGCGGCGTTGCGGTGCCGCGGCTTGCACCACCGTTGGCCCTGGGGGCGCTGGAAGTGCGGGGGACGCGCCGGACCTGGCCAGGCCACGCAACCACTGGCCGAGCACCGTATCGTTCTGCGGTTCGCGCAACAGGAGCACGCCGGCCGCGGCCAGTGCCGCACAGGTGGCGTCGGAGGCAAACCCGTAGATCACCGCCGTGGGCAAGGCACGCAAGCCGGGCGCAGCAGCATCGAAATCGGCCAGCCAGCCCGGATGCAGCGTCGGCGCGTGCACGAGCAAGGCATCCACCGGCTCCTGTTCGATGGCCGTGGCCGCCTGCGCCAAGGTGTCGAAGGGGCCGACCGAGTGCACCACCGCGCCGAACTGCCGCAGCACGGCCGGGTGACCCAGTCGATGGGCCAGCGCGGGGCCGATCACCGCAACCCGCCAGCGGCGTGTGACGGTTGCGGACATCGTGTCGTGCGGCTCCGACTCACCCTCGACGCTGAAATGGGTGGCTGCCACGGCCTGCAGTTGCGCCAGGTCCAATGGTGCCAGTACGCCGATGGCATGGCCCAGATCGGTCAGTTGCCGGATCAGGGCCAGACGGTGCACGTCGCAGGCCCTGTACAGGCGCTGGCCGCTGGCGGTGCGATCGGGACTGGTGACCCGGTAGCGGCGCTCCCATATGCGCAGCGTGGCAACCGGCATGCGTGCCATGCGCGCCACGGCTCCGCTGCGGTAGCGTGGTGCGTCGTCACCGGTTTCGGCGGGTAGCGTGACTGCCTTGTCCGTGGCTGATGTGGGCATGAGATTGATGTATGAATCGGAATTGAATCCGATTATCGTTCCTTTGTTGGGGGTTAATCCATATTTGAAATGTTATTGAATCGTATTTTCCTATACTTCGGCCTTGTCCAAATCCACAACCCAGGAGTTTCCATGTCCATCACCTCGAACCGCCGCGTATTCATGATCCACGCCGCGTCCGCTGGCGCGGCGCTCGCCTTGGCCGGCCAGGCGCAGGCCCAGGAGATGCTCGACGAAAAGAATCCGCAGGCAGCCGCCCTCGGTTACGTGGCCGACGCGAAACGCGTGGACACCAAGAAATACCCCAAATACGCGGCCGGCCAGGTGTGCACGAATTGCTCCCTGTTCCAGGGCAAGCCGTCCGACAAGGCCGGTGGTTGCCCACTGTTCGCCGGCAAGCAGGTCGCCGGACCGGGATGGTGCAGCGCCTGGGTCAAGAAGGCTTGAGTGCTCCGGTTGGCGGCATCGCCATCGTTCACGCGCCGAAGATGGCCCGACGTGCCAGCGGTTTCAAGGGCAACAAGGCGTCGCTGCCTTCGCGGCCGTGTGCGGCCTGTGGCCGCCCCATGGTGTGGCGCCGGCGTTGGGCGCGCACATGGGATGCCGTCCGGTACTGCAGCGATGCCTGCCGACGGTTGAAGCAGTCTCGCCATGGCTGAGCCGGGGCCGCGCCGCATCGACGATCCGGGCGACGCTAGGGCCGTTGCGGCGCCGACGGACCACCACGGTGTTGCTTCGGCGACGCCGCACCGCGAGAACACGGGTCCGGCTGACGGGGCCTGCATGACCGTGTGGTATGACGGCGCCTGCCCGTTGTGCCGGCGCGAAATCGCCTTGTACCGCGACCTCCCGGCCTCGGTGTCGCTGCGGTTCGAGGACGTCAGCGACGCTGCAACGGCCCTGCCCGAGGGCATCTCGCGCAGCCGTTTGCTGTCTCGGTTCCATGTACGCCAGCCCGACGGCCGCTTGCTCGGCGGTGCGCAGGCCTTTCTCGCGATGTGGGCGGTGTTGCCGGGCTGGCGCTGGCTTGCGCGCCTCGGTCAGGCGCCGGGCGTGGCCTGGATGATGGAGCAGGCCTATCGCGGTTTCCTGCGCCTGCGGCCCGCGCTGCAGCGCGGGGCCCTGCGCTGGGAGCGGTCGCGGTCCGACGGTTCCGCCGGCCCGTGACCGAGCTTCAGGTCAGCAGCGCATTGACGCGCTTGACATAGGCCGCCGGATCGTCCGGCAGGCCGCCTTCGGCCAACAGCGCCTGGTCGAACAGGATGTGGGCCAGGTCGTTGAAATGCACCGAGCCGTCGAGTTTCTTGACGAGAGCGTGTTCGGCATTGACCTCGAGCACCGGCTTGGACTCGGGCGCCTGCTGGCCAGCCTGCTTGAGCATGCGTGCGAGCTGCGTGCTCATGCCGTGGTCCTGCACCACCAGGCAGGCCGGGCTGTCGACCAGGCGCGTGGTCACGCGCACGTCCTCGGCCTTGTCCTTGAGCGCTTCCTTGAGCTTGGCCAGCAAGGGCTTGAAGGCTTCGGCGGCTTCCTCGGCCGCTTTCTTCTCGGCCTCGTCCTGCAGCTTGCCCAGGTCGACCGCGCCCTTGGCCACGCTTTGCAGCGGCGTGCCGTCGAATTCGGTCAGGTAGTTCAGCGCCCACTCGTCGACCCGGTCGGTCATCAGCAGCACCTCGATGCCCTTTTTCTTGAACACCTCGAGCTGCGGGCTGTTCCTGGCCGCGGCCAGCGAGTCGGCGGTGATGTAGTAGATCGCCTCCTGGCCTTCCTTCATGCGCGCCTTGTAGTCGGCGAAACCGACGCTGGGGCTGTCCGAACTGGTGGACGCGAAACGCAGCAGCCTGGCCAACCGGTCCTTGTTGGTGAAGTCCTCGCCCACGCCTTCCTTGAGCACGGCGCCGAATTCGGCGTAGAACTTCGTGTATTTGCCGGCATTCGCGGCCGCCAGCGCCTTGTCTTCCTCGCTGACCACGTCGGTCACGCCGTCAGCGCCCTCGGCGGGTTTTTCCGCCTCGACCGGCTTGTCGTTGCGCGCCATTTCCTCGAGCATGCTGAGCACGCGCTTGGTACAGCCTTCGCGGATCGCACGCACGTCGCGGCTTTCCTGCAACAGTTCGCGGCTGACGTTGAGCGGCAGGTCGGACGAGTCGACCACGCCCTTGACGAAACGCAGGTAGGTCGGCAGCAGCGCCTCGGCGTCGTCCATGATGAACACGCGCTTGACGTACAGCTTGAGCCCGCCCTTCTTGTCACGGTTCCACAGGTCGAACGGCGCCTTGGACGGGATGTACAGCAGCTGCGTGTATTCGGTGCTGCCTTCGACCCGGTTGTGGGTGTGGGCGAGCGGGTCCTCGAAGTCGTGGCTGATCTGCTTGTAGAAATCGTTGTATTGCTCGGGCGTGATGTCCTTCTTGGGACGCGACCAGATCGCGTTGGCCTTGTTGACGGTCTCCCACTCGTCGGTGACGACCATCTCGCCACCCTTGGTGGCGCCCGATTCGTCGCCTTCGATCTTCTCGCCTTCCTTCCACTCCTCCTTCTGCATCAGGATGGGCAGGCTGATGTGGTCGGAGTACTTGCCGATGATGCTCTTGACCTTCCAGCTGCCGGTGTATTCCTCGGCGTCTTCGCGCAGGTGCAGCGTGACGCTGGTGCCGCGTTGCGCGCGCTCGATGGTCTCGACCTGGAAGTCACCGCTGCCGCCGCTGATCCAGCGCACGCCGTGCTGCTTCTCCATGCCGGCGCGGCGCGACTCGACGGTGATCTTGTCGGCAACGATGAAGCCGGAGTAGAAACCCACGCCGAACTGGCCGATCAGCTGGGAATCGGCCTTCTGGTCGCCGGTCAGGCGCGAGACGAAATCCTTGGTGCCGCTCTTGGCGATCGTGCCCAGGTTGTCGATCGCTTCCTGCTCGGTCATGCCGATGCCGTTGTCGGTGATGGTCAGGGTGCGCGCCTTCTTGTCGAGCTCGATGCGCACGTCCAGGTTGGGTGCGTCCTCGAACAGGGCGGGGTCGTTGATGGCCTCGAAACGCAGCTTGTCGCAGGCGTCGGACGCGTTGGAGATCAGCTCGCGCAGGAAGATCTCCTTGTTGGAATACAGGGAATGCGTGACCAGGTGCAGCAGCTGCGCGACTTCGGCCTGGAAGGATAGGGTTTGTTTGCTCATGGAACTCCGCTCTCGGTCGGTGATACGGCATGGCGGAGCGTTCGAGCGTCACGGCCATGCCATCGGAAACCCGCAATTATGGGCGATGGCATGGCTTTCAATACCCTGGGCGACCGCAGTCACAGCTGGCCAGGGCGGCCCGGGTCCGGGCGACCGGCCGGGCCGTGCCCGGTCATAACACGAGGGCACCCCCCATCAGCGCCAGCACCAGGAAGACCAGGAACACCACGATGGCGATGAAGAACAGGATCTTGGCGATGCCGGCCGTGGCGGCCGAAATGCCGGTGAATCCGAAGACGCCGGCGATGATGGATACGACCAAGAAGATCAGGGCCCAGTACAGCATGATGTTTCCTCCTGTGGATGTGCTTGTCGGTTGCTCTGTGCCGCATCGTGCAGCGATGGCGGCCGTGGCCTTCGGACCCGCGACCGGCTTCCTGTGCCGGCCGCGCGAAGGATGCCTGCAGTGTCGAACGGCGGGCGCGAACGGGCTGTAGTAACGCGCCGCCGCGAGATGTAGGAGAGTGCCCCCTGTGGCTGCGACCCCGCGGGCGCGTGATGGGCGGGGCGGCCGCGCGCCTGTCAGTGCCGCGCCGCGGGGCCCTGCGCGAGCCAGTCGCAGACGATGTGCCCGACCGCCGGGTCGCCCAGCAGCTGCATGTGGCCGGTGCGGTAGACGATTACTTGCGCGTGTGGCCCGAAGGCCAACGCCCGCGCCGGTTCGTCGTGTCGGCCGAGCGCACTGCGCAGCGGCACCAGCCCGTCGCCGAGCAGGCGGTCGGCAACCCGGCTGCGCCGCCCGGCCAGGGTTGCGGCCACTGCCAGGCAGGCGACGCCGGCCGGAAGCGGCACCGGCAACCGGCGGTCGGCGCGGCGCTGGAAGCGGTCGTGCCCGGCCCCGTCCGCTGCGAGCAGGTTGCCATGGCGCAGGTCGGTGATGCCGCTGCTGCGCAGGCGCGCCAGCCGCCCGAATGGGGCCGACCAGGGCGTACTGCCCAGCAGGACATCGACCCAGTTGCCAGCCCGCTCGAGCGGCGCGCCGTGGTGCGGCGTGCCCAGGAACACGATGCGCGTGAGCCGGGCGGGCCAGGCCTGGCCCGCCTGTTGCGCCTGGTGCACGGCGCTGCGCGTGACCAGCCCGCCCATGCTGTGCGCGACGACAACCAGTTCGTCTACCGGCACCGGCCAGGCCGCGAGCAGCCGCTGCAGCAGCGCCGACAACTCACGCCCGTTGTCGCAAACGTGGCGGCCGGTGTTGTAGCGCAGGTACAGTGGCGTGAAGCCCTGGGCCTGCGCCAGCGCCTGGCCGTGGTCCAGGCCCGGCTGCAGCGAGCCGTCGGCGGCCGTGCGCCAGGTCTGCCATTGCCGGTCGTTCATGCACAGGCCATGTACCAGCAGCAGCAGCCTGCCGCCCACGGCATCGGCCGGCGGTGGCGCATCCGGGTCGATGGTCCTGCCGTCGAACTGCAGTGTCATGGGCAGTGCCAGCGGGTTGGCGTCGGCCAGCAGCCGGTCACCCATGACCCCGTTGAGCGCGGCCAGCACCGCCAGCCGCGCAGGAGAGTCGGGCGGCGCGGCGTCCATCGCGCCCAGCAGGGGTTCGAGCCGCGCCAGCGCGATATCCAGCCCCGTACCCACGGCCTGCGTGATGCCGTTCACGCAGCGGTAGACCAGGCCGGTCAGGCCACGGGTGCGGTCGGGCTGGTCGCCGTCTGGCGCACCGAGGGTGCGCCAGACGGACTGGTGCACGCCTTCGACGATGCGCGTGGTCTGCAGCGTGGCGGACGTGGCCAGCCGCGCGGCGGCACGCAAGTCGGAAGCGCGGACATGGCTGGCCATCAGAACCGTTCGTGCGGCGCCAGATAGCGCCATTGCCCCAGCGGCAGATGGCCCAGCATCACCTTGCCGATGCGCACCCGCTTGAGCCCGACCACCTTGAGGCCGACAAGCTCGCACATGCGCCGGATCTGGCGCTTCTTGCCTTCGGTGAGCACCACGCGCAGCTGCTCCGGGTTTTGCCAGCTGACCTTGGCTGGCTTGAGCGGCTGGCCATCGAGTTCCAGGCCGTGGCGCAGCAGCGCCAGCCGTTCGGGCGGAAACACCGCCTGCACGTTCTGGGTCACCGGGTCGTGCTCGCGGATCTCCTGCAACGCGGCATCGCCCGCGGGTCCATGGTCCGACGTCAGGCCGGTGAAGCTGACCCGCACCAGGTATTCCTTTTCCATCACCGAGTCTTCCCCGATCAGCTGGCGCGCGACGCGGCCGTCCTGGGTCAGCACCAGCAGGCCGATGGAATCGATGTCCAGCCGGCCGGCGGGCACCAGGCTCTGCAATTGCTTGGGATGGAAGAAGAAACGCGCGTTGTCGTCGGCCCAGCGATTCTGCGGCTGAACCAGGGTGATGGCCGGCTGATGGCCGTCCTCGGCCTGTCCACTGACGATGCCCATCGGCTTGTTCACCAGGATGGTCACCTGGTTTGCCTGCTGGCCCTGGGCCTGCTTGGTGATCTCGATGCGGTCCGACGGGCTCACCTGCATGCCCATTTCGGCCGGCTGGCCGTTGACCCGAACCCAGCCGCGGGCGATCCAGTCGTCGGCTTCCCGCCGCGAGGCCATGCCCAGTTCGGCCATGCGCTTGTTCAGGCGACTGGTCGCGGCGCCACCCGTAGCGGCGGACGACGCCGCTCGGGCCGGGGCCGGAGTGCGGGTGGGCGCGTTGGTCGGGCGTGGCGCGCGCTGGAAGCCGGGGGGAGTGTCGGGTTTCGTCATGTCGGTTCGGTGCGAGGAAAGACGCGCGAGCGCAGGTCGTCGAGGTTGAGCACGCGCAGGCCGCCGTATTCGACCCGGATCATGCCTTGCTCCTGCAAGGCGCGCAGCGCTTCGTTGACGCGCTGGCGCGACAGGCCGACCAGGAAGGCCAGTTCCTGCTGCGTGATGCGCAGCACTTCGCCGACACCCGGATACAAGACGGGATGGAACAATGCCGCCAGGCTGCGCGCCACGCGCAGGTCCGGGTTTCCCATGCGGTCGATCTCGCGCGCGGCGATGAACTGGCCCAGCCGTTCGTTGATCTGGTTCATGACAAAACGATTGAAGCCGATGGAATGATCGAGCAACCAATGGAAGGTGTCCACCGGCAGGCCGGCCACGATGCTCTTGCGCAGCGCCTGGATGTTGTAGCGGTAGGGTTCGCGCTTGAGCGCCGTGCCTTCGCCGAACCAGCCGCCGGGCGGCAGGCCGGTGAAGGTCATGGAATGGCCATCGAAGGTGTCGCTGCTCATCTTGAGCAGGCCATCGACGACGCCGAACCAATAGGTGACATGGCGTCCGGTGCGGCAGACATAGTCTCCGGGCAAGGCATCGCCGACCTTGAGCTCGGACAACACGCGCTCGCGTTGCGCGTCGTTCAATACCGCCATCCAGGGAATGGCGGCCACCTCGATGTCGGAGGGTGGGCGCCGGCGATGGTGCAGGGAGAGTTCGTTTGACATGGATCAGCGCGGGCGCGGGAAGGTCGGAAAAGGGGACAAAAGCCTAGGGAAATCCCTAGCCTCCATAACCCTGAATTGTCGTCCGACCGACAGGATAACGTCAAATTAAATCCTATATTGGGAGGCAACGGCAGGCCTGTTGCAAACCGACCCATCGAGGCGGTGACAACGAAGGACCGATGCCATTGAAGGAGACACCGTGCAGACCACGTTCCCCCGATTGTTGCTGAAACATGCAGCCGAGCGTCCGGATGCGGCTGCGATGCGCGAGAAGGAGTTCGGCATCTGGCAGACGCTGAACTGGGCCGACCTGCGCGAGCTGGTCGCCGACATCGCCGGTGGACTGCACCAGGCCGGATTGGCCCGGGGCCAGCACATGGTCGTGGTCGGCTCCAACCGGCCGCGGCTGTACGCGACCATGCTGGCGGTGCAGTCGCTGGGCGCGATTCCGATTCCGCTGTACCAGGACGCGGTGGCGGCTGAGTGCGTGTTCCCGATCAACAACGCCGACGTATGTTTCGCGTTTGCCGAGGACCAGGAGCAGGTCGACAAGCTGCTCGAGGTCCGCGAGCAATGTCCGCAGCTGGCGCACATCTATTTCGACGACCCGCGCGGCTTGCGCAACTACGACGAACCCGGGCTGATGGCGATCGAGGAACTGGTCGCGGCCGGCAAGGTCTACGCGCGCCAGCACGACGACTTCCTGCGCGCGCATATCGAGCAGGCGCAGCCGCACGACGTCGCCGCGATGTTCTTCACGTCGGGCACGACCGGCAACCCCAAGGGCGTGGTGCACACCCATGACAGCCTGCTCGACCGGGCCCGGGCCGGCGCCGACTTCGACAAGCTGACCCACGCCGAGGAAGTGCTGGCCTACCTGCCCCCGGCCTGGATTGGACAGAACATCTTCAGTTATGCGCAGTGGCTGGCCTGCGGCTATGTCGTCAATTGCCCGGAGTCGGCCGAGACGGTGACGATCGACCTCAAGGAGGTCGGCCCCACCTATTACTTCGCGCCGCCACGGGTGTTCGAGGGCTTGCTGACCAGCGTGATGATCCGCATGGAGGACGCCGGCGTGCTCAAGCGCAAGATGTTCCATGCCTTCATGGCACTGGCCAAGCGGGTTGGTCCGGACCGCATGGACGGCAAGCCGATCGCCCTGGTGGACCGGCTGCTCTACGCGCTGGGAGACTGGATGGTCTACGGGCCGCTGCGCAACAACCTGGGCATGAGCCGGGTGCGGGTGGCCTACACCGCCGGCGAGGCCATCGGGCCGGACCTGTTCCAGTTCTACCGCTCCATCGGCATCAACCTCAAGCAGCTGTACGGCTCCACCGAAACGGCGGTGTTCGTCTGCCTGCAGCCGGACAATGCGGCGCGCGCCGACACGGTCGGGCTGCCGATTTCCGGTGTCGAGATCAAGGTCGCCGACAACGGCGAGATCCTGGTCAAGTCGCCGGGGCTGCTGAAGGAATATTTCAAGAACCCGCAGGCCACGGCCGAGGTGTTGACCCCGGACGGCTGGTACCACACCAGCGATGCCGGCTTCATCGACGCGCACGGCCACCTGAAGATCATCGACCGGGTCAAGGACGTGGGCCGCATCAAGGGCGGCGCCAACGACGGTGCGATGTTTGCGCCCAAATACGTCGAGAACAAGCTCAAGTTCTTCCCCTTCATCAAGGAAGTCGTGGCCTATGGCGACGGGCGCGAGAAGGTCTGCGTGATGATCAACATCGACATGAACGCGGTCGGCAACTGGGCCGAGCGGCGCAACCTGGCCTATGCCGGCTACACCGACCTGGCGCAGAAACCCGAGGTATACCAGCTGATCAAGGAATGCATCGAGACGGTCAATGCCGACCTGGCGGCAGACGCGTTGCTGGCGGGCAGCCAGGTCAGCCGCTTCCTGGTGCTGCACAAGGAACTCGACGCCGACGACGGCGAACTCACCCGCACCAACAAGGTCCGGCGCGGCTTCATCGCCGACAAGTACCAGCCGCTGGTCGACGGACTGTACGGAGGCCAGACCGAGCAATACATCGAGACCGTGGTCAAGTTCGAGGACGGCCGCACCGGCAAGGTCAGCGCCACGCTGCGGATCGACGACACCCGGACCTTCGATCCGGTGAAGGCGGCAGCATGAACGAAGCGACCCCCATGACCCCCCGTACCGACGTGCCGAGCGCAGCCGCGACCAAGAAGATCGGCGAGGTCGTGCTCGATGTGAGCAACATCAGCCTGTCGTTCGGCGGCGTCAATGCGCTGACCGACATCTCGTTCGACGTGCGCGAACATGAGGTGCGCGCCATCATCGGCCCGAACGGTGCCGGCAAGAGCTCGATGCTCAATTGCATCAATGGCGTCTACACGCCGCAAAAGGGCGCGATCACTTTCCGCGGCCAGACCTTCAAGCACATGAACAGCCGGCAGGTCGCCGAGATGGGCATCGCCCGCACGTTCCAGAACCTGGCGCTGTTCAAGGGCATGAGCGTGATCGACAACATCATGACCGGGCGCAACCTGCGCATCAAGAGCAACATCTTCCTGCAGGCGCTGCGCATCGGGCCGGCTCAGCGCGAAGAAGAGAAACACCGCGAATTCGTCGAGCACATCGTCGACTTCCTGGAGATCCAGGCCTACCGCAAGACACCGGTGGGGCAGTTGCCCTATGGCCTGCAAAAACGCGTCGACCTTGGCCGCGCGCTGGCGATGGAGCCGCAGGTGCTGCTGCTCGACGAACCGATGGCCGGCATGAACCTGGAGGAAAAGCAGGACATGAGCCGCTTCATCCTGGACGTCAACGACGAGTTCGGCACCACCATCGTCCTGATCGAGCATGACATGGGCGTGGTGATGGACATCTCGGATCGCGTCGTGGTGCTGGACTACGGCAAGAAGATCGGCGACGGCACGCCACAGGAAGTGCGCGAGAACGAAGAAGTCATCAGTGCCTACCTGGGCACCAGTCACTGAACGCGGAGACAGCACACATGGCTTTTTTCATCGAAACCCTGATTGGCGGCCTGATGGCCGGCATGTTGTATTCGCTGGTGGCGCTGGGCTTCGTGCTCATCTTCAAGGCCTCGGGCGTGTTCAACTTCGCGCAAGGCGCGATGGTGTTGTTCGCGGCGCTGGCCATGGCCCGGTTTTCCGAGTGGATTCCCGGCTGGCTCGGCATCGAGAGCAAGTTCCTGGGCAACCTGATCGCGTTTGCGCTGGCGGCGGCCGTGATGTTCGCGCTGGCCTGGCTGATCGAGCGCCTGGTGCTGCGCCACCTGGTGAACCAGGAGGGCGTGACGCTGCTGATGGCCACGCTGGGCATCACCTATTTCCTCGACGGCCTGGGCCAGACGATCTTCGGCAGCAACATCTACCAGATCGACGTCGGCATGCCCAAGGAGCCGCTGTTCCTGTTCCAGGACACATTCCAGGGCGGCATCCTGGTCAGCCTGGAGGATGTCTACGCCGCCATCGTGGCCGCGCTGCTGGTGGGTGCCTTGTCGCTGTTCTTCCAGAAGACCGGCACCGGCCGTGCGTTGCGTGCGGTGGCGGACGACCACCAGGCGGCGCAGTCCATCGGCATCAAGCTCAGCCGGATCTGGGTCATCGTCTGGTTCGTCGCCGGAATCACGGCGCTGGTGGCCGGCGTGATCTGGGGTTCCAAGCTCGGCGTGCAGTTCTCGCTGACCACGGTGGCCCTGCGAGCCTTGCCGGTCATCATCCTGGGCGGCCTGACCTCGGTGCCGGGCGCCATCATCGGCGGCCTGATCATCGGCGTGGGCGAGAAGTTGTCCGAGGTCTACCTGGGCCCCTTCGTGGGCGGCGGCATCGAGATCTGGTTCGCCTACATGCTGGCACTGGTGTTCCTGCTGTTCCGTCCGCAGGGCTTGTTTGGCGAGAAGATCATCGACCGCGTCTGACGGCGCAAAGGCAACACCATGTTCTACAGAGAAAACGGCCAGTTCAAGACCTCCTACCGCGCGGACCAGCAGATCTTTCCGATCGCGCAGGACCGCTGGATGGTGCTGGCGCTGATCGCGTTTGCCTTCGTCGGCGTGCCGATGCTGGTCGACGAATACATGTACCGCGCCATCCTGATCCCGTTCCTCATCCTGTCGCTGGCGGCCATCGGCGTCAACGTGCTGGTCGGGTACTGCGGCCAGATCTCGCTGGGCTCGGGCGCGTTCATGGCCGTGGGCGCCTATGCGGCCTACAACACCTTCATTCGCATCGACGGCATGCCGCTGATCGTGGCCTTGTTGTCGGGCGGGTTCTTCGCCACGCTGGTGGGCATCGTGTTCGGCATTCCCAGCCTGCGCGTCAAGGGCCTGTACCTGGCCGTGGCCACGCTGGCGGCGCAGTTCTTCTGCGACTGGGCGTTCCTGCGCATCGGCTGGTTCACCAACAACAACGCATCCGGTTCGGTGTCGGTGTCCAACCTGCAGGTGCTGGGCTGGACCATCAACACGCCGGTCGAGAAGTACCTCTTCTGCCTGGGTTTCCTGGTGGTGTTCGCGCTGCTGGCCAAGAACCTGGTGCGCTCGGCGATCGGCCGCGAGTGGATGGCGATCCGCGACATGGACGTGGCCGCGGCCGTGATCGGCATCCGGCCGATGTACGCCAAGCTCAGCGCGTTCGCGGTCAGCTCCTTCATCATCGGCGTGGCCGGCGGCCTGTGGGGCTTCGTGCACCTGGGCTCGTGGGAGCCCGCGGCGTTCTCGATCGACCGTTCGTTCCAGCTGCTGTTCATGGTGATCATCGGCGGCATGGGTTCGATCATGGGCAGTTTCTTCGGCGCCGCGTTCATCGTGGTGTTGCCGATCTTCCTGAACCAGTTCCTGCCCTGGATCGGCTCGCTGATCGGCGTCGACATCTCGACGGCGGCCGTCTCGCATACCGAGTTCATGATCTTCGGCGCCTTGATCGTCTGGTTCCTGATCGTGGAGCCGCACGGACTGGCGCGGCTGTGGAGCATCGGCAAGCAGAAGTTGCGGTTGTGGCCCTTCCCGCACTGATGTCCAGCCCCATTCGGCATGGGGCATCGGATCCGTCCCGCACGTGGGTGGAGCCGATGCATCGATGCCAGGTGGGGTTGATTCCAGGGGCCTGGGTGGTTGTGTGAGTGTGCAAGTTTTTTTTGAAGGAGACTGAAGTGATGAAGATTCGAAACCTGGTACTGGGGGTGACCGTGGCCTGTGCGGGCCTGACGTCGGCATTGGTGACGACCGCCGCACAGGCGCAGGAGCAGTTCTTTCCCTCGCTCGTGTACCGTACCGGCGCCTATGCGCCCAATGGCGTGCCTTTTGCCAACGGATACGCGGATTACCTCAAGCTCACCAATGCGCGTGGCGGCATCAACGGCGTGAAGGTGGTGTTCGAGGAATGCGAGACCGGCTATGCCACCGACCGCGGCGTCGAGTGTTACGAGCGCCTCAAGGGCAAGAACGGCGGTGCGACCGTGTTCCAGCCGCTGTCGACCGGCATCACGTTCGCATTGACCGAGAAGGCGCCGGTGGACAAGATCCCGCTGATCACCGCCGGTTATGGCCGCAGCGAGTCGGCCGATGGTGGCGTGTTCAAGTGGAACTTCCCGATCGCCGGTACCTACTGGGTGGCCGCCGACGTGCTGATCCAGCATATCGCCAAGAAGGAAGGCGGCCTGGACAAGCTCAAGGGCAAGAAGATCACGCTGATCTACCACGACAGCCCGTACGGCAAGGAGCCGATTCCGCTGCTCGAGGAGCGTGCGGCCATGCACGGCTTCCAGCTCAGCGTGTTGCCGGTGACCCATCCGGGCGTCGAGCAGAAGGCGACCTGGCTGCAGGTGCGCCAGAACCGGCCCGACTACGTGTTGTTGTGGGGCTGGGGCGTGATGAACTCCACCGCGCTCAAGGAGGCCCAGGCCACCGGATACCCGCGCGAGAAGATGTACGGCGTGTGGTGGGCCGGCGCCGAGCCGGACGTCAAGGACGTCGGCGCGGGAGCCAAGGGTTACAACGCGATCACGATGCAGCATGGCACCGAGACCAACTCCGACGTGGTCAAGGAGATCCTGACCAAGCTGCATGCCAAGAACGAGGGCACGGGACCGAAGGAAGAGGTCGGCCAGGTGCTGTACATGCGCGGCCTGATGAGCGCGATGTTCGCGGTCGAAGGCGTGCGGGCGGCGCAGGAGCGTTTCGGCAAGGGCAAGGTCATGACGGCCGAGCAGGCGCGCTGGGGCTACGAGAACCTGAACCTGACGCAGGACAAGCTCAACGCGCTGGGCTTCAAGAACGTGATGCGTCCGATCTCCACCAGCTGCCAGGACCACATGGGTGCGGCCTGGGCGCGTATCCATACCTGGGACGGCAGCAAGTGGGTGTTCTCCAGCGACTGGTACCAGGCCGACGACCAGATCATCAAGCCGATGGTCAAGAACGCCGCCGACAAGTACGCCGCCGAGAAGAAGTGGACCCGTCGTTCGGGCCAGGACTGCCAGTCCTAGATGAACGACGCCCCCCGTCTGTCCGGCTTCACTTCGTGTAAGCCGGCCGAGTCGTGGCGCT